>CAZXPG010000053.1:0-11954 GCA_964643145.1 uncultured Rickettsiales bacterium
TTTTCAAATAGTTGACAGTTTTGGATAAGCGTAGCTTATCCAAAACTGAGGTTATGTATTCAGAAACCCACGCAATTTACGTGAACGCGAAGGATGTTTCAACTTTCGCAGGGCTTTTGCCTCAATTTGACGAATACGCTCACGCGTCACCGAGAATTGCTGCCCCACTTCTTCAAGCGTATGGTCTGTATTCATACCAATACCAAAACGCATACGCAATACCCGCTCCTCACGCGGGGTTAGGCTAGCAAGGATCCGTGTTGTAGTTTCACGCAGATTGGAATGAATCGCCGCATCGACCGGCAGCACCGCATTCTTATCCTCAATAAAATCGCCTAAATAACTGCCATCATCATCCCCTACCGGATTCTCAAGACTGACAGGTTCTTTGGCAATTTTCATGACTTTTCGCACTTTATCCACCGCCATAGAAAGCCGTTCTGCCAGCTCCTCTGGTGTGGGCTCGCGCCCCATTTCATGCACCATCTGACGCGACGTACGAATAATTTTATTAATCGTTTCAATCATATGGACAGGAATACGGATGGTTCTTGCCTGATCCGCAATAGAACGGGTAATCGCTTGCCGTATCCACCAGGTGGCATAGGTGGAGAATTTATAGCCACGGCGATATTCAAACTTATCCACCGCTTTCATCAGGCCAATATTGCCTTCTTGGATTAAATCAAGAAATTGCAGGCCACGATTCGCATATTTCTTGGCAATGGATATCACAAGCCGCAGGTTCGCTTCAATCATCTCTTTTTTAGCTTTACTTGCAGAACGCTCTCCCTTCTGCACCGCATTTACCAATTGCTTGAACTCTGTTACACTACTACCATTATCACGTGCAATTGTTACAATATCAGCACGCGCTTTCAGGATATCATTACGGTCTTCCGTTGCAAAATCACGCCAGCCCTTTTCTTTCAGGCTAACTACCTTATCGAGCCATTCCGTATCCATCTCGGAACCCATATAGTGTTTTAGGAAACTCTTCCTATCCACCTTCCGCGCTTCAGCTAAACGCATCAACTTTCCTTCAATGGAAATGAGCTTCTTATTAATGGCATAGAGTTTCTCTACCATCAACTCAATACAATGCTCATTCAGGCGCACTTCCCTCACCAAGGCAGCGAGCTCTTCACTTAACTGCTTGTAACGCTGTTCAACGCCTGTTGCAAGTGGCACATTATCAAACGCATGTGCTAAACGCTTCTCCTGTAGAGCAAGCAACTCTTCACACAGACGAGCAATATTGCTGAAACTTTCAAGCACTACAGGTAACAATGCTTTTTCCATCGCAATAAGTGAGATATTATTATCTTCAAACTCATCATCAAATTCTTCTTTCTCTGCTACACCTTCAGTACCACTATCGTCTTCATCGCTTTCATCTTCACTTTCTTCTTCGTAGTCATCTTCACTGACACCATCTTCAGCGTCTTCCTCATAGTCTTCCTCGTCATCGTGACGTCGTGATGGATAGTTAGAGAATTCTATTGATGATGATGTACGGCTTGCTTCCGCACCATTGTCATTGAACACCCCATCAAACCCCGATCCATAGGTGGCATCGAGATCAATCACATCGCGGAGCAATATTCTTTCATTGACCAAGCCTTCATACCAACGGATAAACTCACGCATAGCCAATGGGCTTTCGCATAGTGCCCTGATCATGGTTTCACGGCCTTCTTCAATACGCTTGGCAATTTCAATTTCACCCTCACGCGAAAGCAGTTCAACACCGCCCATATCGCGCAGATACATGCGCACCGGATCATCGGTACGGCCAATATCGTCCTCTTCTACCTCGCCAAATTCGTTTTCATCATCAATTTCAACACCAAACTCCATATCTCCGTCCATATCAATACATTCTTCACTTTCGACAATATTGATACCAGCATCAGAGATAACAGCCATAGCATTATCCATCTGCTCTGGCGTGAATTGTTCATGAGGGAGCACATTATTAATCTCGTCATAGGTGATGAACCCCTGCGCTTTACCCGCAGCTAACAGCTTTTTCAGCGCAACTGCGATATTTTCAGGAACATTCCCCACAACTGTAGATTTTTGTGGAACCGTCTTTAGCTCGGCCTGTGTTGTTTTTTTAACCATAATATACCATATCAAAGGACCTGCCTGTTAGATAAAAGAGCTGAATGCGCCTTATCACGACATCAATCCCTGTTTAATAAGAGTTGTTCTTTCTCAAATATATGTTTTTCCAGCGTTGCAATCTGGTTACAATACTCTTTTGCCTTCTGCTCCGCCTCTACAGTAAGTTGTGAGAATAACACTCTACACTCCTCTTTCATGAGCGAGAGGCGATATTTACTCAGTGCGTAGTGCCATAAAAACGTCCCATCCCCCTGCTGCTCAGTGCCACTACAGGGCAGAAGCTTGCAGAGATAATGTATATTATCAATAAAACCTGCTTTTTCAAGATGCTGACGGAAATCTTTTGCAGCAATACGATAACTACCCTCTACCTCGTCAACATTAGTGATTCTATCATATAACTCTAAAATTGCCGTCTGCAATCTATCAAGATTGCTATACATAAACTCGATGCTAATAAATGCCCTTTTGACATCCTCATTGGCAAGTAAGCTTGGATACGAGAGTATAACTGCCATCATCCTACATTCATCTATGTAAATAACAGGCTGTTTTTCAGGGATAAGAATGGCCGCTTTACTCGATATAGCCGCTTTCTCTTTAGTATACGTTGAAAAGCGCTTTACCATTTCCCATATTTTAGACGAAAAATAGCGGCGGTAATATCCCTGCACCTGCGCATCCTGAATGGTTTCGGCATAACGCATCATACGTTGTTCAAAAGCCGCCTTTTCCTCGGGCGTAACCAGCTGTTCCTTGCCATATTCATGGTTCCACACCATATCGGAAAGTGGCAATGCAGAAGCGATTAGCCGCTCCATAAAGCCCATACCATGCTGTTTGATGGTATCGTCAGGGTCTTCTCCCTGTGGTAACACCGCAAAACGCAAGGAAAACCCTGGTTTCAATAGAGGCAATGCCAGCAATGCTGCCCGCATCATGGCGCGTTTTCCAGCCGTATCGCCATCTAGGCACAGTATCGGTTCCTTAGCATAGTGCCATAAGCGATAGAGCTGCTGTTCCGTAAGTGCCGTTCCAAGTGGCGCAACCACCATATTGATTCCTGCCATATGTAATGCAATAACATCCATATAGCCCTCCACCACGATAATTTTCTCTTGCTCATAGGCAGCTTTACGTGCCAGATGCTCAGCGTAAAGCACCTCCCCTTTTTTAAACAGCACCGTTTCAGGGGAGTTAATATATTTGGGATGGCCATCACGGATAATGCGTCCACCAAATGCAATCACACGGTTACGGCTATCCATAATGGGAAATATAATCCGGCCACGAAAACGGTCATAATGTTCCCCCTTCTCCGACGTACCCATTATTCCTGCTTCTACAAGCTGTGCCACGCGGATTCCTTTGGCTTTCATGGCATGTTCTAAAGCATGACGGCCCTCAGGGGCAAAACCCAGGCGGAACCTTGTAACCGCTTCCAGGCTAATTCCGCGCTGCATGAAATATGCCAACGCTTCCCGCCCAGACGACAAAAGAAGTTGCTGCTCATACCATCTGCACACCTCCTCCATTACTTCATAGGTAGATGAAACCTTCTGCTGCTGTTCTTGCTCCTGCTTGCTAACAGGCTGCTCAGGCAGTGCCATCCCTATATGCGCGGCCAGATGGGCAACGGCCTCTATAAAACTCATCCCCTCTTTTTTCATCAGGAAGGTTATGGCATCACCATGGGCACCACACCCAAAACAATGATAGAAACCTTTGCTGTTACTCACCGAGAAGGATGGTGTTTTTTCGGGATGAAATGGGCATAAACCCATATGGGAACCGGCCTTACGGGTAAGCCGCACCTGTTTACCGACAATTTCAGAGAGCGTAATCCGGTTACGTAACTGCTCAAGAAATGAGGACGGAAACTGCATAATTACTTAAAATTACTGGCATAGGATTTTGGTATTATCCGTTTTTCCTGCGGTTGCCATATTTCGTAGGGAAGCTGGTTCTTTTCCGCATAGACGATAGCATCCTCACATGTTTTGAAATATAGCGTAAGTTCTGGCAACATCGTGGTGGAACCCGTCCATCCCATCAGTGGCTCAATAAACTGGCTATTATTCTCAAACTCCAACACCCACTCCCTACTACTGCCCCCCTCTGGGCACGGGGCAGATTGCATAGCAGATTTAGCAGGTTGATAAATTCGCACTGTCATAGCAAACCTTTATATAGTATTTCTAAGTAGTTTCGCTATATATACTGAAACCACTTGAAGAGTGGTTTCAGTATATACCGTATTTTTGCGTTCCTGCATTATGTATCTTTAGATACATAATGCAGGGGGAAATGCCGCGCAATGCCTGCTTTATGCAGCATTGCTTGCACTGGGGCTAGTCTGCTCACATTGCAACCTAACCAATTCTTGAACTGTGAGCAGTATATATAATAGCGTCATATGAATAAGAAAAGGACTCTCAACACATACTATAGGAAAAATACAATGTCTAGCACAGAAAAGAACACGCAACTTGCCGCAATCGAACACATGTCTTTTGAAGATGCCTTAAAAGAATTGGAAATTATCGTAAAAAAACTTGAAATGGGCAAAGAAACATTGGAGGCCGCCATTGAAAGCTATGAATATGGCAATGCGCTTAAAGAACATTGTGAGAAAAAAATCAAGGAAGCCCAGTTAAAAGTGGAGCAAATTATTAAAGGAAGCTCGAACGATATTAACACTACTGCTTTTGAAACGGAATAAGCACAAGGCAGGGATATAATTATCCCTGCCTTTCAATTACAAAGCGGGCAAGTTCCCTCAGCAAATTAGCACGCTCATCAAACACTTCTAAATGCGAAATCGCCTGGTCTGAGAGCATACGTGCCTGGTCACGTGCCTTATCAAGGCCAAGAGAACTGACATACGTCGCTTTCCCTGCCGCTTTATCCTTCCGTACTGATTTACCCGTATTATCCGCACTGCCAACGGCATCTAACACATCATCGGTAATCTGGAAGGCTAGACCAATAGCATAAGCATAGCCTTTAAGTGCCATACGTAAATTACGTGATGCCTTGCCTAAAATTGCCCCCGCCTCACAGGAAATGGCAAATAATTCACCTGTCTTCATTCGCTGTAGGCGCGTAATTTCATTAATGGTAAGGTTCTTATGCTCACAGGCAAGATCCATCATTTGCCCACCTACCATACCACGGCCTCCCGCCGCCCTGGCCAGGCTGCTAATTAACTCTACCCGCACCGCACTATCTGCATGAGTAACCGGAGCTGCTAGAATTTCAAACGCTTGCGTCAACAACGCATCACCCGCTAAAATAGCGGTTGCCTCATCAAACTTCTTGTGACAACTCAATTGACCACGACGCATATCATCATTATCCATGGCAGGCAAATCGTCATGAATCAAGGAATAGGCATGAACAAATTCAATTGCTACGGCCGTATGCAGGGAACATGCCTTTCCCACTCCAAATAACCCCGCTGAAGCAACTACCATAAAAGGACGCAACCGCTTTCCTTGTGACATAGTAGAGTAACGCATAGCCTCAAAAAGCCTGCCTTCTTTACCATATTCGGGCTGCGGCAGCAGCAGATTCATCTGTTCATCAATAAGGGCAGATGTCTCTTCTAAGACTGTATATAACCGCATAGCTCTCTCTCTAACCTCTACTAAATGGGGTAAGGAACATTACCGGATAATAAGAACAGATTTTTTAGAATGACGCACTACTTTTGCAGCATTAGGCCCAAGCAGATAGTCACGCTCACCAGGACGGTTGCTGGAAGAATACATTGCAATTAAATCAGCATCTATTTTGCTTTCCGCAGTATCAAGAATAGATTCATAGACTGCACCACGACCAATCACTTCATTAATACGCATACCAGCAGGCCTATATTTTTCTACAATGCGATGCAGATCGTTAGTTGCCTTACTAATAATTTCTTCCAGCCACCCTTTAGGGAAATACTGCTGTAGCATGTTGATACCATAATCTGGTACCACGGTCATAACGGTAAGTTCAGCACCAGAAGACTCCACCAAACCAAGCACGGCCGGGAAGGCTGCTGCACAAGACTCTTCATCACTTATATCAATTGGAAATAATATTTTTTTATACATAGGACTACAACAAACCTTTTTCTTTGAAATACCGTTCTGCCCCTTTATGTAAAGGCGCAATGTTTCCCTCTTTTACCATTTTCTTCAAGTCAAGCGTAGAGAAAACGGGATGCAATGTTTTGAAATTATCAAAATTATCAAATACAGCCTTTACCAATTGATAGACCACATCCTCATCTTCATCTTCCATAGTGACCAGCGTGGCCTTGACACCAAAGGTCTCAACATCATTAGGCGTACCTGGATACATTCCACCAGGTATAACCGTCCGCACATAATAGGGATGCGCTTTTATCAACTCATCGATTTTGCTACCAGAAACAGGCACAATCACCGTTTCGCATGTTGTCGCAGCTTCCTGCACCGCACCATTAGGATGGCCTGCACTGTAGATCATTACATCAATTTTGTTATTGCATAATGCATCGGCCTGATCAGATGCTTTTAACTCAAGTGCCTCTTTAAAATCCTTTGTTGTCCAGCCTTCCGCCTTCATCAACACTTCCATCGTAGCACGGTTACCTGACCCCTGATTACCGATATTGACACGCTTTCCTTTCAAATCTTCAAATGTTTTAATGCCAGAATCCGCACGTGCCACCACCGTAAATGCTTCACTATGCAGAGAAAATAGCGACCTTAGGCCCTTATTAGGCCCTTGTTCAACAAAATAATCAATACCATTATAAGCATTATACTGCCAATCAGACTGAGCAATAGCAAAATCAAGTTCATTTTTGCGAAGTGCTTCTAGGTTATAAACGGAACCGCTAGTTGATTCAACTGAACAACGCACCCCGTGGGATTTACGCCCTTTATTCACTAACCGGCATATCGCCCCCCCAGTAGGGTAATATACGCCCGTTACGCTTCCAGTGCCAATTGTAATAAACTTATCTTCCGCCTGGGCACTTGGTGCTTTGACAGTAGAAACGCCCAAAACCAGCATCATAAGAGCAGGTATAACCATTAACCTAGTACATTTTTTCATAAAGCACCTTCACTAGAATAACCATTATTATACACTATCTATAAAACATAAAATTTCATTTTACAAGAGGGTTTACGTAAATACCCTCTCCTCTTTGCTCAATGTTTTTTTATGCCATACCATCTTCAGCCAATACCATATCGGCAGAATTATACACTTCTTCGTTTAATGTACCTTCAGTTTTATCGATAATCAATGTAATAGCCGCATCGCCTGTGATATTTACTGTAGTACGCAACATATCAAGGATACGGTCAATTCCTGCAATAAGCGCAATCCCTTCTAGCGGCAGATTAACAGCGGAAAGCACCATAGACATCATGATGAGCGACCCCCCTGGTATCCCCGCTGCACCAATAGAACCAAGAGTGGCTGTTAAGATAATCATAAAATAGTCGTGCCCATGCAGCACTGTACCTGTTGCCTGTGCAAAGAAAATAGCACATATACCCAAATAAATTGCGGTTCCATCCATATTGATAGAAGCACCAAGCGGCAACACAAACGACGTGCTGCTCTTTGATACACCAAGCTTATCCTGACAGACGCGCATTGTTGTAGCAAGTGTTGCTTTACTGCTGCTCGTTGCAAATGCAAGCATCTGATATTCAACACTCTTTCTGTAAAATGGCATCGGAGAAATACGCCCAAAAACAGAAATAAACATACCAAATACTAGATACTGGATGAAACAGGCGACAACGGCTACGCCCACAAGTTTGGCCAGCGATAGCAGAATATCCAACCCCTGCGTTCCTACTACCCAGGCAATTAGAGCAAAAACACCATAGGGAGAAAGTTGGATAATAATACCAATCATCTTAAATACTAGCTTGGCCATCATCTGGGAAAATTCTATCAGTTTTTTCCCTTGTGGCCCCATAGAATTAAGCGTGATACCGGTAAATATCGCAAAGAAAACAACTTGGAGTATGTGACCTTCGGCCATAGCACCAATAGCATTGGTCGGCACAACATCAATGAGAATATCAATAATGGAACTTGCATTTTTTGCACCAGCAGCCGGTGCACCAACACTCGGCATCGCCATACTATGTGTCAACTGATCAAGGTTAACATTCAATCCTGGTTTAAATAGAATAGCACTCACTAACCCAATAACAATGGCAAAGGCAGTGGTGGAAACATAAGCAAAACATGACTTTATACCAATTCTTCCCAAGGACTTAGAGTCCGTCATGCTCGTGATACCCGAGATAAGGGAGAAAAATATCAGAGGCACCACCACCATTTTAATCATATTGATAAAAACAGTACCAATCGGCAGCACATAAACTGTTTTATCGCCAGCCAGCAGGCCAAAAATCACACCCGCAACCAGCCCTATTACTACCTTATGCCAAAGCTTCATATATTATGTCTCTCTCCTGTTTTTTTTGCAAGTAACCAGCAAACCAACTACCCTCACAGCACCTGTAAGACTGGTGGCAAACAGAAATATTGTATTTATGCATTACCTACTTGCCACATCTTTCTTCATAAAAAGGGATATTTATATATCGCTCGCCCCCTATAAGACAAGGAATAATTACATTATTCTTAAGAAAACCTTCACTTTTCAATGACGCGTCGCAATAAACTGCTCTTCTTCCGTTGATTCTGGTAGAGATAAAAGAGATTCATCACCACCAGAAATAGCGATATTTACTTTATCAAAATACCCTGCCCCTACCTCATGCTGATGTTTTATTGCCGTATAACCTTTTATCTCATCACAAAACTCCTTATCTTGCAACGCAACATAGCCTGACATACCATCTCTACTATAATTATACGCCAGATCAAACATACTGTGATTGAGACTATGGAACCCAGCCAAGGTAATAAACTGGAACTTATACCCCATCTTCCCTAACTCTTGCTGAAACGAAGCAATAGCTGCATCATCCAAGTTTTTTCGCCAGTTAAAAGAAGGAGAACAATTATACGCCAATAGTTTACCAGGATAATGACGGTGTATCGCTTCAGCAAAACGCTGCGCCTCCCCAAGATCAGGGTGGGCTGTCTCACACCAAAGCATATCCGCATAAGGAGCATAGGCCAACCCACGTGCTATTGCCATATCCAACCCACCTGTTGTCCTATAGAACCCTTCCACTGTCCGCCTACCGGTGAGAAAAGCAGCGTCAGCAGCATCAATATCGGAGGTAATCAGGAAAGCACTATTGGCATCCGTACGCGCAATAATAAGCGTAGGCACATCTAGAATATCACTGGCCAACCGCGCTGCAACCAGCTTCTGCACCGCCTCACGGGTTGGTACTAGCACCTTGCCCCCCATATGCCCGCATTTTTTCGCCGAAGCAAGCTGATCTTCAAAATGAACAGCAGCTGCCCCCGCCTCAATCATCGCTTTCATCAGTTCAAACGCATTCAATACCCCACCAAACCCTGCTTCCGCATCGGCAATAATAGGCACAAACCAGTGGGTAGTATTATCACCCGCCGACCAGGCAATCTGATCGGCCCGTTGCAAGCTGTTGTTTATCGCCCGCACAACCGAAGGCACGCTATCCACCGGATATAAGCTCTGGTCAGGATACATCTGCCCAGCATTATTCGCATCGGCCGCCACCTGCCAACCGCTTAGGTAAATAGCCCTCACCCCGGCTCTCACCATCTGCATGGCCTGATTTCCGGTCAACGCCCCCAGTGCGGCTATATAGTTTTCGCTATGCAGCATCTGCCAAAATTTTTCTGCCCCACGCTCTGCTAGCGTATAGGCAATGGGCAGGCTACCCCTTAGCTCCACCACATCTTTGGCACTATAAGGGCGACTAACACCCCGCCACCTTGGGTTTTCATTCCACTCTTTTTCCAGCTGTGAAATGGCTGTTTGTAAATATATATGATGCATGTGATATTCCTCCTAACATTCTGATAAATGAAGGAATAAAAATATTATTTCATCTTTATTCCTCTATAGGTAATGCATAGCGGGCAATGTCAGGAACTCGGTAAAACATTCCTGCGTCACAATGTTGTCGATAATCGTGGCTGCCGTTTGGTAATGTCCTTCGTGATACTGTTCCTCTCCCACCATATTACGAATAGCAGCAAGCTCTTCTTCCGCTATTTTCTGAAATAATGCTACGGTAATGGGCGTACCATCTTCTAGTTTTCCTTTGGGATAATGCACCCACTGCCAGAGTTGCGAACGGGAAATTTCAGCAGTAGCCGCATCTTCCATCAAGTTAAAAATCGGCACACAACCCTGCCCTCCCAGCCATGAGGCAAGATATTGCACTGCAACACTGATATTGTTACGCATCCCCGCTTCGGTGATGCTGCCCTCGGGCAACTGAAGCAGGTCACTAGCGGTAACATGCACATCGTCACGTAGTACATGCAACTGATTATCGTTTGGCATGAAATAGTTAAATACCTCAATTGCCACAGGCACCAGCCCTGGATGCGCCACCCACGTGCCATCATGCCCATTACGCGCCTCACGCTCCTTATCTGCCCGCACTTTGGCAAAGGCTAGCTCATTGGCTTCTGGATCATTTTTAATTGGAATTTGCGCCGCCATTCCTCCCATAGCATACGCACCCCGACGATGACAGGTTTGAATAAGCAACTGCGAATAGCTTTGCAGGAAATGTGATTCCATCGTTACCTGGGCACGGTCTGGGAAGACACGATCGGGGTAATTCTTAAATTTCTTAATACAACTGAAGATATAATCCCACCGCCCGCAATTTAGGGCAACAATATGGTCGCGTAATTCATATAATATCTCATCCATCTGGAATGCTGCTAGAATGGTTTCAATCAGCACCGTAGCTTTGATTGTACCCACCGGTAAGCCTAACGCTTCCTGCGCGAAGAGGAATATATCATTCCACAACCGTGCTTCTTCGTAATGTTCTAGTTTGGGAAGGTAAAAATATGGCCCCGAGCCTTTTGCTATTAATGTATGGGCATTATGAAAGAAAAACAGTCCAAAATCAAATAATGCCCCAGGAATGGGTTTGCCATCCACCACCACATGTAGCTCTTGCAGATGCCAACCACGTGGCCGCACAATTAACGTGGCCGTTTTCTCCTGCAACTGGTAGTGCTTTCCTTGCGGGCTCACATAGGCTATCGTGCCATTTGCCGCATCACGCATATTAACCTGGCCCGCAATCGTCCCTTCCCAGGTGGGGGAATGGGCATCTTCAAAATCTGCCATAAAGACTTTAGCACCTGAATTCAGCGCATTAATAACCATCTTGCGGTCAACAGGCCCCGTAATTTCTACGCGCCTGTCACGTAAATCGGCAGGGATAGCCCCCACTTTCCAGTCTGCCGCACGAATAGAGGCGGTTTCTTCCAAAAAATCAGGCAATACGCCACTATCTATAATACCCTGCCGCCTTACCCGCTCTGCAAGCACCCCCTCCACACGTGCGGCGAAACGTTCAGACAATGCCAGCAGAAAAGCACATGCCTCCGGGGTTAGCACCGTACTGTGATCGACGTTATCGTTACCACAAATGGTGATGGCGGCAGCACTGGCAGTAGCAGGGCGAGTAAACATAATGACCTCTCTGATAATGTAAGTTTACCTCGGTTCTAGATACGTTTATCCAAAACTGAGGTTAAGTTTTTTTGTTATGATGCCCCTACTATAACCCAGCTTCTGCCCATCTCAAGCATAAAAACCGCTAAACAACCTCAGTTTTGGATAAGCTACGCTTATCCAAAACTGTCAACTATTTGAA
>CAZXPG010000054.1:0-11857 GCA_964643145.1 uncultured Rickettsiales bacterium
AAAACCAACAAACCAGCACTAAAAAACATGAACCTTATCCAAAACTGAGGTTAATCTATCCGCGTTATTTTCCTAGCCCGTCCCATCACTTCCCCCATCCTTATTCCAGCTAGGGGTACTCTACCTTAACTTCAATTAATTGTACAATAATTTCGCGTAAGTCCTATTTACATACATCTAAAGATACATAATGCAGGGGACGCGGAAATGCTGCGCAATGCCTGCTTTATGCAGCATTGCTTGCATTGGAGCATATACTGCAAAAATTTTACTAAACCCCTTTACAATTCGCATCCAACACCGTATCTTGGCGCTTCTAGTTTTCCTGCAAAAAAGGGGCGGTTAGCTCAGTTGGTTAGAGCGCCACGTTGACATCGTGGAGGTCGCTAGTTCGAATCTAGTACCGCCCACCATTCTGCAATTTCTTGGCATTTTGCAAATTCATCGAATGGTGAAGCCATTGTATATTCAAGATTTTTGCCTCTTAATTGTAGGTTCTGAAAAAACATTTTCAAAAGCTCCCGTTTTTCAGAAATCTCAGAACCGGCAAAGATATTCGCCGCTCCATGCGCCACTTTGATCAAGTAATCCATCTGTTTAGCAAATTGCCCGTCCACCGTATCCAGTGAGCGAATGCGGTTTACAATTTCAATCTGCCGGTCTTTCAAAGCGCGGTGTTTCTTCTGATAGTCGTCATCCGCGATGCGTCCTTCGATCATCAGATCAACCAGCTTGTCCAGGCGATCCTGAATATCTTCATGCTCCTGCTTCAGATCACGGCCTTCTGTCCGGTGGACGTGTTTTTTGCTGCCGTGCGTTTTGTGCAGGTAGGTCAGCAAGTCATTAAGCATACCTTCATCTGCTAACGCCAGCGACCGGAGCGCAGTATCAATTTGTGCGACAATTTCTTCCTCGCGCACCCAGACGTGCTTATCAGGATTTTCCGGATTCTGCGTCCGCAGATAAATCCATTCAACCTGTTCGTCGTTTGCCTTTTTCTTACGTTTGCGCTCACTGGTAACCTTCCGGCCCGTAACGGCGCAGGTCAGCATCCCCTTAAACAGGAAGTCGATGCTATCGTAATCTCCAACATACCGCTTGCGCCCCATACGCACATCCTCACATTGGTCGAACAGCTCTTTGCTGATAATGGTCTCATATCGGTGCGGATAAAATTCCCCACGCGATTTGACATGCATTACCCCATAATAGAACGGGTCTTGCAAAATGCTATAGATGTGCGCTCGCGCTAATCCTTTTTTCTTTCCGCGAGCATTGTTTAACCCAATTTTCTCAGCAACCTTGACCATCGCTTGATAGCTATGGTCGCCGGTGGCATAAATCTCGAACAGCTTACGCACCAGATGCGCTCTCTCAGGATCGAGGATAATATCGTTTTTCTGGTTTCCCTCTTTGCGCTCCAGCATGTAACCAATGGGCGGCTGACTTATGTAAAACCCTCCCTTGGATATCAAGGTAGAATCTCACATATTTGTTCAATTTACAGTTGATTTATATGGGACAGCTAAATTGAGGACATGCCCTAAAGTGTTTGTAATAAATTCTTAATAATTTTGTGAAATGTTGTTGATGAAAGCCTTGCCGTTATTGCAGGCATTCCGCATCATAGCTGTTGTTTTTGCGAGAATAACCTAAACTGTATTATACAGTGCTTTCGAGCGTGAGGCAGCCTTTGCAATCGTATCCCTCTCATTTTATTGGATACTAGTGCCTAATATGCCAGATCATACGTTTATCCTGCAAATGTATATTGATCTTCAAAGACGATCAATATACATTTTTAGTTAACTTATTAACTAAAAATGTGAGTATAAAATGCCAAAATCATCCAAAGTTAAAACTAACGCTATCCCTGATATGACAGCAGTTATTACGCAACATTTAATTGATCCCAATCCTTTGCGTTGGCAACAGCCCTACATGCAAAATGAACCGAATATTTTTTATATTTCTTTTCATCCTCGCAATGTAGAAGGAAAGGCAAATGGCCTCACATCAGTTGACGCTGCCACTCAACAAGTAGTAAGAAAGGCAATGCAGGAAATACCCTCTTATGCCAATGTAGAGTTGATCGAACACGATGATTGGCCCTCTTTGCCAGTAGGTGCACGTAAAATACTTATTGCTGGATCCTCTGATGCTCTTCAAGATACTATCCCATTAATAACACTGCGTGATTATCAGGCTCAGTATGAAGGTAGGGTTCCAAAAACATCAACTGTCGTTTCCGCCGGTAGTTTTACAATATTGCAAGAAACTTCATCAAAAGCACTTCCTGATACCCCCAGAATAGTAGATGCACACGTCATTATTCTTCCAGATAATTTCTTACGGATTACAGGAGAAGATTATACGGTTAACACAATAACGGTACAATTATTTAAGACAATAGGATTGCAAGCACCCTGTGAGAGCTTTTTATCCGATTTGCAAAAGGAGGGTTTGCTTCAAATACGCGAAGGTAATAAAAAGGAATATCTAGCTGGTTGTAATCAGAAGTTATCGCCTTATACTATTATGACCGACCATGTTAGAATGGAGAGTATAGAGGATTGTATGCGTGGGAAAATAGGTTGGGATTTTGATCTAAATAAGACAGATGCCCCTCATCAACGCGCATTCATAGATTGCGCATATAGTGCCGATAATACAGTAAAAACAGCCGATAAAGAGGCATTAACCCGCATACTTGGCCCTGTGCCCTCGTCGCAAGTCCGTAATGCAATCTCTAACGGAAATATTTTTATGGCTATAGGAGCTGGTCTGGTAGCAGGCGTTGGGCTTGCTCAGGTAGGTGTTAATAAGAAACTAGCAAGTACAGTGCTCGGATGTAGTGGGGCTGCATTGCTGGCACATGGCTTACAGGAGGGAAATCCTACAACATGTATTAGCGGTATTGGCTTAATAAGTAGTGCTATTGGTATAGCGGGAATGGTACCACAAGTGAGAGGTGGGTACTAGAAGGGAGAATGAGGACGTGCCTTAGATAACCTCCGTTCACAATGCAAATATAGTGATGCTTGCATTGTGAACGGACTATGCTACAATGACAGCAGCAATGACGCTTTTTGATAGAGGCCCAATATTCACGCCGGATTGATAAAGGAGAGGTATAATTGAGTGATATAGTGCGTATTGATGTGGGTAACCGTATGAGTGAAGCGGTAATCCATGGTGGGAAGATTTATCTCTCCGGGATGATAGCGGAAACAACAGTAGGCCAACCTGTTTTCGAGCAGACCCAGGATATTCTACAGCAGATTGACGCGCTGCTTGCACGGGCGAATAGCGATAAAACCCGCATCCTTAAAGCCAATATCTGGCTTGCTGATATGGCCACATTTGCTGAAATGAATAAAGCCTGGGATGCCTGGGTGGTACCAGGAAAAACCCCTGCACGTGCAACGGTTGAGGCCAAGCTGGCCGGGGAAGGGTGCGCTGTTGAGATTATGGTTGAAGCCGCAGTAAAATGATCCTATTGCGTAAAGCGACGCGAGACGATGTAGCAGCTATTGTACAGCTGTTTGCAAATGATATGCTGGGAAGCAGGCGTGAGAGCCAAGAAGAGCATATCCCCGAATGTTATTATGAAGCTTTTGCAGCTATTGATACGGATAAGAATAATTGCTTAATCGTTGCAGAAGATAACGGCAAAGTAGTGGGAACATTACAGCTAACCTTTATCGTCAATATGAGTTTCTATGGCGCAAAACGTGCACTTATCGAAGGCGTGCATGTGGCATCTGATTATCGCAACCAGGGGATTGGCCAGCATATGATGCAGTGGGCAATAGATGCAGCAAACAAGCAAGGGTGCCGTTTTGTACAACTCACCAGCAATAAGCTGCGGAAAGACGCGCACCGTTTTTACCAGCGCTTAGGGTTTGCTGATTCCCATGAGGGATTCAAGATGGAATTAAGAAAGGAATAAATATATGGTTTCTGTTGTTATTGCCTATCAGGGGGAATTGCGTTGTGCGGCAACACATGGGCCTTCTGGCACCCATATTATGACCGATGCACCCAAAGATAACCACGGTCGTGGCGAGAGTTTTTCTCCTACCGACTTAGTGGCAACGGCACTTGGTTCCTGTATGCTGACCATTATGGGCATTGCTGCCAGAAAGTTGGACATTGCCCTTGAAGGTAGCAGCGTGGTGGTTAAGAAAGAGATGGTCGCCAGCCCCATCCGGCGGATTGCAGCGTTACGGGTAACGATTACGGTGCCTGTCCTGTTAAATGCCGAGCAGAAGGATGCGCTGGTTAAGGCAGCTATGAGTTGCCCAGTGCATCAGAGTTTGCATCCTGATATTCAGATGCCGGTAGAGTTTATCTGGAGTTAGCCGATGATGGATAATATTGTAGTTGAACATGCGCATAATAGTGATTTTGAGGCGATATGGCCTATTATCCATCAGGTCATACAAGGCAAAGATACCTATGTTTTTGTGGCTGACAGTTCCCAGGATGCGATGAAAGAATATTGGATGGCAAAGGATGCTTTTACCTATGTTGCCCGTATTAGTGGCGAAATAGCGGGAACCTACGTACTCCGTGCAAACCGTCCTGGCTATGGGTCGCATGTGGCGAATGCCAGTTTTATGGTCAATCCACAATATGCAGGCAGAGGAATAGGCCGTACAATGGGAAAACATTGTTTAAATGAAGCAAAATGCAAAGGTTTTCTTGCCATACAGTTTAATTTTGTGGTAAGTACTAACACTGCTGCCGTGAATTTGTGGAAGTCACTGGGGTTTGCCGTAATTGGCACCATCCCACAAGGTTTTAATCATGGCACGTTAGGGTTAGTTGATGCGCTCATTATGCATCGCTTCCTGTAACACCTTCTTCTATGCACCCGTAGCTCAGCTGGATAGAGTATTAGATTCCGAGTCTAAGGGTCGTGCGTTCGAATCGCGCCGGGTGCACCACTTGTTCCAACCTTCATTTTTGACGTTCCGACTGAATAGTCCAACTTTTCTTAAAATGGTAATTATAGCTATGGGATGGCCTGGTGAAAAATTATATATTAAAATGTGGGAGACTCTTGCAGAGAAAGGTATGGGAAAGCTGCTAACCCCCAGGCAGATACGCCTTGAGGAACAGGCAGCAACGGATGCAGAGATAGATCGTACACTAAGGCTAGCTCAAGCTAAGGTGCACGAACAAGCTATTTTGCGTGGAGAATTAATAGCTAACCTCAGTTTTGGATAAGCGTAGCTTATCCAAAACTGAGGTTAGATTTAGCACCTGATAGCATGTATGAAGCGATACGTGCGAAGGGAGAGTGGGTGTTGAAGTAAACAAGCCTAAACTCATAGCGCATCAAGCATTTTCATGAAGTTACGCTTGGGTTTATGACTCACGCGTAACTGGAGGAGATAAGCAGCTAGCTTGACCTTTCCGTCAGCTGTTTGTTTCCACAAATCTTGTATTTTTTCTATCAACCGAAGTGCTTTGGTATAGCTATCATTATTGGTTTGCCTAATGTAATTCTCGGCAATACGCTGGTATATGGCTACCGCATCATCTGCGTTATTTCTGCCAATCAAGGAAGCAAGTTTAAGCCATAACTCATCGCTACATCCTTTCTGGCAGGCAACATGGTAGGCCTCATCCACCTGGTTTTCCTCAAGAAGCACCTGTATTAAGAGCGATGCTCCCATGGCTGTAAATTGACTCTTGCCGGTCATTGTTTGTTTCTTAATTTCAGCAAGTGCCTGTGCACACCATATTGCTTGCTGGTTACATTTTATAGCATAAATTTTAAGGCGCATATAGGATTCAAAACAAGTGGATTTCTTAAACTCCTTCCATAATAAGGTAAGCAATTCTTCATGCTTGTGGCGCTTTAGCAGTTTGTCTATCACATATTCAAGCAAGCGTGTATCAGTGCGATCTTTTTCAAAAACGGCAAGCCCCTTACGGACAACTTCAAATGCCTTGTCATCTTCACCGAGTTTCTCATAACATACTGCAAGCTTGAGATAGCTATAGCTGCTATCCAGGCATTTTTCGGCAATAGCAGCAAGCTGCCTTGGATTATCATGATAGAGCCTTTCCATCATATGCTGTAGCGTCCAACGTTTAGAATCATACGGTTGCTTGAGGAGTGCGGGGGGCAAGGCATCCCAGGCTTCGTGCAGGAGCTTTCGGTAGGTAGCCACTCCTTTCGCACCAAGGACATCTGCATATTCGGAAAGTGCATCTGGAAAAAGATCCAGATCACAGGCAAGTTCCTGCTCGAACAGGTAACGGGCAAGCTTGGCCGGATCAGGCTTCGAGGTGCGGCAGGCTGCAAGGTGAGTGGTAAGTGCTTTTTCTATCGGTTCGCTGGATACACCATCTGAATCATCAATGGAACCAATAGCATCATCCAGTAATTCCAAGGCGTATTCAGTAAGTACCCTGGCTTCCTCCGCGTGGCCTTTTGTGATTAACTCACCAAGCATTTCGATTGCTTCGGTAGCTTCCTCCGCCCAATCCGCTGCCTCCCTATAGTCTATATAATCCCGTACCATAATAGCGTTCTCAAGCATTTTGCGCAGCAGCGGAACATCAATTTCTTTCTGGTTGGCATGGTGGGTAGAAGCCAGACGGTCAAGCTTCTTAAAAAGCGCCTCATTCCGTTCTATTTCAGTAAGCAGAAAGGTTTGTAAGGCCTCTCTATCAAGCGCAGAAAGATAATTGCGGATACGCTCCATAGGCGTAAGTGTATTACGCGCAACTGGAGTGGGTTTGGAGGAAGAAGATGGCGAGGATGTTTCCGCCATCACCGCAAACCCTAGTGCCGCCATATGCTTGCATGGCCCGAAATCCTCATAGGCAGGACAAGAACATTCCCCATCCAGTTCGCTACCTTCCCACCATAGAGAAGTGCGATATTTGCGTGAACCAAGAATACGTGCGGAAACACGGTCTTTTGATCGGTCAAGGATTGCTACGGAACCATCCTGAAAATAGTCTTTGCCACGCTTGATATAGATATCATCAATCAGGTTTTTTAAGGCTGTAAGAGTGAGGTGCATATACTGGTACTAATAAAAAATGTTGCCTTACGCAGGTCTGTGGTTGCCATATACTTCCATATAGTCAATAGCATAAATAATAGCGCATGCAGCGCACCAATTCATTCATAGAACTCATAATGCTACGATTGGCTGATGGCACAAAGTGGAGCTCTTTATTGCAATCATCTGTTATTATTTGCTGCTGCACTTTCAGCTCTTCATATGTAAGATTCAAGGAGGCATATTTTAAAAACACAGCGCCCAGCTTGTGGAAATCAGCCTTCAGCAGCTTCGGAACCAGGAATGTGTATAATGTTTGGTCATGGGTGAATATAACGCATTTCCTCCGTTCAATCAACAATATATTGGCATGCCAGTTATTGCCTATGCGTGTAGTGCTTGGAGCGTAGTTTTCTCAATGGGGCAATTCTTGTAGTAATTTCTGGGTACATTGAATCAGGGCCATGAAGGTATTTTCTCTACATAATTGGAATAAGAATTTCCGTTTTTAACTCTGCTTCTTGTGTGGTTTGGGGATCATTTAGATAGCGTTCGATGCAGTAATCCTCCTGGCGGACGGGCAGCTTTTCTTTATCGACAATGCTAAATAACCTCAGTTTTGGATAATGGGCGGTGCAGGAAATTATAGTGTTTCCTATACCCGCGCACTCTTACTGGCTAAAGCACGGTCAAATTATTTGATAAATGGCTGCAATACTTGCATTATCCCTATTTTCATTTATTTTCATCATTGTTTCCCAAAATGGAACTAGAGTGCGATGTCTAAAGACAAAATTTTAATGATTAAAAGAGGAAGAACAGCATGACAAGCACCCAGCAACGTGCCGCCCTACAACGTCAAATCTGGCAGATCGCTAACGATGTTCGCGGTGCAGTCGATGGCTGGGATTTTAAGCAGTATGTGCTTGGCACGCTGTTTTACCGCTTCATCAGCGAAAATTTTGCCCTCTACATCGAGGCCGATGACGACAGCATCAATTATGTAAAACTGTCTGATAGCGTGATTACGCCAGAGATTAAAGACGATGCCATCAAAACTAAGGGGTACTTTATCTACCCCAGCCAACTGTTTGCCAATATCGCCAAAAACGCTAATACCAATGAGAGCCTGAATACGGACTTAGCCAAAATCTTCGCAGAAATTGAGTCCTCTGCCAACGGTTATCCATCCGAAGGCGATATAAAGGGATTGTTTGCTGACTTCGATACCACCAGCAACCGCCTCGGCAATACGGTGAAGGATAAAAACACTCGCTTGGCATCCGTGCTTAAAGGCGTTGCAGGTTTGGAGTTTGGTGATTTCCACGGTAGCCAGATTGACCTGTTCGGTGATGCTTATGAGTTCCTTATCTCCAACTATGCCGCCAATGCAGGAAAATCAGGCGGTGAGTTTTTTACGCCGCAGCACGTCTCCAAACTAATCGCGCAGCTTGCCATGCACAAACAAACCAGCGTCAATAAGATTTATGACCCCGCCTGTGGTTCTGGTTCACTGCTGCTGCAAGGCAAAAAGCACTTTGATGCGCATATTGTTGAAGAAGGCTTTTTTGGTCAGGAAATCAATCACACGACCTACAACTTGGCACGCATGAATATGTTCCTGCACAATATCAACTACGACAAGTTCAACATCAAGCTGGGCAATACGCTGATTGATCCGCATTTTGGTGATGACAGGCCGTTCGATGCCATCGTTTCTAATCCACCTTATTCCGTGAAATGGATAGGCTCCGATGACCCCACGCTGATTAACGATGACCGCTTTGCACCGGCAGGCGTACTCGCCCCTAAATCCAAGGCAGACTTCGCATTCGTGCTTCACGCGCTCAGTTACCTTTCAAGCAAAGGTCGTGCGGCCATCGTTTGTTTCCCAGGTATCTTCTACCGTGGCGGTGCGGAGCAGCAAATCCGCAAATATCTGGTGGATAATAACTATGTGGAAACCGTTATTTCACTCGCCCCCAACCTGTTCTATGGCACCACCATCGCCGTGACGATTCTGGTGCTTGCCAAAAATAAAACCAACACCAACACCCAATTTATTGATGCAAGTGGTCTTTTCAAAAAAGAAACGAACAACAACACCCTGACCGAAGCGCATATCAACGAAATCATGCGGGTGTTTGATAGCAAAGAAAATAGCGATCATTTCTGCGCCTCCGTGCCCTATGAAGAGATCGTGGCTAAGGGTTACAACCTCTCAGTCAGTAGCTATGTAGAAGCCAAAGACAATCGCGAGGTGGTGGATATTATCCAGCTCAATGCAGAGATTGAAACCACAGTCAGCAAGATAAACCAACTGCGTGCCGATATTGATGCCATCGTTGCGGAGATAGAGGCATGAGCAAAGAACTTCAATTTCTGATATATAGCATGCCGCAGGAAGACATCAAAGTGGATGTCGTGGTGCAGGGTGAGACTATTTGGCTAACACAAAAAGCCATGGCAAAGCTGTTTGATGTTCAAGTTCCCGCCATTAACAAGCATCTGAAAAATATATTTGAAGAGGGTGAGTTGCACGAAGATGCAACTATTTCCAAAATGGAAATAGTTCAAAACGAAGGTGGGCGTGATGTTAAGAGAAATATCGAGCTTTACAACCTTGATGCCATCATTTCCGTGGGCTATCGCGTCAATTCTGCCAAGGCAACGCAATTTAGAATCTGGGCAACCAAAATCCTCAAGGAGTTTATCCAGAAGGGCTTTGTGCTGGATGATGAGCGGTTGAAACAAGGTGAGTCTGTTTTTGGCAAAGACTATTTCCGCGAACTACTCGATCGCGTTCGTTCCATCCGCGCGAGCGAGCGGCGCATCTGGCAACAAATTACCGATATTTTTGCAGAATGCAGCTTTGACTACAACAAAGACGCTGCCATCACCAAGGAGTTCTATGCGATGGTGCAAAACAAGTTTCATTTTGCGATTGCCGGGCAAACCGCTGCTGAAATTATTTATTCCAAAGCAGATAGCGGGAAAGACCACATGGGGCTGACCACTTGGAAGAACGCACCTGATGGGCGTGTCCTGAAATCTGATGTGACGATCGCAAAAAACTACCTCCCAGAAAAAGACATCAAACGGCTTGAACGGGCGGTTTCAGGATATTTTGACTATATCGAAGACCTCATCGAGCGCGAAACCGCCTTCACCATGGAAGAATTTGCTGAAAGTGTGAATGCGTTTATAGCATTCAGAAAATATCAGATCCTAGAAGGCAAAGGCAAAATGTCCAAACAACGCGCCGATGCAAAGGCAGAAGCTGAATATGATGCCTTTAATAAGACCCAAAAGATCATCTCTGATTTTGATAAAACCATCAAAGCCCTTGAGAAAAAGGGAGATGAGGCATGAGTTATTTAGAAAAATTGCTGGATGGTGCGGAGGTGGAATGGAAACCATTAGGGGAGATTGCCATTATCGGTACTGGAAGTCGAAATACAAATGAAGCTGTTTTAGATGGAAAGTTTCCTTTCTTTGTGCGCTCTCAAGAGCCTCG
The DNA here is from genome assembly GCA_964643145.1 of uncultured Rickettsiales bacterium. GTDB lineage: Bacteria > Pseudomonadota > Alphaproteobacteria > Rickettsiales > Arcanibacteraceae > CAZXPG01. The sequence continues at coordinate 10,549 of CAZXPG010000054.1, forward strand.
GGCAATCAATGAATTTGAGTTTGACGAAACCGCAATTATTACTGCTGGGGATGGTGTTGGAGTTGGAAAAGTATTTCATTACATGTCCGGAAAATACGCCCTTCACCAAAGGGCGTACCGTATTGTTGTGATGGATAGTCATGTCAGTTCAAAATACCTATTCCACTTTATTAGAAATAATTTCGCTCAATATTTAAAAAAGACCTCTGTCCATGCGTCTGTTACATCGCTTCGAATGCCGATGTTTGAAAAATATCCAATCCCCATTCCATGCCCTAAAAACCCAGAAAAATCGCTGGCGATTCAGGAGCAGATAGTGCGAATTTTAGACGCATTTACAGCCCTTACAGCCGAGCTTACCGCCCGAAAAAAACAATACAACTATTATCGTGACAAGCTGCTCACTTTTTCAGAAGGCGAAGTGGAGTGGAAATCGTTAGGGGAAGTTTGCTTATCCATTTCAGCTGGAGGTGATTTGCCGGAAAATTATGCAAAAGATCAAATCGATCCCTCCGATGAATTTCCTTATCCAATTTATGCTAATGCAACTGGTGATAAGGGGTTATATGGCTTCACAAATGGATACAAAATTGAAAGTGATGCAGTAACTATTTCAGCTAGAGGAGCAAAAATTGGGTATCATACGGTTAGAGAAGGTAAGTTTACCCCTATTATACGTTTAATAACGCTCGTGCCAAACAAAAGCATTATTCTCACAAAGTACTTGAATTACATTCTAGATATGACACCGATTGGAGGAACAGATGGAGGAATACCTCAGCTCACAGTTCCAACAGTCAAAAAAATCCAAATTCCTGTCCCTTACCCAAACGATCCTAAAAAATCACTCGCCGAACAAGCCCGCATCGTTGCTATTCTCGATAAATTCGATACCATCACCAACTCGCTGCAAGAGGGCTTGCCCCGTGAAATTGAACAGCGCCAAAAGCAATACGAATATTACCGCGATTTATTGCTAAACTTCCCTAAACCTAAGGAGGCAGTGGAATAGTATGAGTGGTGAGCTATATAATCTTATTATGCATAGCAATCCTGAATTTTGGTCGGGAGGTAATGATTATATTTATTTTCCGAAAGAAAGATTTCTTGAATGCACAGAAGATCATCTTAAAAAACGATTCCAGGCGTTAAACAAAAGTACCATTAATGAGATAAAGAAACTTCCTACGCTGTTTGCCACTGAACAAGAAATGACTGACACACGGATAGGAAAAATTACAAATATTGAAGAACATACCTTACCACCCATCAGTTTTTGACATAGGCATCGTAATGGCGTAGATTTTCT
>CAZXPG010000055.1:0-11619 GCA_964643145.1 uncultured Rickettsiales bacterium
TACCAAAAATGCTATGCTAAACCAAACCGTTGCACTTCATCCTTGAAACCGCCTTATATAATTTTATAAGCATATTAATTTGCTCTATCGGCGATACGCCGAATAAACCATAAACCCAGAAATTTCCGTTCTTGCCATGCTCAATGTCACCATTGCCATAATGAATTTGATTCAAATAGTGCAAATAAACATCTTTCCTCACACGGTTGGCTAATATTTCATAAACCCAGACGGTAGAATTTCTAAAAGCATCCTGAAGCGTGGTATCTTGATTCCAAGCATCAATACTACGTATAGTACCATCCCATTTAAATGTTTCGTCTATAGAAGTAACCCCCTCTTCAAGTGCAATTAGGGAATTCATTATTTTAAAGGTAGAAGCTGGAAGAGTTGGTGTTATAGAATTTCGCTCATTTGTTTTAATCCACTTATCCTTTCTAAGATCGTATAATGTTGTGCTGCCGGAGACTTTGCACTCCTCAAAATATTTCTGATATGTGCGCATATCGTTTGCAAATGATTTCTCATGGAATATGAATGTAAGCATAATGGCTAGTAGAAATTTTCCTATCATGACATCACCTTCTCCAGGTTCGATAAAATGGCCAAATCTTACCTCGGATTCCTTGCTTTCACAGCAACTCTCATTTGGATGCGGTAGAAATGTCAACAGAACCTAGATGTCTATAAAACTATCATTATCAATAACTGATGCATCGGTTACACCAAGCAATGCCACTACCAGGAAGGTGGCTTGATCACTTGCCCCCACTCCACCGCCCGTAGTGTTGATGAATATCATCGTTCCGTCTATTGTGCTATCACCATCCAAATCATAGAGGAACGCCGCATATTCCCCTTGCGTGTTAAGGCTCGTAATAGCATTGGCATCTGACGCCATCGTAGAATTAAGCATAAAACTGCCAGCGATATCATTTAGGTTTGCCCCCACTCCACCGGTAAGCGTAGCATAGGTACCGCCACCTGAGGCAAAGGAAGCGCTGCCAATATCGGTAACAACAAAATCCGTGCCTGCATTAAAATCGTTGATAGTATCTATCACCCATACCCCAGCATCACTATCATAACCTGAATCCGTATTGGTTTCAAAACGGAAATTATCGGCTCCTGTTCCACCAATCAAGGTATCATATCCACCGCCACCATAGAGGGTATCATTGCCTTCCCCACCATCAATACTGTCATTACCGGCAGCACCTTTCACCACATCATTACCAGCAAGGGCACTCACCACATCATCGCCTTGTGCTGCCACCATCACATCGGCAAGCGCAGATCCTATTAACGTATCGGCACTCGAAGTACCAAGGGAGGTAACCACACCGGCTGTATTACTGCCATATACCACATAACTTTCACCACTCCTAAAGCCATTGGGAGCGGCAAAATAGGCTCCAATGAGGATATCATCAAACCCGTCACCATTCACATCCCCGGCATTACTGACAGAAATGCCAGACCTGTCACCCGTATCAATCCCGTTTAACACAAAGCCATTGCTGCCATTGAGGGAGGAGAGATTGGCAAACTGACTGGAAGTGAGCGAAAGGGACGTGCCATCCAAACGGATATAATAATCGGCGGCAGAATCCCCGTCACTATCTACGGCTACATAGCTGTTGCTACCAAGTTCATACCAGCGCACCTGTCCTGCCACACGCATAAACGCACTGCTTCCTATATAGGTGAGGCTAGAAACAGATGTAAAATCAACAATATCACCTTGCCCGGCAGAAAAATCTGTCACATGAGGGGCGGCTGCTTCACTTACCCCTAAATGTGCCAACTCCCCCACCATAAAATGATCGGCACCTGTACCGCCGGTGAGGATATCCAACCCACCTCCACCAGCAAGAGTATCGTTACCACTGCCACCGATGATCGTATCAGCACCACTGCCGCCAATAATGCTGGTATTCACCCCATCCGCCAATGGTTAAGGTGGCTGTATACGCACTGTCATCCAGTGAGGCGACGGTATAGATACTATTATTAAGCTCTAACGTATTGGCATCCGCAATGGTACCTAGCGTAATTGTGCCGGTACTACTTGCGCCTAATGCCAGCACTTCTATGGTTGATATATTGGTGAAATCTGCATCCACGATGGTGGCCGCATCGGTGATAGTCACCGTATCGGTACCGGTTCCACCAATGATTGTCATGGTGGAGGTGAAATTATTTGAACGGATATTGATATTATCTGCACCATCGCCACCATTAATATAATCACCAATAGTAGCACCCTTCACCGTTTCATTAAACGTATCCGCACCGGCGCCACCAAGTAAGCTATCTCTACCGGCACCGCCCGCGAACACATCAGCACCATTACCGCCCCTCACACTGATGGTATTGCTTGTGGAGGTCACGAAAGAAGCATCAACCGTCAGCACTCCCGTTCCCACCTCCACGGTTTGTTGGGTGATAGTCACCCGGTGTGCCACCGCACTGCTGACAAATACATCGCTTAGGGTGATACTGTTAGCGACCACATCACTTAGGAAGGTTACTGCTTCAAAGCCTTTGGCGTTAGTTAACCTCAGCCGATCCTATCTGCAACACGACGACGATCTCGCTCAACGCGGTGCTGCGCTTCTAACGCTGTCTTTTGTTCAGAGGTCAAGGTAATTTTTCTCATGCATCTTCAAGTAGCAAATTCACAGGCTTTTGGCAAGAGAGCTTCAAGTTGAGAGGTGTACAAGCGATTTTTATGCAGGTGGTTTTTCCGCCAGCAGCATATAGTTCACCTGCACATCGGAAGAAAGTACCCAGTCATTCTCTAGCATACGGTAGCACATCCCCTGTAGGGCTTGTATTTTCATTCCTTGGCGACGCAGCGGTGCCGCCACCAGGGAAGGTGGCAGAAATTTAGACCAGCTATGCGTACCACGCGGCAACCAGCGTAATATATATTCCGCGCCCACAATAGCGGTAAGGAAAGATTTTATGGTCTTGTTCAAGGTAGAAACACATAATAGTCCACCTGGCTTCACCAGTTGGCAGCAGGCTTGCAGGAACCCTTCCACATCGGCCACATGCTCGACCACTTCCATGGCCAGCACTACATCAAACTGCGCCCCGCTTGCAGCCAGTTCTTCCACGCTTATACAACGGTAGTCAACCTCTACTCCCATCTGCTCAGCATGAAGTGCGGCTGTGCGAATATTGTTTGCGCTGGCATCAAGCCCTGTTACGTTCGCGCCCAGACGTGCCAAGGGTTCAGCAAGCAGCCCCCCGCCACAGCCTACATCCAGAATGCTTATGCCGTGCAACTGGCCATAATGTGCACTCACTTTATCCTTAATATAGCCAATCCTGATAGGATTAATATGGTGAAGAGGCGCAAACTTTCCTTCTGTGTCCCACCACTCAGCGGCGATACGGGAAAATTTCTTAACTTCTTCATTGTCGATACTGGAAGCAGGATAAGACATGTAATACCAATAATTAATAACAATACCACTTTATTTAACCTCAGTTTTGGATAAGCAAAGCTTATCCAAAACTGAGGTTATTTAATTTTTTGTAATAAAGTTGTAATATTTCTCTGATAATGTTTATTTTTAGGAGCACATAGATATACCCCATTACAGCATATAAAGGAATACAAATCATGCCACAATCACCTTCCTCCATCTCCTCCATTTCTCCTGACGACCAGACTTTACTGGATATATGTTCTATTGTTAGCGATCTGCAACAGCTTCCTCGTCAAAAGGCATCCCAAGAACAGCTAAAGGTTTTTTATGAAAATTCATCCACTCCAGAAGTGTACAAAAAATCTTCAAGCCAGCTGAAAACAGTAATGAACCACGCACTTCACGAAAGCAACACTACAATGGCATCCTATGCCGACGCCATGCAGCATCTTCACGACAAACCCTGGCAATTAACATCCTTGTTAGTTGAAAAGCCAGCCCTCAAAAATGCCCTTCATGACAATATGGGAGCCCTCAAGGAACTCAACAAACTATGGGTAGAAACGCAGAAGACTGCCAGCAGCAAGATTCATGGCCACAATATACGTACTAACAGCACAGTTTCCCCATCTACTAACACTGAAATGACGCGATAGAAAAGGAACCCTACCATGTTTGAGGAAGATACCACAACCACCGAAACCCATGATGCAGCGACCAGTGTGCTGCATCGCTTTGACCAATTGCCGATTATAAAGGCTGAACAACGCCAATTGCAAACAGTGTTTGCACAGAGAAAACACTCTCAAAGCCTAAACTCTTTTGCGGAACGTGAAGCCATGAAACAGCCTCTTACTTCCAGTGATGTTGATAATTATCTTCTGCTGACTCTTAAAAACAGCACCTATTCCCCTCCTGGCAAGGATTACCGCAAGCGTCTAGCTACGTTGAGACTATACCGCGAGGCTGATAATCTAGACAGCTTCAGTATAGGGCTTGCAACAACACTGGGAACTGAAGAGAGGCAGCGTAGCTACCTTACTGCCCTTGATGCCTATAAAAACAATGATTCCGGCCCATTAGGTAGTTTTTTATCAGCAAATGACGATATACGCCACTATCTTGATACACATTTAGCGAAGCTGGAGGGGGTTAATCTCTTCTGGGAACGCAGAAACCTACTTCAGTTATCAACCACTATGCATAACTTGGCATGCCTCAGAGCTCCTGAAAACGACGTTACCTCTTATCTGGAATCAGCTTTTGTACCCGATAACCACAAACAGCAATTTCTACAGAATTTTACCGATCTATCCAGTGCTCTTACAACTGATGGACAGGCAGCGGGCGCGCTGCAGAAGAAGGCGCGAAACGCAAATATTTCCGATTTTTACCTGTTCTTATCCGATTGCAACGCAACCACCGCATTTCTCACCTCGCATCATGACACGTTACTGGAGGTTGATAACCAATTCAAAGCAGCATTACGTACCCGCTATGTGCTCGACACATTCCATTCAATTGTAACGTCATATAATTCGCTTGAAACAGGAAGGGAGGCACTTGTAAACTTTGCAGATCTATTACCTTCACTCACAACAGAACCACTACCAGAAACATATACAGCAGCATACACGGAAGCATACACCGCAGCTATTGCCATCTTCCCTGAGAATGATATTCCCTTGGCCACATTACTGCTACATTCTCCTGAGATAACCACAATACTTTATAACGAACGCAATATTCTTCTTTCGATAGCGGCGTCTGATACCAACACACCGGTTATGCCGCCTGTTCCTTTTAACAGTGAAGAGGAAACATCTCCAATGGTAGTGCTTGAAACATTTCTTTCTACACGCGATACTGATGCTAATAATTTAGCCAGACTGCTATGTGCGATGACAAGTGAACCTGAAACCGTTAGGAACTGGGCCAGAACACTTAGCTATGACACTGAGAATGAGATCCATCCTTCTAGGGTAATAGAGGGGCTAATAGCACTCCTTGCTAATCTAACAGACAATGAGAAAGCCGATTATAGAAGCGGAATAACACGCCTCACAAAAACAGGTATTGCCGATGATTCCTGGGAATATATGGACACTTTATTCAATCGCTATCCAATTTTATCAACAACATTTGCTGTTAATACTCCACTACTTGCAGAATACGCTCAATCATTTAACCTCTTTGAGTCTATGCAGGCAACGTTACCCTATACAGAGATAGGAAACGCCACCCATAATGGCCGGCAACAAAGCCATCTCTTGCAACACAGCAATGACATGGGGTAAATAATTTTCTTTCCATCCTTGAAAAATATTTGTATAAGAATGGCCTGACATTGATTATTAATTATATATATAACGCATTATGGCCATTATTGTTCAAAAATTCGGCGGCACATCGGTGGCAACCATTGAGCGCATACGTAATGTTGCCCGCTTGGTGAAAAAAGAGCGCGATAAGGGGAACCATGTCGCCGTCATCGTTTCTGCCATGTCTGGCGTAACCGATCAGTTGGTGGGGTGGGCAAATGAAGTATCAAAGCTCACCACCCCAGAGAATCTGGCGGAATATGATTCTATCGTCTCTTCTGGCGAGCAGGTTACCTCTGGCATCCTGGCACTGACCTTGCAATCCATGGGCATCCCTGCCCGTTCCTGGCTTGGCTGGCAGCTTCCCTTGCGCACCGACCATACCTATAGCAAAGCCCGTATTGAAGAGATCGAGATTCAGCAGGTACTAGAAGGCTTTAAGCAAAACGGCAATGTCGCCGTGCTGGCTGGGTTCCAGGGGCTAAGTGGCAATACCCGTATCACCACGCTAGGCCGTGGCGGCTCTGATACGTCCGCCGTGGCACTTGCCGCCGCTCTTGGAGCCGAACGCTGCGATATCTATACCGATGTTGATGGCGTCTATACCACCGATCCGCGCATTGTCCCAAAAGCCCGCAAGCTTGATAAAGTGACCTATGAAGAGATGTTGGAAATGGCTTCCCAGGGCGCAAAAGTGCTGCAAACCCGTTCGGTAGAAATGGCCATGAAACACCATGTACGGGTACAGGTGCTTTCCAGTTTTGAAGATACACCCGGCACACTTGTTGTTGATGAAGAGGAAATTATGGAAAAACAATTAATTACCGGCATTGCTTATAGCCGCAACGAAGCGCGCATCACCCTATCTAAAGTGCCAGATCACCCTGGGGTTGCCGCCACCATTTTTGGCCCATTAGCTGAAGCGGAAATTAACGTTGATATGATTGTGCAGAATATCAGCGAATGCGGCAAAGTCACTGATTTAACCTTCACCGTACCAAAAGCCGATTTAGAACGTACGGTTACGGTGCTGGAAGGAAACAAGGAGACCCTTCAATATCAATCGCTTGCTGTTGATTCTAATGTTGCAAAAATTTCCGTGATTGGTGTAGGGATGCGCAGCCATGCCGGTATTGCCCAAAAAATGTTCCAAACACTCGCCGAAAAAAGCATTAATATTCTTGTTATCTCCACCTCTGAAATTAAAATCAGCGTGTTGGTTGCAGAAGAATATACCGAACTTGCTATTCGTGCGCTGCATACTGCCTATGGTCTTGACAGTAACTAACCCCTGATATAGCGAGTTACCATGCCTACACTTTCTTCCCTCTCTGCACGCGGCACGGATTTTCTGGGTACGGCACAGGCGATTATGGCTGGTGCCATGTCGTGGGTGTCGGAACGCAACCTGGTTGCGGCTATTTCAAACGCCGGAGGGTTTGGGGTGATTGCCTGCGGTGCTATGCCCCCTTCCCTGCTTGAAGAGGAAATAAAAGCAACCCAGACGTTAACAGATAAGCCTTTCGGGGTAAATCTTATCACTATGCACCCCGATATTGACCAACTGGCCGATATATGTGGAAAATCAAAGGTGTCGCATGTGGTGCTGGCCGGAGGCTTACCCAAAGCCACTACTATCAACCAATTGAAAGCCTATGATATTAAGGTGCTGTGTTTTGCACCCGCGCTAGCCATTGCCAAAAAACTGGTACGGATGGGAACGGATGCGCTGATTATTGAAGGCATGGAGGCAGGCGGACATATTGGCCCAGTGGCAACATCGGTACTGGCACAGGAAATATTGCCCCATATCCACGAGGTGCCTGTATTTGTGGCAGGCGGGATCGGACGTGGTGAGGCCATTGCTACCTATCTGCAAATGGGGGCGGCAGGCTGCCAGCTTGGCACGCGTTTTGTATGCGCCACAGAATCAATTGCTCATCCTAATTTTAAACGTGCTTTTATCCGCGCCAATGCCCGTGACGCGGTGCCCTCTATTCAACTTGACCCAGATTTTCCAGTTATTCCGGTGCGGGCACTGGCAAACAACGCCACCAAAGCCTTCATGGACATGCAGCGCCAGACCATTGAACGCTTCCGCCGTGGAGAATTAGAAAAAGCCGAAGCACAGCTTGCGATTGAGCATTTTTGGGCGGGGGCACTGCGCCGCGCTGTTATTGAAGGCGATGTCGAAAATGGCTCGGTAATGGCCGGACAGAGCGTGGGAATGGTGACAGCGGAACAATCTGCTCAGGCCATTATCAACGAACTGGTTGCCCAAGCTGAAGCTTATCTACATACTGCCATACAGTGCTAACATACGGTGATAGTGTGGAGGGCCTGTAGCGGATCCCTGTAAACAATACATATAAATGTTGCTCTTGCACGAACCAGCAACACATATTATACTGGGCCTCGACCAGGGATAAGCCCAGGTTCTATTAACACCAACAGGAGAATTATTATGTCTACATCCAATAAGCTTGCCATTGCTGCCCTAACTGGTCTGTTTGCAACCAGCATGTTAGCAGCCAGCCCCTCTTTTGCCAGTGAAGGCGAAGCAAAAAATGGCTGCAAAGGCAAAGAAGTAGTGCAGGAAAAAGCAAGCTGCAAAACCGCTGATGCCACCCACGAAAAGAACTCCTGCAAAGCTGCGGAAAAAGACGAGAAAAACAGCTGCAAAGGAAAAGACGCTGAAGGCAGCAAAAAATAATCCTATACATGTAAAGGCGAGGCACCAACCTCGCCTTTATCCTCCCAAAAAATGCAACGCTTTTGATGCACACTACACCATTATTACCATACCATCCTTTTGGCCTTGGGCTGCGCAACAGGCATTATTCCTATATTATGGAGCATAGCCCAGCCGTTGGTTGGTTTGAAGTGATTTCTGAAAACTTCATGGACACGGATGGCAAAGCAAAACGCAACCTTCTTGCTGTCCGAGAGCGTTACCCGATTGCCATGCATGGCGTATCACTGTCGATTGGCACTGTCGACCCCTGTAATTCCGACTATTTACGAAAACTCAAGCAATGTATAGGCTGGCTCAACCCTCTCTGGGTATCAGATCATTTATGTTGGACGGGAGTAGCGCACAAAAACACCCATGACCTTCTGCCCCTGCCCTATACGGAAGAAGCTTTAACCCATATCATCCAACGCATCAAGCAGGTGCAAGACTATCTGGAGCAACCCATTGCGCTAGAAAACCCTTCTACCTATCTTACTTTTAACCACTCCACCCTGACAGAAGCGGCATTTATTGCCCAGATGGTGGAAGAATCGGGGTGTAAGTTGTTGCTTGATATCAACAATGTATATGTTACCTGCTATAACCACCAACTCAACCCCCAACATTATATTGATACACTGCCGCTAGATGCTGTTATGCAGGTGCATCTATCAGGGCATAGCAATAAGGGCAGCCATATTATTGATACCCATAATAGCCCAGTGATTGATGAGGTATGGAACCTCTATAAATACATGGTACATAAAGCGGGGAGAACCCCTTATACGATGGTAGAGTGGGATGATAATATCCCTGATTTCCCCGTGCTTTATCAGGAAATGGAAAAAGCCAGAATGGCAGCAAATGCCGCTGAGAGTTATGTTTTACCCGTCATGCCAAATGACGCGCCGCACCATACTGTTCGTAGCGATTCTTTATCAGACATCCAGCATATTATGCAGGACGCAATTATGGGCGGTAATATTGCAAAAAGCACACCAGATGAATGGATCACGGCTAAGGTGCATTTTTCACCTGAACAGCAGCTTAATGTATATATCAATGGCTACCGCTACCGGCTATATGACAGTATTGCCGAAGATTATCCCGTGCTCAGAACCTATATGGGCGCAGCCTCGTTTGAAGCACTGCTTTGGGCCTTTATTGCCAATAATCCACCAGAACATTTCAATATTGCCCGCTACCCCGCTAAACTACCAGAGTTTATAGCACATTACCTGCCTGGTGACAGTGTCGTCCATGAACTCTGCCAGCTTGAAACCAGCATTGCTCAACTCGCTGATGCCAGAGAAACAGAGGCCTTAACGCCAACCCATATCGCAGGGATGACAGCGGAAAGGCTGCTAGCATCGCGACTTTACCCACGCAATGCTCTCAATCTATACCATTTCTCTCATGATATTAATAGCTACTATCAATCAGTGATGGATGATAGGCTCCTGGAATTACCAGTTAAAACCAACTGTTATCTTGCTGTTTTCAGGCATGAAGACATCATCTGGCGTATGGCGCTGGCAGAAAAAGAATATGCGCTCTTGCACAGGATATGCAGCGGCATGACCGTTGGCGAGGCCTTGGAAGGCATCCCAGAATCAGCCGCAATACAGCTTTCCCAATGGTTTTCACGCTGGATGCATAATGGCTTACTTGCCACTCCTCCAACGAGCAGGAAATAGCCAGGCAGCCAATAATCTTATTTAACCTCAGTTTTGGATAAGCACGGCTTTCCAAAACTGAGGTTTATTTAGGAATATCTAGCAGCAGCGGAATATTCAGTGTATTAATAAGGTTATTGCCTTTCTCACCGATAGTATTTAGAAAATTGAAAAAGTTGTTCTCATTAAAAGGCGTACCAAAAATGGTATTATAGGGAGGAGCGATATAGGAGTTGTGGGGCGGTTCTTTTGCAACAATAAACTTATACATAATAGGCTCTTAAACATACCGCAATTTGAACAGCCACAATGGCAACCCCAAGTAATGATTATCATATTATAACACAATCATTATAAAGAGGCCATTCTATTTAACCTCAGTTTTGGATAAGCAAAGCTTATCCAAAACTGAGGTTATTTATCCCCCCTAGATCCTCCGTTAACCAGAAGTGGAGAAGACATGCACTCAGACCATCACCACCACCATACCGTTACAACCGAAGGATATGGACATGTATTTATAATAGGAATTCTACTCAATAGTGTATTTATTACGGCTGAAATCATCTATGGCCTGCTAGCCAATTCGCTGGCACTGCTTGCCGATGCCGGACATAACGCTAGTGATGTGCTGGGGCTTTTTCTTGCCTGGGGGGCGATAGTGCTAGCCAAACGTAAAGCGAGTGAACGCTACACCTATGGGCTGCAAAGCTCTTCTATCCTTGCGGCACTCGCCAATGCCGTATTGCTGCTTGTGGCCTGTGGCGGAATTGCATGGGAGGCAATACAACGCTTCTCCCAACCAGAAATAACCGCAAGTTCTACGGTGATGGCAGTAGCAGGAATAGGGATTGTGGTAAATGGTATCACTGCCTGGCTCTTTATGGCAGGAAGTAACAGCGATCTTAATATACGCGGAGCCTTCCTGCATATGGCTGCCGATGCCGCCATATCGCTAGGAGTCGTGTTATCAGGGGCAGCAATGCAACAGACAGGCTGGCTATGGCTTGACTCTGCTATAAGCCTTACTATTGCCCTGATTATTATCATTACCACCTGGGGATTATTGAAGGACGCGATTGGCCTGGCATTACACGCCGTGCCTAAACATATTAATATTGCTGAAGTCCGGCACTATTTGGCCTCACATGATGGGGTAAACGATGTACATGACCTACATATATGGGCAATGAGTACCAATGAAACCGCACTTTCCGCCCATCTACTGATGTCAAGGAGCAATGCAGGAGATAAGTTCCTGCACCAGCTTGCCGATGAATTAGAAGAACGGTTTCATATAGGCCATAGCACGATTCAGATTGAACATGGTAGCGTCAATGATACATGCAAACTTGCTGGGTTACATTAACCTCAGTTTTGGATAAGCAAAGCTTATCCAAAACTGGCATGTTATTGAAAAATAATGTCAAAAAGCGTCGTTTTTG
>CAZXPG010000056.1:0-10556 GCA_964643145.1 uncultured Rickettsiales bacterium
CTGCTCACAGTGCAAGAATTGGTTAGGTTGCAATGTGAGCAGACTATGCTTGAGTGCAAGCAATGCTGCATAAAGCAGGAACGCAAAAATAAGGACTATACTGGAACCACTCTTCAAGTGGTTTCAGTATAGTCCTTGAATATTGCAATGAGTTTATCACTTGCTGAGGGTAAAATCACTATCATCTTTACAAACTATATATTGTGCAGTTAAACTGGCAAGGCATAGTTTTCGTATTTTACACATGGAATATGGCACACATGGAATATGGAACCAAGCGGGATAGACGCAAAACACAGGGAAAGAAAGAATGGACTTGAAACGTGGGAAGCCTTTAGAGGAGAGATTTGCCAAATTCACCGCTGCTTTGCAGAAGCAAACAGCATTTACGCTCTCTATAGGAGATGAAGGGGCACTTCTTACCTATGTGCATCATAACCAGGTGGAGCATTTCCTGTTAGCATCGCTTTCTTCGCCAGAAGAGCAGAAGACCATGCTGGAGTTTATGACGTCCCATGCCAAAGTTCCCGTCTCTATTCTTGTGGATGTGATCGATCAGAATTATACGCGGCAGGTGTTGCCAGGTGTGAGTTCTGTGGCCATTCAAGCACTGGCACAGAAAAAACTGACAAAAGAATTTGCTGCAACCGATCTGAAGAACTGCCTGCAAGTGGGCCGTCTTGATGATGGAAGGAAAGATTGGCAGTATCTTTATATTAATGCCCCGTTCGTCAGCCCGCTATCAGATTGGCTGAATTTTATCATGAGTACCCCTAATCCGCTAAAGGGGATTTTTATGTTGCCAATGGAGAGCTATTCATTGGTAACGCAGCTACAGACCGCCATTCTTGCCTCTCAGGAAGAGCAGAAGCCTTCTGCCTATCACATCCTGCTTACGCATAATAAAGTGAGCGGCTTCCGGCAAACGGCGTTTAAGGGGAAGCAGGTGCTGTTCACGCGTGTGGTGGATGCTAGTATGGAATCAACTGCTGAGGGGGCGGCACTCAGTATCGAGCAGGAGCTACGCAACGCACTGGAATATTTGCGTCGCCTTTCTTTCCAGGAAAGTGAAGGGTTAGATATCTATATTGTGGTTGCTGAGGAAGTGAAGCAATATCTTGTTTCTCAGCCTATTGCCGGCAGAAGAGTGATTATACTCACGCCTTTTGAAGCTGCCAACCTCCTGAAGCTCAAAAATGCCGTTACCCAAAATGCACGCTTTGCGGATATATTAATTGCTGCCTGTCTTACACAGGCCAAACCATTATTGCCATTCTATACTAAACAAACACAGCAGCTTGCTTCATTGGAATCAGTACATCAATATGCATTCTTTGGCACAGTGCTGTTGATCCCCACCCTGTTTGCCTTAATTATTATGACCTCTATTGCAGTTGCGGGGCTTTCTGGTGAAATTGATGAAGTAACGCGCGGTAAAAACCAGATAGAGGAACAATGGAGTGCGGAACAACAAGGGAGTGGGATGACAATATCAGAATCCTACCGCATTATTGATTTGGTTACACTTCATAAGCTGCTTGCCACCCAAGCACCTAACCCTCTCACGATTTTACAGAAGTTCAAGGAAATGCAGGGAGAGAATGTCCTGGTGCGTAGTGTGGATTGGGGGTTGAAAGAACCAACGGGGCAGGCGGATGCGCAGCAGATGATGGCGGTGATGTCAGGCAGCGATACACCGGCCCCTTCTGTGATGCAGGTGGTCTTTGATGTTGATCTCTATAATAGCGGCGGGGGAAGGCTGGAAGGCATTATTGAAAGCTTTGATTTATTTACCAAGCAGCTTCAGGAGAAATTTCCCGATTATAATGTGGGCTATTCTAACCTTCCCCAGAAACTCAGCCTGGATACGCAGAATACGACATTGCCGGTGAAAGTGACAATTATCGGGCCCAAGCCTTCTACCAATGCCCAATAACAAAGGTATAGCATGAAATACAAACGTTTGCAAAAATGGGTAATGATCCGTGTAGCTATCTATCTGGCCATACTCACTGTTATTGGTGTGGGGTATATGCTGCTTGATATGAAGAAGAAATCTATGGTAGAGGATAAAATCCGTATTCTGATGCAAACAGGAGAGCTGAATGACCAGCTTAACACCTTGAAGACAAAAGCGGCGGAAATTGCCGAAGCCAGAAAGCTTTGGGAGCAGATTCCATCCAAAAACAAAGAAGGCAACGGTCTACGGATTGAGAAAATTAAAACCGTGCTGGATAATTATGGCAAACGTTACGATATCAAGGATATGGATATTGACCTTTCCACACCAACAGACCTTGATGCGCCCTATAAAAACGAAAGTGCTGTTACGGTGACTAGCAATGTAACGTTGAAATTTGGTAGTATCAGTGATGAAAATATTCTGGCTTTTGTGCGTGCAATACTCACCGATATTCCTGGTTATATCAAGGTACGTTCCTTTAAAATGGTACGGCAAACCGCTATAACCGAATCACTACTGGCAGATATACGCAGAGGCCTGAAACCTGTGCTTGTCAATGCCGAGCTTTCCCTTGAATGGCGTGATCTCAAGGTGACCGCTGAAGAAAAACCGAAAGAACCCGATCAGCCAAAAGGGGATTAAATGCGTAAATGGTTCACACTAACGTTCCAGGCTTCCTGCTGCTCTCTGTTGTTATGGGCAGCCAATGCCTATGCAACTGACACTTCGCCCATTCCTTTGGAACTGCCATCTCCAGCTTCTGCCCCTGTAGCCGAGAAAACGGAAGCCACGGTTCCACCCGCGCAAGTGCCTGTTGCTTCTGAGGCGGGAGAAGTTGTGCCACAAGATGCAAAACCTGAGCCAGAGGTTAGCTGGAGGGGGTCGCTGATGTTCTTTCCTGCTGATCTAAAGGCCGTAAGGGACGCGCTGGAAGAAGCTAAAAACACCCCGGATACAGCAGAAGGGATAGGCGGTATTGTCTCGGATATCAGCAACAGTATGAAGAGTTTTATGCCAAATATCGTTGCAAACCTGGCACCTACCTACTACCTGAATTCCATTCTCTATGTATCACCGGATAACTGGTCGATCTGGGTGAATGGGATTAAATACTCGGCTAAAACACAGCGTTTTGCTGGCGGGGCCCTTGAAGAGCTGCATGTGGAAAGAGTGTCGCCGCAAGGGGTGCGTTTCAAGGCAAAGGTGCGTCTGCTTGACCGTATCTCTCCCCATTGGCAGGAAAAATTCACCCCGAATGTGGAAGGAGATTTTGAGGCCAATGCGGTGGGCGATTTCTATATCAATAAAGAAAAAGATCATATCAGCTTTACATTACAGCCGAACCAGCGCCTAGACCTGGCACATATGGAAGTAAGCGAAGGAAAAATGGAGTAGTTGTGGCAGAGTTAGCACCGTTGCATATCCATAATATTTCTAAGACCTTTAAGCAACATTGTGTGTTGTCAGAAGCCTCGTTCATTGTTGAAGAAGGTGAAATATTTGGGTTGATAGGTTTAAATGGCGTAGGCAAAACTACCCTGATTAAAATTATCCTTGATCTATTACGTGCCGATAGCGGTATGGTCTCTTTTTTTGGGCAGGATGCAAAAAAACCGCAAAGCCGGCGGCATATCTCCTATTTGCCAGAGAAATTCTTTCCCTCACCATTGCTGACCGGGGAAGAATTCCTTACACTTGCGCTTGCCTATTACCGAAAAACGCTGGCCTTCGGGGTGATGGAAGAAAAGGCGGGTGCACTAGGATTGATGCCAGGAACGCTGAAAAAAACCGTAGGAAAATATTCCAAAGGAATGGCACAGAAGTTAGGGCTGTTATCTATGTTTCTCTCGGAAGCACCGCTCTTGATTCTGGATGAACCGATGAGTGGCCTTGATCCTAGTGCCCGTATTCAGCTTAAAGATGAGCTTTCTGCCTATAGCCGTGCTGGGAAGACAGTGTTCTTCACCTCGCATATCCTGGCAGATATCCATGAGATATGCGACCGTATAGCAGTGCTGCATGGGGGGAAGATAGGCTTTGTTGGCACGCCGCACGAATTTGTCCACCAGTATAAGGCCGAGAATTTAGAGCGTGCTTTTATCCAAAGCCTGGAGGCTATTCATTCTGATATACCCCCCAGAGATGCTTCTTCTCTAGCCAGCCCTTAGTGTCGGCAATTTCCAGGCGGCACCATTCTTTCTGGCAGGAGAGCAGTGTACCGCGTACTTCTGGTTCAACACGCAGCAAGGGGGCGGCAGTGTCATCGGGTTCTTTGCGTAGTATCTGCATATTGTCGCCCACCACCACCACATGGCGACGGCCGCTTAACATGCTTTCATGTATCCAGCCAGTATCACCGTGTTTGTCGCGTATCTTGCGCCATTGCTCAAATTCAGAAACCACCTCTACGGGTTCGCCCCGCCGGACAAACACCCAGCGGATGGGGTAGCGCACATTGGGGCCTGTTCTGGCATTGGCTTCAGATGATTTAATTGAGACAAAGCGCGGCACTGGCAAAGGCCCTTTGCCAGATGCAAGGGCAGCAGAGGGAAGGCTAAAAGCTAATAATAGCAGAAGGGAGGAAAAACGCATGACTTCTTTAAATCAAGTACCTATATTAACCTCAGTTTTGGATAAGCTACGCTTATCCAAAACTGTCAACTATTTGAAAAATAATGATTCAAGGCGGCTTGAACCATTATTTTGAGTATATTATTACACTATGATAGGAAGCCTTTGGCTTCATATCATAGAATTAACGTTATTATTAATTTAAAATAATGGCAAAAACGACGCTTTTTGACATTATTTTTCAATATCATGCCAGTTTTTTATAAGCTTGCTTATGGTTGAGTAGGATAATTATAACAATCCTGTAACACAGGCTGAGTATAACGCATTAAAATAAAAACTCAAGGCGCGCTATGTATACGCTTTTTTCTCCAGGGCAATTTCCTTCCACCCGCCTGCGACGCACGCGGCAGTCGGTATGGTCACGACGACTGGTAGCAGAAAACCGGCTTACGGTTGATAACCTCATCCTGCCTGTATTTGTGCAGGAGGGAAAGAATATCCACAGTCCGATTGCGTCCATGCCAGGAGTGGCGCGGTTGAGCCTTGATCTGCTTATCGAACAGGCAAAAGAAGCGCAGGCACTGGCTATTCCAGCACTGGCGTTATTTCCGGTGGTTGGGCAACAGCATAAAACAGCGAATGCGGAAGAGGCCTATAACCCTGATAACCTATTATGCCGCACGGTACAGGCATTAAAGGCGGCAGTGCCAGATATAGGGCTGATCTGTGATGTGGCACTTGATCCTTACACCAGCCACGGTCATGATGGGTTGCTGCATGAGGGCAGGGTGGAAAATGACAGTACCGTTGATGTGCTGTGCCGTCAGGCACTGGTGCAGGCGGCGGCAGGCTGTGATGTGATTGCCCCCTCTGATATGATGGATGGTAGGGTAGGGGCTATCCGGCAAGCACTTGATCTTCATGGCTTTAACAATGTGCAAATTCTTGCCTATGCGGCGAAATATGCTTCCAGCTTCTATGGCCCATTCCGTGAGGCACTGGGTTCGGCCTCTAATCTGGGGAAAGCGGATAAGCGTGGCTATCAGATGGACGCAGCCAATAGCGATGAAGCCTTGCGTGAAGTGGCTCTTGATATTGCCGAAGGAGCCGATATGGTGATGGTGAAACCTGGGATGCCGTATCTTGATATTATTCGCCGCATTAAAGACAGTTTCCCCGTGCCGGTGTTTGCCTATCAGGTGAGTGGGGAATATGCCATGATTGCCGCCGCTGGTGAGGCAGGCTATCTTGATAAAGACGCTGCTATGCTGGAAAGCCTGCTTGGGTTTAGACGCGCTGGTGCTTCGGCTATCCTGACCTATGCCGCCTTGGATGTTGCCAAAATATTGCAGCGGTAGTGTGACGGCAGTTTGAGATAAGCTACGCTTATCCAAAACTGAGGTTAAGCTATGCTTATCCAACATTGAGGTTATTGACGATACCGGCATTGAGTTGCTGGGCTTTTAGTAGTATATCACGGCCTACGGGAGCCGCCGCTCCTGAGCCACTGCCGCCATGTTCAATAATCACCGCACAGGCATAACGTGGGTTTTCAATAGGGGCATAGCCGATAAACAGCCCGTGGTTCCTATCTTCCCAGCGGCCATGTTTACTATTATCCTGTCCGGCATATTTCTTTGATACCACCTGTGAAGTACCGGTCTTGCCTGCCATGCGGTAGTGGCTGTCGGCAATCCTGGCACCATAGGCCGTCCCACCTGGTGTATTTACCACCGCTGTCATCCCTGCTTGCACAATGGCCATATGGGCAGAGGGGATGCCGATATCCTCAAATGCGCCGTTACGTTCTGTTAGGTTGGAAGTCGGTATGTTGCCAACCACCAGATGGGGCATGACCTTCTTGCCGCCGCTGGCAATGCGTGCCGTCATAACAGCGAGTTGCAGGGGGGTGGCCAGTACAAAGCCCTGGCCGATTGAACTGTTTAGCGTGTCGCCCATCTGCCATTCCTTATCAAGCCGAGCCCATTTCCATCGTCGTGTGGGTATCAACCCCTTCTTCTCGCCAGGCAGTTCTACCCCCGTCCGTTCGCCCAGGCCAAAATGCCGTGCCATAGTGGCAAAACTATCAACACCGATTTTACGCCCCATTGTATAGAAATAACTGTTGCAGGAATGCATGATTGCTTGTGTCATATTCACATTGCCATGTCCACCTGACTTCCAGCAATGAAACTTCCTGCTGCCCATTGTCACATAGCCTGGGCAATAGACGGTGGTTTCAGGGTCAATCCCGTCATGTAAGGCCGCCAGTGCTACCATAATCTTGAAGGTAGAGCCAGGGGGGTATTCCCGCGAGATGGTGCGGTTAATTAGTGGGAAATAGGGATTCTCTACAATCGAATTCCAGTAAGTTGTGGAAAGCCCTTGGGCAAATTCGTTAGGGTCAAAGCCAGGGGCGGAAGCTAGTGCCAATATATCGCCGTTGGTAATATCTACGACAACGGCGGCTGAACCGCGATTCTCCAGGCGGGAAAGGGCAAATTCCTGCAAACGTATATCCACCGTTAAGGTGACATCATGGCCTGGCACACTTTCCTCGCGTGCCAATTCCCGCACGGCACGGCCATGGGCATTGACTTCCGTATGCAGCACTCCTGCTTGTCCGCGTAGGATATTTTCACAGGAGCGTTCGATAGCATTTTTTCCTATCTTAAAATCAGGGTGGCTGAGCAGGGGCTCATCTTCCAGCTCGGCCTCTGATACGGCTCCGGTATAGCCGGTAATATGGCCTGCGGTGATGCCGAAAGGATAGTAGCGCGTTTGTCCCACTTCAACATATACACCTGGTATGTCAATGGAGCGTGCTTCCAGGGTGGCGACATCTTTCCAGGATAAATGGTCGCTCAATACGGTGGGGGCGCGCATCGTATTTTGCGAGAGCTTCTTGAAGAGGACTTGTTTGCGCTCTTCATCAAATTGCAATAGGGCGGTGGCTTTGTTAAAGCTTTCCTGTAGATCTTCAGTATGGCGCTTATCAAGCAATGCACGGTAGAAGCCTTTGTTAGCCGCAAGCAAATTGCCAAAACGGTCGAGTATATTGCCACGTAAGGGGGGGAGTAGCAGCAACTTAATGCGGTTACTATCGGAAAGGGTGGTATATTCACTCGATTTGATAATCTGCAAATAATAGAGCCGTGCTGCCAATGTTGAAAGAAAAAATGCCTTGAATCCGCTGAGCATTAGTGCCCGCCTCGTAAAAAGCTTGGCGCGAACGGTCTCATTGCGCATAACGGTTACCACGGATGATGGCGTGATGGAGCCTGTTAAACATATAATGGGTTGGTACGTAGAGCAAAAGGGTGAATAACCATTGTATCAATAGCCCTTCCTGGAAGCGTACTGCTGGCAATATTGTTAATGCTAGCAGTGCTTTTATCAGCATCACAGCAAGGGAGAGCAGCAGGAAGCTGCACCATTGCACCCAGAAAGGTTCGCGTATCAGGAATTTACGTTGTGAAAGAATGGCAGCAAGCAGCAGGAGGTTAGGGAGTGCTGTCATCCCGAGCGGGGTGCCGTATAGTGCATCCTTTAACACTCCCAGAAGAAAGGCAAACCATGCAGGAAACAGAAGTGGTGCATGGAGTGCCCAGTAATAAATGCACAATACTTCCACCATCGGCATGAAGTGGGTGATGCCAGGAATCGATAAAGGCTGGACAGATACAAGCACCAGTGCCACCGCTGCCAGTTTGGGTGCAGAAGATCGCAGTGTTTTATCCAGTAATAGTAATATAGACATAGCTTTTAATGAACATCCGTGAGGGGTAGGTGCAGTTTATCCCATACTGGCATGCTACTCTAAAATAATAACGTTAATTCTATGATAGGAAGCCAAAGGCTTCCTATCATAGTGTAATAATACACTCAAAATAATGGTTCAAGCCGCCTTGAATCATTATTTTTCAAACAGTTGACAGTTTTTGATAAGCTTCGTTTATCCAAAACTGAGGTGATATTATTCCTCCGTTACTACTTGCACATAACCTAAACGGTTCCACTCCACGGCAGGTTTAATAGAATAGGCATTATCTTTCATGGCGTAAACAGTGCCTATTAGCAGATCAGGTGGGAACATATTACCATCGCCAGAGGTAAAAACCTGTTCCCCGACATGTACTTTATTATCATCAGGCAAATACAGGATGTTAATCACTTCAGAATTATCACCAGCAGCAATACAGCGTTCACGCGATTCCGAGGTGATAGCGGGTATTTTCGAGTTTAAGTCCGTAAGGAGTAATACTCTGGCAGTTTTTTCACCGGTTTCCACGATACGCCCCACAACGCCCTGCTGGTTAATCACTATCTGGCCCTGCTTCACCCCGTGGCGTGTTCCTGCGTTGATTAAGGCCGAGCGCACATACGGGCCGCTGACATCCCCCACCACGCGTGCCGTAATAAAGGATGTAGGCGGTTCTTTAATGACGTGCAGTAACCGGCGCAATTCTTCATTTTCCATCTGTATGTGGCGAGAGAGCGCATAGAACTGTTTGAGTTGCTGGTTTTCTTCCTGTAGGCGCGAATTTTCTTTTTGCAGCACCAAGAGTGACTGAATGCGTTCCCCTGTAGTGATAACATAATCAACAGGCAGGGAGAGTGCCTGCATTGCTGGAAGTAACTGGTCGATAAGCCGCATCCGTGCGTTGGCGGCCAAAGGGGCATTCACCTGCCCTGCAATTAAAATCAATAGGGCAACTAGCGATAATAGTGCTATGGAGAACCGCTTCAATGCCAACTTGGCCAGGATAATGACCTGAGGTGGAGGCGGAGGTATCTTGGCAGGCCTGGTATGGGGCATTCAAGCAGCAAGCCTCTCGCTTAGTCCTGCTTAAACAGGATATGTTTGAGTATTTTGTAATCTTCCAACACTTTGCCGGTTCCTAGTGCCACGCAGGATAACGGATCATCAGCCACAAACACGGGTAGGCCGGTTGCTTCACGTAATACCGCATCAAGATTATGCAGCAGTGAGCCGCCTCCCGTCATTACAATGCCCTTATCCACAATATCAGAAGAGAGTTCTGGCGGGGTGCATTCCAGGGCAATTTTCACGGCTTCCACAATCTGGCTGACGGGTTCAGCCAGGCTCTCAGCAATCTGCTGCTCGGTTAGGGTAATTTCTTTCGGTACGCCATTAATGAGGTCGCGCCCTTTAATTTCGATGGTTTTGCCTATGCCATCCTCAGGAGGGCGGGCAGCACCAATATGTTTCTTGATTTTTTCGGCACTTGATTCCCCAATCAGCAGATTATGGTGGCGGCGGATATAAGAAATAATGGCTTCATCCATTTTATCTCCACCCACACGGACAGAACGGGAATAGACAATGCCGCCAAGTGATAGCACTGCTACCTCTGTTGTTCCGCCGCCAATATCAACAATCATTGAGCCGGTAGGTTCAGTAACGGGCAGCCCAGCACCGATAGCTGCAGCCATGGGTTCTTCAATCAGGAATACTTCCCGTGCACCTGCACTTTCGGCGGCATCCTGGATAGCGCGGCGTTCCACAGGTGTTGAGCCGGAAGGTACGCAGACAATAATCAAGGGGCCGGTGAAGCTGCGGCGGTTATGTACGGTGCGGATAAAATGCTTAATCATTTCTTCAGCACCTTTAAAATCAGCAATCACCCCATCTTTCAAAGGGCGTTTAGCTTCAATACCGGCGGGGGTACGCCCCAGCATCATTTTTGCTTCATTCCCGAAGGCATACGGTCTAAAGTTGCCGTTTTCTTTCAGAAGCGCAACAACCGACGGCTCGTTGAGCACAATGCCCCGTCCCTCTACATATACTAGCGTATTGGCAGTGCCTAAATCAATTGCCATATCTGTTGATAAGAACCCTAAAAGCTTCAGAAACATGCCATCTAACCAAAAAATCTATTGTTGCTAACCTCAGTGGTGGATGAATTGCACCCGTCGGTCGTGGAGGTTATTTATATACTGCTCACAGTTCAAGAATTGGTTAGGTTGCAATGTGAGCAGACTATGCTTGAGTGCA
>CAZXPG010000057.1:0-10519 GCA_964643145.1 uncultured Rickettsiales bacterium
TATGAGTGAGCGCGTCAGTCGTAAGGCTATTCAACTTCTTTCGCTGTTCTGGTGTAAGCACACTGTGCATTTCAAACAAATGCTCAAGCGTTACTTTTTGTAGTTCGCCCATCGCAGAATGGATTTTATCAACGGATTGCTTCACGCGAGGCGAGTAATTGCCATCTTCGTTAATGGCTGTGGCCAATTCACGGTTGGCTTGATGAATTTCTGCTTCCAGTGCCTTTTTGCGCTCTGCAAATCTTGCCTCAATCGGCTCCAGATTTTTGTCTTGCTCCGCCGTGATATTGAGTTGCTCATGGAGCCATTGATGCGGGTCATGAGTTGTTTCACCATGTCCCATAAATGAATTGCCCACCATCCAGCACGCGCCGAAGGCTAATGCTGCGACAATCAGGCTGAGGCGGAGATCACGGTAAAATCGTTTCATAAACGCTCATAATTGGGAGTGATAGAAGCCAAAGCAATAATCTTCGGCTTAAAAACTTTGAAATTCAGCATTTCCGCTGCATCCGGTGAAGGGGACTTCAATGTGCCAAGGCCGATGACAACGCCAAACACAGCGGCTATCATCACTGGTGCAAAACGGTGCTGCCTTGGAAAAAGAGATGCCACCAGCCCCTCAAGGAAGCCTACCGGCTGCTCAGATTTTTCTGCCACAATCCGCGCCCATACATCACTTTCCAGATGTTTTAGGCGGTCGCTGGCTGGCACTTCTTTTTTCAGAAAAGCCAGTATATTATCAATTCGTTTGGTCATAAATACCTCGCTGTTATCTATACCCTAATACGAACGAGTTATCCATATCCCTCAGATTTTTTGTTCAATTTCCTAAACTCAAGCGATATAAACAGGGGGTAGTTCCCGCGCCCGTTCCGCGATTAAACTATAGGATTTTTTGGAAGCGTTGAGATAAGGCGCTTCGGGAGATATAGTGAATCCGGCATGAGGTGGTTTTTTCGTGTCAACACAACCACCGCCAGTTTTTGCTGGCGAAATTTTCTCTTCTCTGTTTGCAATGCCCCTCAAACCCGCAGGTTCTGTGCGGTTTTTGGCCGTTTCCTGGCATACTGGGTATGCTTGTAAAAACGCTAAAAATACCCCTATTTTTCTCTCTTTTTCCCTATATTCTCCAAAGGCCCCGCACTAACTCAAATCCAGTGCAGAGGTAAAATGTATTTATTTACAATATGTTATGTTTTGATGAGTTAGAGAGTCTTTTTGGATAGGGATAGAAACAAAAAACCACTCTCCTCGTATAAGAAAGCACTGAAGCGAAAACAAAGGAGCCTGCCGTAAACTGCCAGCGTATCGTACCATAGGGCCATAACCCCGAAAGAGGCACGATATGGATGATGCATTTCATGAAGTGGCTACACTGCTAGCTATAGCAATACTCCGTTACCGAGAGCGCCATAAATCTCTGGAACATAAGCATTATTCACTGGACTCTTCCTCGAAACAGAGCGTTTATGACGCTCACAAAAAGAGGAGAGAAACACATGAATAATGCACTGTTAAAGCAAATTACCTCCCTTCCCAGTATGACTAGCACGGAACTACGCGCCCTATGGAAAGAACTGGGTTTGGGGGATTCGCTGCACTTCAATAAGCCGTATCTGATAAAGCGCATTGCCTACCGATTGCAGGAACTGGCGCTAGGCGGCGAGAGTCTATCCTACATCAGGCGGATAGAAGCGCTGGCTAGAGGGAAAGCCAGGACCAAAGCGGCTCCTCGCCCCATCACCGGCACACGGTTCATCCGCGAATACCAAGGCGAAGAGCATCAGGTAACGGTACTGGAAGATGGGTTTGAATACCGTAAACAAAAATACAAAAGCCTGTCGGTCATCGCCCGCCATATCACCGGCACCCGCTGGTCAGGCCCAGCATTTTTCGGGCTGAAGAGGTAATCATGAAAGAAGCCATCAAACGCCCCATTCGCTGCGCTATCTATACCCGCAAATCAACGGAGGAAGGCCTGGATATGGAATTTAACTCCCTCGACGCCCAGCGCGAAGCGGGAGAAGCCTATATCACCTCCCAACGCCACGAAGGCTGGATGCAGGTGCCAGACATCTATGATGACGGTGGTTTTTCCGGCGGCAGTATGGAACGGCCTGCTCTAAAGCGGCTGATACATGATATTGAAGCTGGGAGGATTGATATTGTAGTGGTCTATAAGGTAGACCGGCTTTCCCGTTCACTGATGGATTTTGCTAAAATCGTTGAAGTGTTTGATCGCCACACCGTATCGTTTGTCTCCGTCACTCAAGCATTCAATACCACTACCTCAATGGGCCGCCTGACCCTCAACATTCTATTATCCTTTGCACAATTCGAGCGAGAAGTCATCGGAGAGCGCATCCGGGATAAATTCGCTGCCTCCAAACGCAAAGGCATGTGGATGGGCGGGCGCATACCGCTTGGCTATGATGTGGCAGATCGCAAGCTTATCATTAATGAGGCCGAGGCCGCAATAGTACGCCATATTTTCCAGCGGTTCATTACCGTACGCTCTATAACCCGATTAGTAAAAGAACTCCGGGATCAAGGCTACCATACCAAGACCTATACCACCCCTGCCGGGAAATTATTGCAGGGCAAGCCGATGGATAAAGGCTATCTCTACAAGCTCCTGCATAACCAGATTTACTTAGGGGAAATCACACATAAGGACAAAAGCTATCCCGGCCAACATAGCCCGATTATCTCGACCCATTGCTGGGAAAAAGCACATAGCATCATGCAGGAAACCCCATCCCATACACGTGCCGGAATGGTACGACGTCAAACCCCCGCTATGCTACAGGGTATCTTAAAATGCAGCGGCTGCTCCTCCCTGATGACACCCACCCACACCCGGAAGCAAGGAAAACTCTACCGCTATTATATATCCTCCGCCTCCATGAAAGAGTCCTGTAGCGGCTGCCCGGTTGGCAGAATCCCCGCCGGTGAAATTGAAGAGATTGTTATGGGCCAGCTACAGCAGGTTTTTACGAACCCTGAGATGGTCGTAAAAACCTGGGAAGAGGTGCACAAGCAGGATAGCAGCATCCCGGAAGAGGAAATCCGCCAGCATCTAAACAATATCGGCCCTATCTGGAACGAGCTTTTCCCAGCGGAGCAAATGCGCATCATGCGGCTACTGATTGAATCCATCATCGTTCGCCCCACCGGCATTGATATCAACATCCGCACAGGTGGCCTTACCACTCTCGTGCAGCAAATGGGGGCATGATGAATACCGGCATTATCACACTGCACATCCCTATTGCGCTGAAAAAACGCAGTGGAAGAAAACTGATACTCTCACAGGATGGGAAAGCGTTATCTCCTTCTCCTGCCAAACCAGATGACACCATTGTTGCCGCTCTGGTCAAAGCCTATAAATGGCAACGGATGCTGGATATGGGTAAGGCCTCCTGCCTACAGGATATAGCAGAACGAGAGGCTATCACCCCCACCTACATCGCCCGAATTCTCCGCTTGAACCTCCTGGCGCCGGATATCAAGGAGGCTATCCTGGATGGGTGTCTGCCGAAGGGGGTGAGGTTAGAGCAACTGATGAAGCCATTCCCTGATTTGTGGGAGGAGCAGCGGGCGTGGCTGGAGTCTTAATGCTCTTTTTTCTTAAATTGACTTATCTCAAAAACCTCTCTAAAGCAGGTTTTATAAATAATAATTTTCTCAAAAACACCAGAACAAATACCTTCAAGTCTCTCTGATGTGATTTCAGTATCCTGTGCTGGATTTATAAAATCAACAACAATAAGAAGCCAATAAGCATCACATTTTTGATATTTCTCCGCTTTTTTCTCTTTAGTACGAATAATATCACCTAGCCTCTCGCTTGCCATAATAGAAACTGAATGACATTGAGCTATACGCCATTTAGCATCCTCATATTCATGTTTATTTAAATAAACATGAGAAAGCTCTGGTATATCAGTAAAATGTATGTTGCTAACATTTCCAGTGCTGCTCAACATTTCTACTTTTTTTGCTAAACTCACAAGTTTTTTAGCGAGAGTCTTTTTATCTGTAATTGGAGATGATTTTTCAAATGAGAATGATAACTCAAACTTTTTACCACCATTACGTATATATTGCTGATGAGCGGTTGATACGACATATTCTCTAAGTTTCTTTTGATGTTCCTCACTTGTTGGACAATTGCCGTCATCAAGGTAAAAGTTGGTAATTTCAATTCCAATCTTTTTTTCTCCATTAACAATCACATCTGGTCGATCATCATAAACAATATTACCTTCTGGCAAATTATAACTACTATAGAATTCATTAAAATAGTAACG
The DNA here is from genome assembly GCA_964643145.1 of uncultured Rickettsiales bacterium. Taxonomy (GTDB): domain Bacteria; phylum Pseudomonadota; class Alphaproteobacteria; order Rickettsiales; family Arcanibacteraceae; genus CAZXPG01. The sequence goes on from CAZXPG010000057.1 coordinate 4,317, forward strand.
TTCTATTTTTTGATTTAAGGTTTCAGGCATTTTTGTTCCCCTTTAATTTTACTACCCCCACCTCATATGCTTTCTCAGCCCATCGTCCAACTCCACCTCATCCTCCATCACCTCAAGCGGCATATTCATACTGCCTGTTTCCTCTTTGTCATCCACAACACAAGATCATCATCCAGGCACACATGCTCTCCTGGTGGCACGGTTTGGTGGTCATAGGTGATGCCACGACCATCGGGGATATAACCCCGCTTCACATAAATCCGTTGGGCGGCACCATAATCAGCATAAAGGCCAACTGCCAGTCCAATCACATTCCCACGTTGCCATGCTGCTGCTTCCGCACTACCCAATAATGCGTTTCCGATTCCATGGTTTCTGAAGCTCGGCAATACATTCAGGTCTTTGATTTCAGGAATATCCTGCTTCTGAAAAGATGGATAACCCGATTGCCAAATAAGCGTTATATATCCAGCAATCTCTTCTCTCTCATAAGCAACCCATATCAGCCGTTTATTCATCTCTTGCTCATGCAGGTACTGCTCAAACAACGAGGTTGGTTTATGCCAGTTGCATCTGGCAAATGCCTCTACGAGTTTGGGGATATCACTATGGCTGAGATAGTTCATATCTTTTTAAATTTCCTTCCCCATAAACCGGATATTGCTGCTCTCCTGATATCCAAGTTCTTGATAAAACTTATCCATAAAACTATCCCTCAAGGTAGAGAGTGTAATTCTTTTTATTCCGCGTTTTTTAGCTATCTCTTCACTATGATGCATCAGTTTTGTACCGATGCCTTGTCGCTGAAAACGGGGATGTACCACCACCTCTTTAATAGCCATTTCATCAAAGCCTTCCTCAATATATCCTAGCCAGAACCCTATTATCTGGTTACCCCTTACATATTTAAACCCAATGCTGGTAGGTATTTTCATCAAAAAGGTCAGACGTTTGATAGCAGAAGATTGCTCCCAGGGTTCATTCCATGGAGGGTTGCTATATACATCCATATAGAGGGATGCACAGTGTGGGATATCATTTTCCGTTAGTTGTTCAAATGCATTGGTCATTTTCACAGATTCTTCCACCCGTCATTAATCAGGCTTGTGAGCACATGCTGTTCCCACTTACCATTGATGCATAAATAATCTTCTGCTAGCCCATCTTTCTGGAACCCACATTTTTCCAGCACTCTGGTGCTCCGCCCATTGCCTGGCATATAATTAGCAGAAATGCGGTGCAGGTTTAACGTATCAAATACATACATAATACTGGCCTTAATGGCTTCTGTCATCAAGCCCTTACCCTGCATCTTCTCTGCTATCTTAAAGCCTAAAAAACAGGAATGGAATGCACCCCGCACAATGTTGGAATAATTTACCATCCCGATTAGCTGTCCGGTTTCCTTCAGATATAAATTCAAGCAGCAGGAAGTATCAGCCTGGAAGCCCGCCTGTATTTGCAGAATTTTATCATGCCAGTATTCTTGGCTGTAATAGTGGTGAGATTGTAATGGCTCAAACGGGGTCAAGTATTCCTTGTTCTCACACACGAATGCCGCCATCACTTCTGTTTCATCCAACTGTGGGAGTCGCAAGGTACAGCGTGGCGTAACGATAAAGGGTGATAGTTTTTCCTGTGTTTTTTCCATCATAACATTCGCAAATTTTTACCGTTTATCACTCCAAAAACTCCTCTAAATCCGGTATCCGGGTAAAAGCTACTTTCGTGCCGGAGAAGCTTCTCCCTTGTGATGGCGTCATGCCGATTAGCACTGTGTCCCGCCCATAGCGGTGATTGAGTGCATCCATTGCATGGGAGGCGCGCTCATATTTGCTGCGTGCCTTTGATGCCTCCGCTGTCACTGGGCTGAATAGCTCCCCTTGCGGACTACCCACTGCCTTTAAGCGACATAGAGTGATAGAGACCTTCTTCACCCGTAGATTTTCTTTTCCCTTTAATAACTTATCCCATAATTCAGCAAACATATCAAGAAAAGTGAAACTATCCTGCACGTGGAAACAACGTGCTTCCGCTGCCAGGCGTTCTCCCTTCTCAGTGCGTAGGGAAAGTATCAAACTATCCGCCGTATATTCTAATCTCCGCAACCTACTTGCTGCCTTAATTACCAACCTTCTGGCAATCTGCTGTGCTTGCAGAGGAACCCGAAGTTCCGGCGCCAGCACATGGCTATGGCCGATGCTGCTGCGCTGTGTTTCTTCCTCCGTAAGCTCAATACCTCGCAGCATATACCACAGTCTTTCGCCCCAGATATTACCCCATACACTGCGCATCTTTTTAGCAGGAAGCGCAAGGAGAGTCGGCATATCGGCAATCCCGGCCAATTGTAGCTTAATCGCCGTATTATGGCCAATGCCTGGCAGGTCACGTAGGTGTAATGACATGAGCCTGCCCGGTAATTCTTCTGGCCTCAGTATCACTAATCCATCAGGTTTTTGCATATCGGTAGCTACTTTTGCCAGGTATTTATTGGGTGCTATGCCTATTGAGCAACGGATATGCTCACCAATATTTTTAGCCAGCCCCGCCTTAATCTTATGGGCAAGAGCAATGGCCTCTTCCTCTTCGGTTTCATTATCCATCAGGCGGCAGGCTACCTCATCAATCGAGCATACGGCAGTGATGGGGATATGTCGTTCCACTTCCTCCTGAATGCGTTGGTGAAATTCTACATAGTGTTCATGCCTTGCGAGCACGCAAATCAGCCCAGGGCACATTTTCTTTGCCTGGTAAATGGGTGTGCCTGTTTTCACTCCATAGGCCTTGGCCTCGTAGCTGGCGGCAATCGCACAGGTGGAATCGGTTTCTACTGCGACCACAGCTACCGGTTTGCCGCGTAATGCTGGGTTCAGCTGCTGCTCAACGCTTGCAAAATAGCTGTTGAAATCGACATAGAGCCAGCGCAACCCTTGCGGTTTAACGGGTAAGGTAAACATATTAGAACATCTTAATGCAGGAAGTCACCACACCTTGAATGCTAAATTCCATACCCTCTTTAATCGGGATAGGCGGATAATTTTCATTCTCTGGCATCAGTGTATATTTACCATTCTCAATATGCAGCCGCTTTACGGTCTGCTGCCCATCCACCATGGCGATAACGATACAGCGGTGCCGTGCTTCCTGCTTGTTGCTTACCACCAGCATATCACCATCAAAAATACCCGCATTAATCATAGAATCCCCGGTAGCCGTTACCAGAAACGTGTGTTCCTGGTGCGGTACCAGCTTCTGGCAGAGATTCACATATTCCTGGATATCACCCTCCAGTGGCGAGGGGTAACCTGCTGGTATTTTGGAAGTATATAGCGGTATGGTATAGGCATTATTCTCCAGGAAGTTATTCACGTCTTCCAGTCTCACAGCCGGAATACGGATGCGTGCCGTTGGTTCTTTGCGCGGTCTGCCTGCGCCTTCTCTTTTACCACCATGTCCCATAAGTAATACCCGTTTTAGTATATATATACTGGTTGACAACACGCTTTAGCGTGTATATACCTTAAAGATATCTTGAATACTGGCCATTAATCAAGGGAAAATTGAAAAGAAAGCGCTGTCTAATAATAAAACGTTAGGAGTGGGTCATGGCTTTGCCTGAAAAAGAACATTTTACTCTGACTGAAATCGCTATTCGCTGGAATATTGAGTATCACAATCTCGTTTATTATATTGAGCATGAACATCTGCAGGTGCAGGCATGGCTTCCACAAATCAAAGCAGAAGTGTATTTCTGGGAGGAGACCCCGGAAGGCGAGAGTTTTTCCTGCTCATGCGGTACGAAATGCCATCAGGGATATGCTATCATCAGTGCGGCTGATTGCCGTAAAATATTCAAGAAACAGGAAGCTCATCTGCGTGAATTTAAGCTGCCGCAGAATGAGATGCATATTCGTTGCGCTCACAGTAAAAAGGGCTGCAATCTGGCAGAAACAGATTTGCGGATTACCCTTGCTGAGCGGGATAGATTTGAACAGCAGCATGAAATACGTCCTGTACTTCCTTGTGTTTCTTCATCTGAGCCCAGAACCACCGTCCCTAAGAAGCAAGCCAAAAGGGAATTCTCTCCCAGCTTTCCGGGCAGACCCAGCATCATGTCCGCCATCCGGGTAGAGCTGCGGAAACGGGGGGATGCGGGTGAGTTCCACCCTACTTTAGCTAAGGAATGTGCTCATCTGGCAGAATGGGCTCTCAAGAAATTTCATGGCGTACAAGTGCCTAAGCAGAGCTCTATCGAGAATGCTCTCAGGGCTGAGTATCGTGCATGCCATAACGCTATTCTTGCTTAAACAGCATCCCTTCCTTTACACCCCACAAGCCCATGAAATCCTCTCTCACTATTTTAATGGATTTTATGGGTTTCATGCCCTTCACTAACCTACTCTAAAACCATCATTTCCTCTCCCCATTTAATTATCCGCATAGGCCTAATTTAATGCGTCTATTTCAGGGCTAAGCACCTGCCCATAATGAACCTTATCGCAAATCTTCGATGAGGTTCCTATGCAAGTGAAACATCTCCATCAGAATCAAGTAGCCGAGCGCTGGTGCATGTCGCCGCGTACGTTGGAACGCTGGCGCTGGCTGGGCATTGGCCCGAAATTCCTCAAACTTGGCAATCGTGTCACCTACCGCTTGGAAGATATCGAGCAGTACGAGGCAACATCCTTGCGCTCAAGCACAGCCAAAAACTCTTCCCTCTTATCCCCCTGCAACCCTTAAGGAGTAATTCTTATGACCCAAAAACTCACCCTCAATGACATCATTACCATGCCCATCGGCCAGGTTGCCCTGCTTTCGCCGGAACAGCTCTATCTGGCCCAGAAAGAAGCGGATGAACAATGGCGGCGGGCAGAAATGCTGAAGGGCTGGCTGCATACTGCCGTGATAATGAAGTATGAAAATATCGCCGCTTCTCTTCGTAACCAGCTCGGCAAACCTACTGGCACCATCCATTTTAATGACGAGAATTTTATCGTTACTACCGATATCCTGAAAAAGCCGGAGTGGGATCAGAAACTGCTGAAACAGGCAATCGAAGCTATCGTCTCTAAGGGAGATGACCCGTCGGAATATGTGCAGGTAACTTATAAGGTGGCAGAGAAGAATTATGCCGCCTGGCCTGCCTCTATCCGTGCCCTGTTTGAACCAGCACGAATCCTGAAAACAGGCACTCCCACCTACAAGTTAAAAACACAGGAGGCTGCATAATGTCAGGACTTCCTATTATTACGGCTGAAGAACGGCTGGCGGAAAAACGTGGCATTAAGGGCTGTATTTTTGGCAAGAGCGGGATTGGTAAAACCTCCCTGCTCTGGACGCTCGAGGCTGCAACTACCCTATTCTTTGACCTGGAAGCTGGGGATCTTGCTATTGAAGGGTGGCCAGGGGATACTATCCGCCCCCGTACCTGGAATGAATGCCGTGATTTTGCGGTATTTATCGGTGGCGCTAACCCGGCGCTGCGTGATGACCAGCCTTATAGCCAGGCGCATTATAACGCTGTCTGCCAAAGTTTTGGCAATCCTGCTGCGCTTGAGAAATACGACACGGTGTTTGTGGATTCAATCACCGTGGCAGGCCGTCTCTGCTTTCAGTGGTGCAAAGGCCAACCACAGGCCTTCAGTGAGAAAACCGGCAAGCCTGATAACCGTGGTGCTTACGGGCTGCATGGCCAGGAGATGATTGCCTGGCTTAGCCACCTCCAGCATACACGCGGCAAAAATATCTGGCTGGTAGGCATCCTGGATGAAAAGCTCGATGACTATAACCGCAAGGTCTTTACCCCGCAGATTGACGGCAGCAAAACCGGGCTGGAGTTGCCGGGTATTGTCGACCAGGTCATCACTATGAGCGAGATGCAGGCCGATGATGGTTCCTTCTATCGTGCCTTCATCAACCATACCCTCAACCCCTTTGGCTTCCCCGCTAAAGACCGCAGCGGGCGCTTAGAGCTGATGGAAGAGCCGCATCTGGGCCGTTTGATGCAGAAAATTAATGGGCCAGTCAAGCCTGCCTCTGAACGTCTTACCTTTTCTCAAACCCACACTACAGAAGGAGAATCCAAATGAGCTGGAATGATTTTAACTCGGCTAAAGACCAGACTGCTGAACTTATGCCTGCTCTTCTTGTAGGGCGGACTCAACATTGAAGCGCAACACTGCTATAATCCTTTTAAAAAAAGG
>CAZXPG010000058.1:0-10304 GCA_964643145.1 uncultured Rickettsiales bacterium
TTTCTGAAAAACGGGAGCTTTTGAAAATGTTTTTTCAGAACCTACAATTAAGAGGGAAAAACCTTGAATATACAATGGCTTCACCATTCGATGAATGTGCAAAATGCCAAGAAATTGCAGAATGGTGGGGGATGAGGGACTTGAACCCCCGACACAGGCGTTATGAGCGCCCCGCTCTAACCAACTGAGCTAATCCCCCTTGGGATAAGAAAACTTACCTAAGTAACCTCAGTTTTGGGTAAGCTAGGCTTATGCAAAACTGAGGTTACTATACTTCATCTTACATAAATGCTAGAATGACGTATGTCCAGTAAAATTTTTTCCAGAGCGCAATATAGCTGATCTGCACAACTATAAGGATTGTAACAATGTTGCGCTTCAATGTTCAGTTCTCCGACAAATGAAGGGAGGAAGCGTTTATTCTTCATCCCGCATCGTGGCACCGATAATTTCACGCTTTCCGGCATGGTTAGGTTTACTGATGATACCTTCTTTTTCCATGCGCTCAATAAGCGTGGCGGCACGGTTATAACCAATCTTCAAACAACGCTGCACATAGCTGGTAGAGGCTTTACCATCACGGCACACCGCAGCAACTGCCTGCCTATAGAGATCATCGCCTTCATTACCGCTGCCGCCAGCATCAAAAGCCTCTTCACTCTCATCGCTGGTGATATCATCAATATAGGAAGGCGGCGTTTGCGTTTTAAGGAAGGAGACGATGCGTTCCACTTCTTTATCATCAACAAATGGCCCGTGAATACGCGTGATACGGCTGCCCCCGGCCATATAGAGCATGTCACCCATACCGAGCAGTTGTTCTGCTCCCTGCTCCCCCAGAATGGTGCGGCTATCAATACGCGATGTCACCTGGAAGCTGATACGTGTAGGGAAGTTAGCCTTAATCACACCGGTAATCACATCCACCGAGGGGCGTTGGGTAGCCATGATAATATGGATACCGGCAGCACGTGCCATCTGGGCCAAACGTTGAATTGACGATTCAATATCCTTGCCTGCCACCAGCATCAGATCGGCCATTTCATCGACAATCACCACAATAAAGGGAAGTGGTGTCATATCAAGCGGCACTTTCTCGATAATCGGTTTGCCGGTATCCGGCTCAAAACCCGTCTGCACCGTACGCTCTAGCACCTCGCCACAGGCAAAAGCCTCTTCAATGCGTTTATTATAACCTGCAATATTGCGTACCCCTAAGTTGGACATCAGCCGATAACGGTTTTCCATTTCTTTCACCGTCCATTTCAGTGCTACCACCGCCTTCCCTGGCTCGGTTACCACCGGTGCCAGCAGGTGCGGAATACCATCATAGACAGAAAGCTCCAGCATTTTGGGGTCAATCATGATAAAGCGGCACTGCTCCGGCGTGAGGCTGTAAATGAAGGAAAGGATCATGGTATTAATTGCCACCGATTTACCGGAACCTGTCGTTCCAGCTACCAGCAGATGGGGCATTTTAGCCAGATCCATAATCATAGTTTCGCCACCAATATTTTTCCCAAGCACCATCGGCAGTTTATAGGATTCATCCTGATATTCGCTGCTCTCCAGCAATTCGCGCAGATAGACAATTTCCCGATTAGCATTGGGCAGTTCAATCCCAATGGCATTACGGCCAGGAATAACCGCAATACGGGCGGAAATAGCACTCATTGAACGGGCAATATCATCAGCCAGGCCAATCACACGCGACGATTTGATGCCAGCGGCAGGTTCAAGCTCATATAACGTCACGACAGGGCCAGGATGAATATTGACAATTCTTCCCTGCACACCAAAATCTTCCAACACCTGCTCAAGCTGGCTGGCATTCTGCGCTAATGCCGCGTCACTCATCACGTTTTTGCGTTGTTTTTCTGGAGTGGCCGCCAAAAATGTCAGTGGTGGCAGTTCATAACTGGAACCAGGCAATGGTATCGGGGCAGGTGCAACCGGCTCGGAGGGCTTTTTGCGTAGTTTTGCCAAACGTTCAACCTTAGGTTTTTCGACATGACGCTTTTCAGCGGGTGATGCGATTATTTCCCTGTGTTGTTGTTCAGGAGGGGGCTCTTTGCGGATAACATAATAGAACTTACAGAGTGCACGGTAGGTTATGATAATACTGTCTTGTGCCACCACATAGCCACGATACAGCATATAAAAAAAACTTCTCCATTCGGCTAAAGTGCATTCCAATGCCATGAAAACGCTGATTATTGCTATCAATCCCCCCCCTATACCCACCATGAATGTAGGTATAAAGGTAAGTTTCTGTAGAAGAAGCAGCCCAATAACGCCACCATAATGGAAATTAGATTCGCCTGAGCCTGTAGGGAACATCATAGCTAATAATGTGGATATTGCCAGCATTGATAACAGCATCATGGCAAAACGCAGCCAGATAAACGTAAGGCGGTGTTGAAACACTATCCGAATACCATACATCAAGGGGATAATAACAAGGATAGCGTTCACCAGGCCGAACGATTCAACGAGCGGATCGGCAATATAGGCTCCCATTTCCCCTGCAAGGTTAGTGATGGGGAGATCAGCCACACGGTTAAAAGACGGGTCATCAGGGTTGTAGCTGAGCAATGCCAGTGCGGTAAAACCCGACAGGGCAATAATGCTACTACCCACCAGATAATGGATGTATTTGCGTAATAGTGAAAAAATAAATAATAGGGCTGTGCGCATAAAAACCTCAAACTATGGCCACGATAGCAGGGAAATGCCACTTTGCCAACATGCAGGATCATAATCATGATGAAAACTACAAAAACTATAAAATTGATTGAGTGTAACGAAAAAAGGCGGTATAAATGGCGTTCATGTCTTCACAATCATCCACTAAAATTTTTCCCCTAGCACTGGGTGCAGTGGGAGTCGTATATGGCGATATTGGCACGAGCCCGCTCTACGCTTTTCGTGAATCGCTGGTTGCTGCCATGGGCGGCGCGGAAGGCCCGGTGCCCCATGATATTGTGCTTGGCGTGTTATCGCTTATTTTCTGGACACTTATCCTGATTGTTACCCTAAAATATGTCGTGTTGCTGCTAAGAGCCGATAACCACGGGGAAGGCGGTATACTCTCGCTGATGGCCCTGGCGCAGAATGCCATGGACAGGCCACGCAAATGGATATTAGCGTTGGGGGTACTGGGTGCTTCGCTTTTCTACGGTGATGCGGTGATTACACCGGCCATATCGGTGCTTTCCGCTGTTGAGGGCATGAAGCTGGTTACCCATCATTTTGAGCCCTATGTAGTGCCGATTGCGCTGGTGATTATCGTTGGCCTGTTTATGTTGCAGCAGAAAGGCACAGAAAAAGTGGCCTGGTTCTTTGGGCCTATTATGGTGGTGTGGTTTATAGTGCTGGCACTGGGTGGGCTTATGCACATTAAAGATAACCCTATGATATGGCATGCCATTAACCCCTATCATGCCGTATATTTTCTTTCCCATCATGGTTTTGCGGCTATGGTGGCACTGGGGTCGGTGTTTCTGGCGGTGACGGGGGCAGAGGCCCTGTATGCAGATCTTGGGCATTTTGGCAAGAAACCGATCCGTCTGGCCTGGCTATATTGTGTGATGCCCGCACTGGTGCTCAATTATTTTGGCCAGGGTGCATTGCTGCTTGCGCATCCTGAAGCAGCAAGCAATCCGTTTTACCTGATGTATCCTGCATGGGCGTTGCTTCCCATTGTCCTGCTTTCCACCCTGGCCACTATTATTGCCAGCCAGGCGGTGATTACCGGCGCCTATTCTCTCACCCACCAGGCCATTCAGTTGGGATTACTACCCCGTCTTAGGGTGTTCTATACCTCTCGCGCCCATATCGGGCAGATTTATATGCCGCAAGTCACCTGGATATTATTGGTGCTGGTGGTGGTGTTGATTGATATATTCCGCACCTCCAGTGCCCTGGCTTCTGCCTACGGGATTGCAGTGACCGGCACGATGGTGATTACGGCAGTGCTGACTTTTGTCATTATACGACATAAATGGCAATGGAAACTACGCATCGCACTCGCTATTATTGCACCATTACTGCTTATAGACCTGGTGTTCCTATCCGCCAATATGACGAAAGTTGTTGATGGTGGGTTTATCTCTGTGCTGCTTTCATCACTGCTCTTTATCATGATTGGGATATGGGTGCGGGGAACGGCAGAATTGCGTGAACAAGAACATAGCCGCAACACGCCGATGGATGTATTGATAGAGCATTTAGAACTATTTCCTCCCATGCGTGTAACTGGCTCGGCTATTTATTTAAGCAGTGATATGTCCCATGCGCCATCAGCACTGCTTCAGAACCTACGGCACAATAAAGTTATTCACCAGCAAAACCTGCTGATGACATTAAGTTTTGAGCGCGTTCCCTATATTGCTGATAATCAGCGTATGGTGCTTGAACGATTAAGTGCCGATTTTACGCGGGTGATAGTGAGATTTGGCTATATGGAATCACCCAATGTCACACGAGCACTGGCATTGTTACAGCAAAAAAACCTGCCGATTGACCCGGAGCTGATCTCATTCTTTATCTCACGCCGCAATATCGTATCCTCTGCCAGCTTTGGTATGCCGGTCTGGCAAGATCGTATCTTTATCGCCATGAGCCGCAATGCCACCGATGCCGTCGATTATTTCCGCATACCACGTGATATGGTGATAGAGCTAGGCATTCAAATGGCGGTGTAGCCCCCTCTATTCAACTTGTCCGTATAAAAAATCCCCTCACCGATAATAAATTTTTATTTTTTAACGTTATTGTAATGCCATTGCACTATTTTCATGCTAAAAGAGAGGTGTATATAGTGTGAATGATTATTACGATGGAGAAAAACGAATGAAATCATCACCAATATTAGAATCATCATCCAAAGTTGTATTTGCGCAGTGTTGCCCAGAATACATAATCGGAAAACGGTTATCAAATACATTAAACCGTCATAAAGTCGAACTTTATTTTCATGATGAGAATGAGGCAAGCATCACCTGTGAAGCATTGCGTGAGTTCTATGCTACTAGTTCCACCGAAGATAACGATGCGATAGGTGGTCCCCCAACACTTCACAGCGATAGGTATTCTGGGATTACTACCCTATATTCAGTCCAAATTGAGACATCTGAAAAAGAATGGAACTCTATAACATCCCAAACAGCCGAAGGCTGCTCATCCAGTTCGTTATTTCTGGCGTTGCAGCGAGTAAACCCTAAGGTAGAAAGTTGTTACTTATTTGCAATAAAAAAATATTCCGAATATGATAACGTGAGTGATATTCCACCCGATCAGCCCCGGAACTCTTTCCTCGGATCCCAGTGCACTACAGAGAATGGTAATAACCACAACATTGCAATGAAATTTGCAACGCAAGCGGCCGCATTACTCTATCAAACACAGCTTCAGGGTAACGGATCCGCTATCCCGTCTCAGATAACGAGAGAATGTGATCTTGATGGACCGCGCCGCTATTTGCTTTCCCTGACGTATACGCCATCACGTCAACAATCCCAAATAGTAAATCCCAACAACACATTAGCAAGTGATAGTGCTAATAATGAAAAGCATGACGCTTCCCCACTTGCTGCCCCTGCGCCAGAATCAAGGGTGAGCAATGCGACCACAACCAAAGCGTGCGCCTCTAACCTAACCACCTATGCTGTTGATGATGTTATAGGCGCAATCAAGAAGTTTACTCGCAAGGAACAAGATAAGATTGCCCAAGCCCTAGACATATCTCGCCATACTAGAAGCAATGGCGATGTTACCGTAGACGTTATTTGTGCTACACTCGACAATCTTGGCATTTCTAACGCTATAAGCACAACACTGTCAGTGATAAGCGAACTCAACAACCAGCAACAGCAAAGCATGACACATCGCCGTTAATGGCTACAGGTTTTACGCTACTAGAGTATCCCCACATAACGCACCTGTAGGTACGTTATGTGGTTGGTTAAGTAACCTCAGTTCTGGATAAGCGCGGCTTATCCAGAACTGAGGTTATTATACAGCATACCTCTTAAAGGCAACACCCGTATTACCACAACGCCATTATATGCAAGTCTGGGGTATCTTATTTGCAGTGTCGGTTAAACGCCACTGATATCCTGAATGAGCCATATACCCTCACTAATGAAGATCTCTTGCCAAGAGCCTGCGAATCTGCTACTTGAAGGTGCATTACTAAAAGGATTATAACAGTATTGCGCTTCAATGTTGAGTCTGCCTAACATCTTCTCCACCCATAAGGATATTTTATGAAAACACTTCTCCTCAAAACGCTTACCATCATAATGGCACTTGGCCTGCTTGGTGCCTGTGCGCGCGACCTGTCGAGTAGCACTTATACCAGTGATAACACCCTTAGCCTGACACTTGAAGGCAAGGTTATTTCCGCCCGTCCAATCACACTGAAAAGTGCCGATAAACTCACCGATAACAGCACAGGGATGCTGGCAGGTGGCGCGCTTGGCGCAGTGGGTGGTGCAAATGTTGGCAAAGGCAATGGCCAGGTAGCGGCTGCCGTGGGTGGTGCGCTCGCTGGTGCTGCGGCAGGAGCGCTGCTTGAAGGGCAGCTTGGCAAAAGTGAGGGGATGGAATATATCGTGAAAGTCGATACTTCCAAGCTAAAAGGTGATTATTATGAGGGTAGTTCCTCCATGCGTAATGCTATTTCCTCCGCTACCACCAGCGGGCTGGTGACAGTGGTGCAGGGCAGGGATAATGCGATCAGTGAAGGCAGGAAAGTCTATGTGATTTTCTCGGATAAACGCACCCGTATTGTGGCGGCAGAATAGAGGTGATGATGCGGTTCAGTCGTTGTTTAGCACTGCTTGCTTTGTGCTTTACTGTTGCCTGTGCCGGTGGTGAGCCGGTGCGTATGACCACCATCCGCCATAGTGCTGATTATCAAACAGTGCTGCGGCAGGATGATCTGGCACTGTTGCCTGTGGAGGTGGTGGTCAATACGGTGAATGTTGCGGGCAATCAGGAACGCGCCATAAACTATGAATATCACCTGGAAGATGTGCTGCGCCGTGAAGTGGCATCAGCCCTTGCGGCAAAGGGCTATCATGTGATGATCGTCAGGAGAAAAGAGCTGCATGCGGCCAAGCTTTCCCATGCGTTGGTGGATGTGCGGGCAGCGTATGTGCCATTACAAAAGAAGCTCTATGCCTCACTCTATATGAATGAAAAACAAGCCTTTGCCCTGCGTGAGACATTGGGCGATAAAGCTGCCCTTATTGGCCAGAAGACGAGTAGCCCGGTGTTGGTGCTGGTCGATTATACTGGCAGTATGAAAACCAACGGCGCCCGTGCCAAAGATTTCGCTATGGATGTGCTGCTTGGCACACGCCGTTCTGCTAATGTGGAAGGGGCAACGTTGGTGATAGGGCTGGTTGAGGCACAAACTGGCCGCATAGTCTGGTCACATATTGGTAGCGACAGCAAGGGCATTTACAGCAGCGCACTGGATAATTTCTCTTCTCAGGATGAAGTAGAACAGCACAATATCAGAATGTTGGTTGATAAAGTGCTGCAACCACTGCCGCTGAGGTAGATGTTGGATGCTAGATTTCTAACATCTAACATCCAACATCTAACCTACACCAAACTAAAGCCAATCTGTACTTTTTCCCCTTCCACTTCGCCTTCACTCACGTAGTTCTGGTTGGCGCTGTTGCCAACATTGAGTGCCACCGCCAGTGTCTGGTCAGCAATATAGTGTTCAAATTGCTGGTAGGCGCGGGTAATATCTTCCGAGGCATCAAGCGTCAGGCTGATGCGGTCGGACACGTTTAAATCAGCCTCCTTCCGCGCTTGTTGAATGGCGCGCACCAGGTCACGTGCAATTCCTTCGGCTTTCAGTTCAGGGGTAAGAGTGGTGTCAAGCAGCACCAGCGCGTCATTGCTGGAAAGCGGGGCTGTTTTGCTACGGTCTTTCGGTTCTAATGTTAAACGGCATTCATCCCCAGTCAACACCTCGCCAATAATCTCCACCTGGCCATTTGGCAATCTTGTCCACTCACCTTTTTTAGCGGCAGGGATAATCTGCTTCATTTTCTCCGGCAGGCGTTTGCCCAGCACCGGGAACTGGATTTGCAGCTTATATTCAGCATGGTTTTGAATGGCATCTTCACCAGCTACCACCACTTCTTTCACATTCACCTCATCGGCAATCAGCTCCTGAAGCTCTGCATTGATAGCAAAGGCACCGATCAGGGTAATCTGTTGCAGTGGCTGGCGGATGCGGATATTTTCAGCGTTACGGATAGAAAGCGCGGCGTTGCAGGCATCGCGCACCTTATCCATATTGGCAAGCAGGGCCGGTGCTTCATCAATGGCCGATACATCCGGGAAATTGGCCAGGTGCACGGAGTGTTCTGCACCCGTCAGCCCACGATAAATGGCCTCTGTCACCAGTGGCAGCAAGGGAGCCGCCGCACGGCACATGACATGCAGCACCGTGTAGAGCGTATCATAGGCCGCCTGTTTGTCGCTGTCTTTTTCTGTTTTCCAGAAACGCGGGCGTGAACGGCGGATATACCAGTTATTCAACACTTCAAAGAAGCTTTCCACCGCCTGGGTTGCTGTAGGAGTATCATAGGCCGCCATGGCACTGTCGATAGTTTCCACCGCCGTTCTCAGCTTGGCCAGGATATATTTATCCATCAAATTGCTGGAATCAGTGCGGAAACATGCGGTGATGTTATCAGAATTAGCATAGAGTATGAAGAAGTGATAACTGTTCCAGATCGGTTTAATGGCAAGCCGCAGCACATCACGCACCATTTTGCCTTCTTTATCAATCAGCAACTCCTGCCCGCGCATCACTTGTGATGACACCATCAGGAAGCGCAGGCTATCTGCGCCATATTCGGCGAAGATTTCTTTCGGGTCGGCATAGTTATTCAGTCGTTTGGAAAGTTTCTGGCCTTTTTCATCGAGAATCACCCCGTGGCAGATACAGTTCAAGAACGGCGGGCGGTCAAAAAGTGCGGTGGAAAGCACCATCAGCGTATAGAACCAGCCACGTGTCTGGGCGGCATATTCCACAATGAAATCGGCTGGGAAGTGATTCTCAAACCATTCTTTATTTTCAAACGGGTAATGCGCCTGGGCATAAGGCATGGAACCAGATTCAAACCAGCAGTCAAATACATCCGGCACACGGCGGAGCGTATAGGCGGGGTTTTCCGGGTCGGGCTTGGTCAGTTCATCAATAAAAGGCTTATGGAGATCAGGCACTTTTACACCGAAAAATTCTTCCAGCTCGTTGATCGAACCAAACACATAGAGTTTTTTATTCTGCGGGTTATCCGATTTCCATACTGGAATCGGCGAGCCCCAGAAACGGTTGCGGCTGATCGACCAGTCTCGTGCATTTTCCAGCCATTTACCAAACAGCCCGTCTTTGACATGGCCAGGAATCCAGTTAATCTGCTGGTTAAGCTCCACCATACGGTCACGGAACTTGGTCACTTCCACATACCAGGAAGGTACGGCTTTATAAATGAGCGGTGTATCAGTACGCCAGCAATGGGGATAATCATGGATATATTGCTCTGTCCTGATCCATGCCCCTTCCGCTTTCAGATATTTGATAATATCGTCATTGGTTTCAAACACCTGCCGTCCGGCGAGATGAAGGGTGGAACGCTCACCCCCACCCCAACCCTCCCCCCTCAAGGGGGAGGGAGTAGGAGAGGCACCCTCCCTCTTCAAGGGGGAGGGAGTAGGAGAGGTAACCTCCCCCCTCAAGGGGGAGGGAGTAGGAGAGGTACTCTCCCTCTTCAAGGGGGAGGTGGCAGGGGCGTCTTCCCCCTTGAGGGGGGAGGCGGCTTTTATCTCCCTCCCCCTTGAGGGGGGAGGGTTGGGGTGGGGGTGTTCCTCCCCTAAAACCTGATGGATAGCTGTAAGTAGGCCTTCTATATTCTCCATCACCTCATGATTCCAGAAACGCAAGACGGTATAGCCTTCATGTTCCATAAACGCTGTTCTTGCAGCATCATAAGAAGCATCGTCTGCATGTTGTCCGCCATCGAGTTCAATAATGAGTTGTTTCTCCAGGCACATAAAATCAGCAATATAACGGTTGCCAAAAGGATGTTGCCTACGGAACTTAACCCCCAGGGATTCATTACGTAAGAAGAACCAGAGCCGCTTCTCCGCTTCTGTTGGATTTTGCCTGAGAGTTTTAGCGTTTTGCTGTAAGGCTGGGCTCACCCCCACCCTACCCTCCCCCCTCAAGGGGGAGGAATTAAGAGGGGTGCCCTCCCCCCTCAAGGGGG
>CAZXPG010000059.1:0-10059 GCA_964643145.1 uncultured Rickettsiales bacterium
TAAAACCAACAAACCAGCACTAAAAAACATGAACCTTATCCAAAACTGAGGTTAGAAAAACAAATAACACAATATTTGCAACAATCCCCTTCACATTGGCACTATTAGAGACTATAGTGTCTTTGTTCACTGGAACTATGGCAATAAACGCTGTTTGGAATAGGCGTTGCGGACTCGGGGGCGGTACCCGACGTCTCCACCATTATTAGGTGTTTTTTATGGGGACGAAACAGGATCGACGTGCGTAATAAAGATTCAGTCTTTGCCCGGTATGATACCACCGTCTGGCGTGCCAGATATGGGTCAACAACAATAGATGCAAACGATAACGTTGCACATGCAAACGACAATACAGTAATGAGCCCAATGGCTCTGGCTGCTTAAGTCTATTAGCGCGGTTTGGGGGCACCGGGCAACAGAACGCCCCTTTACCCACATTGAATGTTAATAATTAAACGCACTATCACTTGGTATGGATGAAGATATTATAAACTATGGCAAACTTATCGATGATGCCATGCACATCATTGTAAAGAAGGCTCTTGAAGAAGTAGTCATTCGCAACGGATTGCCAGGAAGCCATCATTTTTTTATTTCGTTTCTCACGCGTTATCCCGGCGTGGTGATTTCGGATAAGCTTGCGCAGAAATATCCCAATGAGATGACTATCGTACTGCAATATCAGTTTGAAGAATTGGCCGTGTCCCAGGATAGTTTCAGTGTTGTTTTAAGTTTTGACAATGTAAAAGAATGTATCACCATTCCTTTTGCCAGCCTGACCGCTTTTGCTGACCCTAGTGTTAAATTCGGTTTGCAATTCCGTTATGTCGAAGAAGAATTAGAATCAGATAACAATGCATCTAGTACGCCCAAAGAGATGGACGCTAACAAGGCAGAGGAGGGAAATAGCGATAAGGCACAACATTCCCCCTTATCTGTTGATAATGTTATTACTCTCGACCACTTCCGAAAAAAATAACCCCTTACCCCCATCATACGGGGAAAGCCACAAGGCCAACATACTATGCATCCCTGTATTACTATAGGGCCACTCAACACACAACATCAAGCATGAATTCTCAAGCATGTGTTCTTGGATAGAGGCATATAAGATGGCTGGCAGGCGTGCAAGCGCAAGCCTGCCATTCCAAATCATATGGAAATCATTATTTACTCACCTTACGCAGAGGATTGGGCGGACTCAACATTGAAGCGCAACACTGCTATAATCCTTTTAAACGGGAGGTGTTGTCATCATGGAAAGAAGCCTCCAGCTTACGGATGAAATGCAACCGGGGTGAGGATGTGCAGGTGCCTGCCGAGTTCATGAAATGGGTATGGGCTGGTGGCAGGAAGTTGCCTGGGTTGGTGATGAGAAGGAGAAAAGCGGAGGCGGCGTTGTATGCCGCCTAAAGCCTTAGCTGCTCTCTTTACGCCCCTACCGCCTCCTCCACTGGAGCCGTTATCCCCACTGGCATAAGTGGCGCCACTGTTTCTGTCGCAAAAGCAGCGCTATCATTCGCACTTGACCCCGCACTTGCCAGGATGAACTGCCCGGCATTTAAGCTGCCCGAGACAATTTGCTGCAGGGTGACGGACTGGTTGCTGCCATAGGTAATATTCAGCATACTGAACTGCGTTAGAGTGTTGAAGGTGGAGATATCTATTTTAACCTCAGTTTTGGATAAGCGCGGCTTATCCAAACCTGGCATGTTACTCTAAAATAATGTCAAAAAGTGTCGTTTTTGCCATTATTTTAAATTAATAATAACGTTAATTCAATTAGGACTTACGCGAAATTATTGTACAATTAATTGAAGTTAAGGTAGAGTACCCCTAGCTGGAATAAGGATGGGGGAAGTGATGGGACGGGCTAGGAAAATAACACGGATAGATTACGGTCAATTTCTTTTTTCGAGCCAGATAAACTATACGCAGACCTACTTTGGGGAGCATCACCCTGATGCAAGCCATGATTCACTGAATCGATGGATGCGGAGCTATCGTTTTACATCGTCGATGTTATGGGAACATGCAAAAGCACAGGTAATACAGGGTATTAATGGCTATCTTGTCTTTGCGACACGGTTTTGGATAAATCCCATAGCCATAATATTGATCTGGTGAAGCGGCAATATAGCGGCAATGCCCATGGACTTATCAAAGGGATTGGCGTTGTGAATTGCGTGTATGTGAACCCTGATTTGAACCGGTTCTGGGTAATTGATTACCGTATTTACGCACCGGATTATGATGGCAAATCCAAGCTTAACCACATGCGCGAAATGTTTGATAACGCGCTGTATAAGAAGAATATTGTGTTTAAAACTGTGCTTATGGACACATGGTATGCTACGGCTGAGATGATGCAGCATATAAGCAAACACGGCAAATTATTTTACTGCCCGATAAAGTCAAACCGGTTGGTTAGAACATTGGATAAAAAGGGATATCAGCATGTTAACTCTGTTGACTAGAGCAAGGTTTCTCTTAGAGAAGGGCGATTTTTCCAGTTGAAGGGGTTGGATAAAAATGTTACTGTGAGATTGTTTCAAGTAGTGCGTTCAACCACGCAGAACGAAACTGTCATTACTAATGACGTCGCTCAATCTTCCGCAGAAGTGGTGCAAAAGGTGTTATCACACCGTTGGAAGATTGAGCAATTTCATAGAGAACTCAAGCAAAACACCGGTATTGAACATTGCCAGTGCCGAAACCACAGGGCACAACGCAACCACATTGCTATGCGTATGCTTGTATGGCTTAAGTTCAACGATATTGCCTATAACCGGACGCAAAATATTTATCAAATTAAGCAAAACCTACTGACTGAATACATTACACAGCAACTTAAATCACCTAAATATCGTTTCACGTAAGTCCTAGAATAGTAACCAATTTAAGCGTTGGCTGGCGAAGCAAGGATGTACTTTCGATGAAAGCGAAGGAAAAGGTGGCCATATTAAAGTATATTTAAATGGCAAATGGTCTACCCTTCCTATGCATGGCCAGAAAGAACTGGGAACTGGCCTTGTAGAAGCGATAAAAAAACAGCTTGGATTAAAAGGAGACAAATAATGATACAAACACTTGAATACTCGGCAGTATTGACTCCAGATGGGGAAACATTCCTTGTGACATTTCCTGATATTCCAGAAGCTATTACCTTCGGTGAAACCATGGATGAGGCGCTTTTTCATGCGATTGATTGCCTGGATACAGCGCTTGCCTATATGATAAAGGAAGGTGAGGATATCCCAGAGGCTTCTGTTGTTAAAGATGGGCATATCGTGCGGCCATCCCCACAAGTTGCCGCTAAGGCGCTCTTGTATAAAACCGCTAAAAAGGCGCATGTTTTCAAAGCCGAGTTGGCAAGACGGCTTGATTGGAAATATCCCCAAGTTGATAGACTTTTTAACGTACACCATACTTCCCATATGAGCCAGTTGACCGCCGCCTATGCTGCCCTCGGCAAAGCGATGGTGATTAGCATCGATGATGCTCATACTGCTTGAATATCGTAGGAGGGATAATAGGTTCATTCTATTATCCCTCTGCTTTCTAACAATTTCATCACATTACCCCTTACCCATTCCGGCTCATATCCCGCCAGGTGGCATACCATGTGGAAATCTCTGTTGTTTCGCGTTAACCACCGAATGGCATAATGTTGGATGTTCTCTCTTTCCTTCTTGTCTGATACATCCCTAACCTTACCTAGCGCGTCATTTATCACCTGTATCACTACCCGTTGCCATAGACACTGCTCTCCTGGGCTAGAGCTCCTGTGCGGTGACGTTGTGAGCTGCGTGTCCTGGTAGAAAATGAGAAGTGGCCCCCAAATTTCAGACAGTATGCTAAGGTCTAAAATCATCCCTAGGAGGAGAGGATTTTCAGATGACAGAACGGAAGAATTACAGTAGTACATTTAAATCGAAAGTAGCGTTAGAAGCGTTGCGAGGGGAATTGACACTCGCGGAACTAGCCTCAAAACATGGTGTGCACCAAACGCAGATTAAGAGCTGGAAACAACAGGCACTGGATGGCGTATCGGCGGTGTTTTCGGATAAGGCTGCGAAGAATACAACCGTGCATGAGGAAAAGATCAAGGAGTTGCATGCCAAGATAGGGCAGCTGACGGTAGAAAAAGATTTTTTAGAACGTGCCTTTGCTTCATTCCCCGGCAGCAGAGGCAAGAAATGATTGAGCAACAGCATCCTAGCATGAGCGTTGTGCAGCAATGCAAGTTGCTGGAACTCAACCGGTCAATGGTATATTACACGCCTTCTCCTGAAGGCAAAGAGAATTTGCAACTCATGCGGGTTATTGATGAGCAGCACCTGAAGGCACCGTTTTATGGCTCACGGCAAATGCGCGCAAGCCTGCTCCGGTTGGGGTTCTGGGCCAACCGCAAGCGGGTACGGCGGCTGATGAAGCAGATGGGGTTATGCGCTATTTATCCGAAGCCTAGAACCAGCGACCCGCACCCCGGACACAAGATTTACCCCTATTTGCTGCGTGAATTGGCGATCACCAAGCCAAACCAGATCTGGTGCACGGACATCACCTATATCCCCATGAAACGCGGATTTTTCTACCTGGTGGTGAAACATCTTTAGATGTTCTAAAGAACATATGGACTGGTATAGCCGTAAGGTACTCAGCTGGAGGCTGTCAAACAGCATGGATACCAGTTTTGTTATCGAGGCTTTGGAAGAGGCAGTAAAATGATAGGCAACTGGATCAAATTCTACAACCAGGAGCGTCCACACTCTACTTTTAATGGACAAACGCCCGCTGAGGTTTATAATCCGGCCCGAGGCAGCTGTGGATATATGGATAACTTGCCTACCAAGTTACCCACATACCCACAGCACAACGAGCCACAACCCTGCGGGGCTTTTTTATAATTTTTAATAGGTTTACGATAAAAGGCAGCACTCAATCATACAACCCTTTTTAGACCTTAGTTTTGCTGCTTTGCTGTCTGAACAATGGGGGCCACTTCTGTTATGAATAATCATCAACAACGTTGTTGCCATCATGGCAAACTTCAATCTGAGTCTCCCGTTATAGACGGGGCAATTTACACCTGCCCAATGCACCTGGAAGTACGGCAGGTAGGCCCAGGAACATGCCCTATTTGCGGTATGGCACTTGAGCCGGAAAATATCGCTGATACTGAAGGAGAAGATCCTGAGCTAAAGGACATGACACGGCGTTTTGGGAATGCGGCGACTCTTTCCATCCCACTGCTACTGCTTACGATGGGGGGGCATTTGCCACTTGCGTGGTTGCAGCCCTTTATAGAAACTCCTTATGCATTATGGCTACAATGCGCTCTTGCTACACTTGTCGTATTCTGGTGTGGCTGGCCAATTTTCAACCGCTTCTGGCAATCGCTCAAACATAAGAACCTGAATATGTTTACACTAATCGGGTTGGGTGTTGGCATAGCATATATGTATAGCCTGGTGGTAACAATTAATCCCCATTGGCTAGTTAGCTGGCTTAGTGATGCGGCACACAATGATGATGTTTATTTTGAACCAGCCGCAATTATTATGACGTTGGTACTGCTCGGTCAAGTGTTGGAGCTTAAAGCAAGAGCACAGACTTCCAGTGCAATCAAAACATTGCTGAAGCTGGCACCTGATAGTGCACGCAAAGTAAATCCAGATGGCAGCGAAACCGATATCCCTTTAAGCCACGTCCATAAGGGGGATAAATTACGTATTCGCCCAGGCGATAAAATACCAACAGATGGAGTAATCATTGAAGGAAGCAGTAGTGTTGATCAATCCATGATTACCGGAGAGTCAATACCAGTAGAAAAAACCATTGGTGACACTGTCACCGGAGGCACCATCAATGAGAGTGGCAGCTTCATCATGCATGCCGAACATGTGGGAAGTGAAACGGTACTGGCACGTATTGTAGAGATGGTAGCAAAAGCTGGGCGTACCCGCGCACCTATCCAGCGGTTGACTGATAGCGTCTCCGGTTATTTTGTTCCTGTTGTTATCGTGATCGCACTCGTTTCCGCGATAGTTTGGGGGGTATGGGGGCCAGAACCACGTATCGGCTTTGCACTGCTTAGCGCAGTAAGTGTGTTGATTATTGCTTGCCCGTGTGCGCTTGGGCTTGCCACACCCATGGCAATTATGGCGGCTACAGGACGTGGCGCACGTTCTGGCGTGCTCATTAAAAATGCTGAGGCACTCGAAATATTTGAAAAAGTGAATACCCTGATTGTTGATAAAACGGGTACGCTCACGGAAGGCAAGCCAACGCTTATGTCCATTGTGGCGGCAGAGGGATTTCAAGAAAACACCCTATTATCACTGGCTGTAAGCCTTGAACAAGGTAGCGAACATCCCTTAGCGGAAGCCATAGTTAGAGGCGGACAAGAACAGAAAATAACAGCTTCACCAGTAAGTGATTTTCATTCTGTTACCGGCAAAGGCGTTATGGGTAATATAGAAGGAAAGCAGGTGGCACTCGGTAATCTGGCCTTGCTGGAATCGCTGAATATCTCTGCAGGTGGGCTAACAATTCAAGCCGAAACATTTAGGGCACAGGGACAAACAGTCATGTTTATTGTTGTAGCGAGTATAGCCGCCGGATTCGTTACTGTTGTCGATCCCATCAAGGAAAACACTATAGAGGCCATACGGTTACTCAAAAAAGATGGGCTACACATTATCATGCTGACTGGAGATAATAAAACCACTGCTCAGGCGGTGGCAGAAAAGGTGGGGATCGATGACGTAGAAGCAGATATATTGCCTGAACAGAAATATGCGGTGATAGAACAGTTACAAAAGCAAGGCCACAAGGTTGCCATGGCGGGCGACGGTATCAATGATGCCCCCGCCTTGGCACAGGCGCATGTAGGGATTGCCATGGGAACAGGTGCAGATGTGGCAATGGAAAGTGCGGGCATCACGCTGGTAAAGGGCGACTTAATGGGTATCGTACGTGCTCGCCTCCTAAGCCGTGCTACCATGCAAAATATCAGGCAAAACCTGTTTTTTGCTTTTATTTATAATGCGCTTGGTGTGCCAGTGGCAGCAGGAGTGCTTTATCCCTATTTCGGTATTCTTTTAAGCCCTATCATTGCAAGTGCTGCTATGGCCCTCAGTTCAGTATCGGTGATAGCAAATAGCTTGCGGCTAAGATCTGCAAAACTGACCTTATCATAACGACAAATAAATCGCCCCCCCCAAACCACGTTTTGACAGAGGTCTATTGAGCGACCACATAACTTACCCACAGGAAGTTATGTGGAATCACTATAATCACCCTCAGTTTTGGATAAGCAAAGCTTATCCCATATTGAGGTTGATCAGCCTATTTTTTATGGTCGCTAATAGTAATGCCCATCTTACCTTCTAAGAATTCACTCTCTATTGCGATCCATAATTCCCCATTATTTTTTTCAGAAGCATAATGCGCGCCCTGCATATAGGCTCGCATCTCCTCTTTTTCCATAATAGCAACAACTGACGAGGCTTCAGGCCTAATATAACGGCCGCCTGCATGATGACGCACCCATTTCAGTATCGTGCTTGGCTGTACCCCAAACAGCCGTGCCAACTTATATAGTGGCACTCCATGACAATAGAGAAAAAGGGAAAGGGATTTTTGCCATAGCGGCCTGCCACGCTGCTCCATCCGTGTATATTGGTAGCTACAGCTTTTACACTTCCACCGCTGTTGACCTTCCACCTTTCCGCTTTTTATGCTATGCTTATACCCGCATTTGGGACAGTAATCTGACATAGATGCCCTTTCCCTTTCTATCGCTTTACAACACAGAATTCCTCTGCTTCTTGGCACTAGTATAGAGCAGCAGGGTATCAACCGGGCAACATTCTTATAACAGCACAAGGGGGAATGGTTTCGTTATTTTCCACAAGTGATGCAAGAAAACATCACATTCAATGCACGAATTTCTCTATTAATGCAGCATCTTCAGGGGCTATTTTTAAGTTCACATCACGTTGCGGGAAAGCAAAGACGATATCATTCTCACGGCATAATCTATCAATAGTATGATTCAAATTACTGATAACTCGCTTCTTTTCTACAGGGCCGGAAAGATCTACCCACAAAAAAATCTCAAAATTAAGCGTACTATCGCCAAATCCCACGAAATATACCTGCGGTTTAGGGTCTTCTAGGATATATTCCGTTTGCTCCAGGGCGGCAAACAGAATAGATTCCACTTTATGAGTAGGGCTGCCATAGGCAACACCAACTGCCACCGTATCACGTATAATCTCGTCATTTAATGTCCAATTGACTACGGTTTTTTCCAATATACTGCTATTTGGCACTAATATATCTACGCTGCTGCCTGTGCGCAAGTGGGTGCAGCGAGCACCAATGCTAATCACTTTACCCACCGTATTATTCACCTCTATCAAATCCCCTATCCTGATCGGGCGTTCCACTAGAAGTATTAACCCACTGATAAAGTTACTGATTATATTCTGGCTACCAAAACCGATACCGATAGCGAGTGCACCACCTACAAAGGTAAAGACCGTTAACGGTACATTGGAAACATCCAGCACCAAGAGCGTCATCAATACAAGGAAGACATAATAGGAAATTTTCTCAAGTGCCGCCGCCACACTCACTTCAAGATGTGCTACTGTTTGCAGTTTCCTACCGACAAACTTGCTTAAATAACGGCAGAACCATAGCCCGAAAGCAAAAAGGATAATGCCAATAATTAGATTGGAAACGGTAATCGCCTGATTATCGATGGTCGTAATTTTATAACGCCAGATACTGCCAAGCGTACTCGCTGCCGACCCGATCACGTGGGAAAACGAATGCTCGCCACTCACCATAGCCCCCACTTCCTGCAGGCTGTTAGCATCCCCTATTGCCAAGGATGAAGAGCAGGACACGGCCCATAAGATTGCCGTTATCCCTAACATTAGCAATGTTCGCATGATTGTTCTCCTTTTGGTTATGAGGGTATTACACTCTACTTGCCAGCCATATGGCAACCTTGCTTCCTTCTTTGATTACTGTTTTTAGCACCATATACGCAGGAGCCTCTTCGGCATTATGAGCCAGGGCGGTATCTTTATGTTCAATCTCTTCAGCACGGAACTGTGCTATTTTTTCTTTTAATTCCACTTCTGCTTCCCCTAATACCGCAAGCTGGGCAGCATAATGCTCATCAATGGCTTCCTCAACAGCCACAGTACAGGCCATCGCCGCCTTTTCTCCCATGAAAGCGGTAACAGCCCCCAGCGCATAGCCTGCCACATGCCAGAGCGGGAAAAGTGCTGTGGGCCGCACGCGCCTGCTCACCACCTGCTGTGAGAAATAGGCGAGATGTGCCTCCTCCTGTTCGGCCATATGGCGGATTACCGGCAAGAAAGGGCTATTCTTCAGCATTGCCATTTGCCCGGCATAAATACGCTTTGCTCCATATTCACCGGCATGGTTCACTCGGATCATCCGGTTGATTGTTTCTTTATCCATCTCTTTTCTTTCTCCACCAAAGTAACAAGGTGCCAGCTGCCATAAACAATGACCATACTATATTCCACCCAGCCATTGACAGCCCAAGAAAAACGAACTGAGGTTGATCGCAGCGCACGGCTTTTGTACCAAGTAGTGATGCTCGCATTTCTTCGAGTGTTTTAGGGGCAGCCCCCCCACCTGAACAGGTGTCTGGGCCAGCAAACCATGTATATTCCACACCCACATGATAAAAAGCGATTGCCACCCCTGTCAAGAGCACGGCAACTATAATGCCATAGATAATGTTGCGATATTTCTCCTGCCTTATTGCCAAGGCAAACAACGACAACACCGCTATCATCATATAGGGCACGCGTTGGTACAAGCATAATACACAGGGTTTTAAACCAAAACCATATTGAGAAACATACGCAAACGCCAAGGCAAACAGGCTGCTGATCAGCAGAAATACCGGCACGTTATGGGAAGAACGAAGGGTCATTTGCAATAACTAACCTCAGTTTTGGATAAGCTTTGCTTATCCAAAACTGGCATGATACTCTAAAA
>CAZXPG010000060.1:0-9866 GCA_964643145.1 uncultured Rickettsiales bacterium
TTTCAAATAGTTGACAGTTTTGGATAAGCGTAGCTTATCCAAAACTGAGGTTAAGGTATACTGAAACCACTCTTCAAGTGGTTTCAGTATAGTCAAGACCGGCTTAAAAGTTTACACACGTATCTACTCATTTCTGCCATGAGTTTCAAGGAGAAAATACCTTATCCTTGTAATCTTATACCAATGAACGCCAATAGATTTGCGTTCATTGGTATGGCGTTCAAGTGCCACGCAGGCTTTCGCCGCGTAATGCGGCGTGCCAATTTCCAGACATTAGTAAGATTATCAGTAGAAATTAGTATTATAGTCCAAAACGCCCCCACATGATGCGTTCCTCTATTTTGGCGGCGGTTGCCTCTACTAGCACCGCTGCAAAATTACCTGACGCACCAAAGGTGCGTTTGAGTAGGCCTTTCTCTTTTTCTATCTTCACCAGCTTGACTTTCTTGCCATAACGCTCCTGCATAACACTATGCACATCGCCAATCGCATCAATCAGCCCCAGCTTCAACGCGGTTTTTCCTGCCCAGAATTCACCGGTAAACAGACGGTTCTCCGGGTCATTCAACTTGCCGTCACGGCGTTCTTTCACAAAATTGGTGAAGGTTTCATAGGCATCTTTCATCAAGGCCTGTATAATTGCTATATCTTTTTCTTTTTCCGGTAAGAATGGGTCAAGGATATTTTTATTGTTTCCTTGTGTATAGACACGCCGTTCTACCCCCAGTTTTTTGATGGTTTCTACAAAACCAAATCCACCGGAAATCACCCCAATACTGCCGATAATCGAGGACTCGGAGGCATAAATTTCATCAGCTGTACAGGCCAGCCAGTAGCCGCCAGAAGCGGCAACATCTTCCACAAAGCTGATAACGGGGATGTTTTTCTCGGCCGATAAAGCGCGTATGCGTTTGCTAATATATTCAGATTGTACCGGAGAACCGCCAGGTGAATTAATCAGCAGTGC
This sequence comes from uncultured Rickettsiales bacterium, assembly GCA_964643145.1. Classification (GTDB taxonomy): domain Bacteria; phylum Pseudomonadota; class Alphaproteobacteria; order Rickettsiales; family Arcanibacteraceae; genus CAZXPG01. The sequence continues at coordinate 968 of CAZXPG010000060.1, forward strand.
CACCGCCTTAACTTTAGGCAGCGAAAAAGCCTGGTCGATGGATTTCTCCAGTGCAGTTAGTGACAAGCTGCGGGAGGAGAGCGGCCCGCGCGCCTCACCAATCACTCCCACCAGTGGCAATACCGCTACCACTGCGGGAGGATTACGGAAGCGTTCAATGGGCAGGAGTGCCAGCAGGCGGCAGAATGCAGATTTTATTGAGGTGAGAGCGTTGGTGTTTTCCATAAAAGAGCCAGCTTATAAAACATTAACTAACCTCAGTTTTGGATAAAAAAAGCTTATCCAAAACTGAGGTTAATGAGAAATGATACGTTAATATACGTCGTATTATGTTATATTTATACAATAACCGCAAGAATTATTTTTGCTGTAGTGCTGCTGTGCACAATGTTACGCTAATAGGAGCCATAATAAGCAATAATGCTGAAAGTGCAATGAAAGCAGTTTGCCCATGGTGCGAGGGTTCTACCGCCAGCGTACCAAAAATCAACACAGGAATCGTTAACGGTAGTGATAGCAGGAATACTAGGCCAGCCCCCTTCCGTGCACCAAGCATCAAGGCTGCTGCCATTGCATTAATAAAGCATAAAGTAGGCGTACCACACAGTAGTGATACTACCAGCCGAGGAATGCTCGCAGTATCCAGTGTAAGCATCAGTGCAAGCAGCGGGCTGATAAGCACCAGCGGAAACACCGTCACCAACCAGTAGGAAGCAACACGGGCAAGCACGATAATAGCAGGGAGGGCTCCACTCACACGTAATTGCTCCAACGTGCCATCGTGGTAATCGTCATCAAAGAGCTGATGCAGTGGTAGCAACACTGCCAACAGTGCCATTACCCATAACACACCGCTGGCGGTTTGTTGCAACAGAGCCGATTCCGGCCCTATCGCCAGTGGAAACAAGCTGGTGCTCATGACAAAAAATAGTAGCGGATAAAGGCTGCTGCTTGCGCTTCTAAACGCTACCCGGATATCGTGTTTGAGCAGGGTAAAAATGACAGCCATGTGCGCGTCGCCCCTTTAGAAGGGGATGTCATCATCTAAATCGGTGTGGACAAAATCCTGCTTAGGGGCCGCCCCTGCCTTGGGGGCAGCATTGTTGGAATAGCCATAATCCTCAGGGGAGGGGGCATAATCGCCACCGCCACCAGCGCGATCAAGCATAGTAAGTGTCGCGCCAAAACCTTGCAGCACCACTTCAGTGGAATAGCGTTCGGCACCGTCTTTGTCTGTCCATTTACGGGTTTGCAGTGCCCCCTCAATGTAAAGCTTGCTGCCTTTTTTCACGTAATTCTTGACAACATTCACTAGCCCTTCGCTGAATACTACTATCCGATGCCATTCAGTACGCTCTTTCCGTTCGCCTGAAGCCTTATCACGCCAGCTTTCAGAAGTGGCTAGCGCTAATGTTGCAATCTCACGTCCATCCTGTGTTGAGCGTATTTCTGGGTCGCGCCCTAAGTTACCAACCAATATTACTTTATTTACACTGCCTGCCATAATGATGCATATCCTGATAGGGGTTAGATAATAGAGTGTCATCGGATAATTGACCAACAGGCAACTTATACCAATCAAGGATAGTTTTCAAGTGTTACAATCTGGGAACAGAGAGAATTATCTGGCATCCACCCACTCTTCTTTTTGATAGAGGTCTAATTCCCGAAGGTAAAGGCATAGGCTTCCAGTCCTGGTGAATCGCTGGTTATCTCAAGCAGGCTATTGGTAACCGTTTGTTGGTGAATTAAGTCATAGAGGCGGTGGCTATCAATCACCAAGGTACCGTTTTTGATATCCTTTCCGGCATTTTTTCCCACAGTTTCGCCATTGAGAGTAATAGAGGCATTGACCGGCTTGCCACTTGCTGAACCCAGCACCAGGAACACATTACGTGCCTTGAAATTTAACTGTAATGCGGCACCAGGAGCAGTGCTGGTAATTTTTTCGGCTTCCACTTTCCACCCGCCCTGTAATGACCAGCTATCAGAGGGCAGAAATTTAGGGAACCGGTAGCTAGTATCTATATCTGGCTGTATAGTAGTGGGGCCAAGGTAACTATCGCTACGTCTATACCCCAAATAGGTTTCTGGTGTCTGCCCTAGCGCATAGGGAATTTCGGTGGGGGAGGCGGTTTGCATGTCTTTTTCACCTAGTAAATAGCGGATGTTATTTTCCGTTACATCATAATTTCCTTCCCCAAAATGGGTATAGACCACCATGCCTTCTTGGTTGATTAAGTAATGAGCAGGCCAGTAGAGGTTGCGAAAATTCTGCCAGGTGTCAAGCTGGTTATCAAGGGCAACGGGATAATGAATGCTATAACGTGCGACGGCCTGCTTGACGTTCTCCGGGTTCTTCTCAAATTCAAACTCTGGCGAATGTATGCCTATAATAACCAGGCCCTTATCACGATATTGTGCATCCCACGCTGTAATATGGGGTAGGGTGCGGATACAGTTAATGCAGGAATATGTCCAGAAATCCACCAGCACTACCTTGCCCCTAAGCTGTTTCATGGTTAGGGCGGGGCTATTAAGCCATTGTGTGATGCCTGCGAAATCTGGCGCAGGATAAGGCTGCGGCAGCGCATCTTCAATATGGTCAAGTCGTGCAGCAGGTTGGGAGACGGGATTGCTGTTAAAAAACGGTAATTGGGCATTGCTTCCTGCTGCAATGAAAATGACAGAAGTTATAATCACCCCACCAAGAATCTTACGGATCTGTTCAGTATAGCGTTGTAAAAACGCAAATTTATTCATAATACGTCGTCCTGTTATTGCAATAATGAACATGGGGAAGCCTGCCCCCATCGCAAACGCTACCATCAACGCCACGCTCTCCAGGTCAGTTTCCTGGCGGATAATCTGTACCAGCACCGCCGCCAATATCGGCCCAGCGCAAGGTGTCCATACCAGCCCGATTAAGGCACCAAGCACAATGCCACTAGCCAATCCCTCTTTCCCATTACCAGGTGAGAGGCGGGTGCCTATATCAGCAAATCGTTGTGTGAGACGGCTAAACCATGCGGAAAGCTTGTCTGAAAGTAGGATAAGCCCAAACAGGAAAAGTAGCAACAGCGATATGTCTTTAATGCTATCTGGCGCTATTCCCGTTGCCAACACCAGCCTACGTGAGAGTAGGGCAAGCAAGCAAAAGGAGAGTATAAAACCAGTAATAATACCAAAAGGACGCGCCCTTCCTCCATCAATAGAAGTAGACAGCACTAGTGGCAATACAGGCAAAATGCAGGGTGAGGCAATAAGTGCAACACCCTCTGTAAATGATAAGCTGAACTCTAGTAGTGTCATATACTGCTCACAGTGCAAGAATTGGGTAGGTTGCAATGCAAGCAATGCTGCATAATGCAGGAACGCAAAACTGAGGTTAGGATGTTATTTCGTGGCGATAAAGGTAAGTGCCGCGCCGTTATTACAGTAGCGCAGGCTGGTTGGTTCGGGCCCGTCAGGGAATAGGTGCCCCTGATGGCCGCCACAATGGACGCAATGATATTCAACCCGCTCCACTCCTAAGCGGTAATCTTTCTGGGTGGCAATAGCCCCCGGTATTGCGTCAAAGAAACTGGGCCAGCCTGTACCGCTATCATATTTAAACGCTGAAGGAAAAAGTGGATTCCCACAGCCTGCGCAGAGAAACATCCCCTCCCGCTTCTCGCTATTCAGCGGATGGGAAAAGGGAGCCTCGGTGGCCTCCTGACGCAGTATTGCATATTGTTCAGGTGTTAATGCCGCCTGCCATTCCTGTTCTGTTTTATACATAACATTATCTCCATCAAATCAGTAACTCTTCTAGGGATATGCTGTCCATAGGAAAAGCCAGTAGTTCCTATAGGGGTGCTATGCTATTTACCCTCAGCTGCTGAAGGCAGTGGATGGGCTTTCAGTTCATTTTGTGCCTTTTCTAAGTCGGCCAGGAATGTTGGATTTTGTAGCAGCCCTCCGATAATAAGCAAGGAAAGCTGCTTGCCCCCTTCAATATCATGGGGGAAGTGCATCCCCACCAATACGCGGTGCTGGGCGATGCTTTCCGCTTTCTGGCGGAACAATGCAGCATCTTCAGGCAATAACATACCAAGCGTATAGGCCCATACATGGCTTTTTGAGGTATGACCGCTAGGATAAGCATAGTTGGTATGTGCTTTAATCAGTGGTTTTATTGTGGTATCGACAATATAGGGGCGGTTGGCTTTCCAATAACCTTTGGTATTGTTGGTGATCGTTTTTGATGTATCCCCTACCCTTTCCAGGAGATGGTATATCTCAGGATAATCAGCGCGCTTTAATGCAGGAACAATAGGCTCTGTCATCATTTCCGGTGACATCTCACGCTCATCGGCGGCTTTTTTCACCTCGTCAGCAGAGGCGTGCTGCTGAAGGTTAAGGATATACTGCAATTCGTTGCGTTGTTCCGGGCTTTTATCGGCAAAAGGTGCAGCAAGCAGCGTAGGCGGGATGCTATGCACCTCAAGATAAGAACCCGTGGCCTGTGCCAGGGAGGGAACTGATACAATAATGAATAACGACAACAGAATATGGCGTAGCAGCATCATAAGGGAGTCTCTCTATAATGATTGAATAGGATGCACGATCATTGCACGGCCGCGTTATTTCTGTCTATAAAAATCGTCAGCCATCATGGCACTCAAGGATTCTCCAGGTTGAATACTTCCGTATTATCGTCATAGGAGAATAATTCCGCATAGCGCCCCCAACTCGTGACGGCATTCAACACTTCCCGTGCTTCCGGCTCGCTTAAATGATCCTCAAGTTTGGTTAGGAACCGCAGGCGTGGGGCCGCATTGTTTGGGCGTTCATGCAGTATGCGGCAGATATAGACAGCGAGCGGGATATAGGTAATAAGATGTTCGGCAAAAATGCGTTTCTTCTCTTGTGTTTCTGCTTGGGCGAACCATTTCCCTGCCACGGTAAGGGTGATAATACCTTTCTCCACCTCAGCAAATTTGAGCATTTGCAGTGCTTCAATCAGATGCAGCATTTCCGAATCGTCAATAGGAACGGAATCACCCAGCTCCAGCAGATTGGCGCGGCCATTATAGGGTGTGGCTTCCACCGCCTCCACCAGCCCGGCGAGCTGGTTAGGCGAAACACGCGGCAAGCGTTGGCCTATGCCCAGTTGTGTTACGCCCGATGCTATCAGGCTGGTAGTCGTTTTTGCCGTCATCAGCGTATAAATCTCCTCTACAATACGCCGGAATTCCTTGGATAACCGGTTACGTGGATGCGGGAGGGTTACGCGGATCTCAGCGGCAATCCTGCCTGGGTTGGAGGAAAAAATCAGGATACGGTCGGAGAGCAACACCGCTTCTTCGATATTATGCGTGACCATCAACACCGATTGCAGCGGCATTTTTTTCTGTATCCATAAATCAAGCAGATCGGTACGCAATGTTTCGGCGGTGAGCACATCGAGTGCAGAAAAAGGTTCGTCCATCAATAGGATATCCGGCCTTACCACCAGCGCACGCGCAAACCCCACGCGTTGCTTCATGCCACCAGAAAGTTCACGCGGATAGGCAGATTCATACCCATCCAGCCCGATCAGGTCAATAGCATCAAGTGCCCGTCTGCGTGTTTCTTTGGCGGGCACGCCTTGTGCCTCTAACCCCAGCTCTACATTTTGCAGTACGGTTAACCAGGGAAACAGGGCAAAGCTCTGAAATACCATCGCTACATCTAGCTTCCGGTTATTCTCCCTAGGGGTAAAGACCAGCTTACCGCTGGTTGGGTGTATCAATCCAGCAATGGTGCGAAGCAGCGTAGACTTGCCGGAACCCGATTTTCCTAGCAACCCAACAATTTCGTTGCGATGCAGGGAGAGGTTGACATTATCCAGTACCACTAACTCATTGCCGTCTGCTTTCTTGAACGATTGCCGTACGGATTGTACTTCCAGTAAAATATGTGCGTCTTCCACCTAATCAAACCGTAATTTTTTAACCTCAGCATGGACAAGCTACGCTTATCCAAAACTGAGGTTCTTTAGTGTCATTTCATAGAGCGGGTGCCAGACCAGCCGGTTAAAGGCAACGACAAAACAGACCATCACGCCCACCCCTAAGGCGACATGTGAAAAATTTCCTTCCATTGTCTGTGTGGCAATATAGCTGCCGAGGCCTTTCGCGTCCAGCCGTATATCTCCCCAACTAACAATTTCCGCTACGATGCTGGCATTCCATGCCCCACCGGATGCGGTGATTGCTCCTGTCAGATAGTAAGGGAATATCCCAGGTAGAATCACTTTCCTCCACCATATGCTGCCTTTTACATTAAAATTAGCGGCAATGTCGCGTAGATCTTGTGGGAAGGCGGCACTACCGGCAATCACATTAAATAGTATGTACCATTGCGTACCCAGTATCATCAGAGGGCTTAGCCAGATAGCCGGTTCCAAGCTATAACGTGTAATAGCAATCACTGCCAACGGGAACAGTAAATTAGCAGGGAAGGCGGCAAGAATCTGGGCAAGCGGCTGCACAATCCGCGCAACATTCGGATGCAGCCCAATATAGACACCAAGCGGCACCCACAGCAGGGAGGCAAGTATAATCAGCACCGTTACCCTAAGTAGGGTAAGGCTGGCCAGGAACAGCACATGCCGCATCTCTTCCCAGCCAATCGTATAGTGCAGGAAATGGGTAACAAAACTGAGTGCTATAATTGCTACTGTTAATAATGTCCCATACCACAGATAATCAATAATGCTAGCCGATGCCGGAGTATGGAACATACTGTGGGTGGTTGGGGCATTAAACCAGCGTAACCCTAACCATTTGCGTGCTAGCCAGCTAAAAGGCATACGCAGTTTCTTGATAAAAATAGTGCGCTTGAATAAGGTAATCAGCCAGGAGCGCGGCGTAGGCTGGTGGCCTGTCAGGTCATAGTGGAACTTGTCTGCCCAGGCAAGCAGTGGGCGGAAAAAAAGCTGGTCATAGAGCAGGATAACAATCACCATCGTGGCAATGGCCGATAAAATAGCATGTAGGTTAGAATCTATAATTGCCAAGGCAATATAAGAACCTATGCCTGGCAGGATAAAATGGTGGTTCCCCACACTCACCGCTTCTGATGCCACAATAAAGAACCAGCCACCCGACATCGAAATCATCATATTCCAGATAAGGCCAGGAATGGCAAAAGGCACCTCCATCCGCCAGAAACGCTGCCAGCCGGAAAGCTGCATGACACAGGCAGCTTCGCGTATATCTTTTGGCACGGTGCGGAGAGACTGGTAGAGGCTGAAGGTCATGTTCCAGGCTTGTGAGGTAAAAAGCGCAAAAATCGCGGCCATTTCCAGCCCCAGTAACCGGCCAGGAAACAGAGCCATAAAGGCAGTCACGGTGAAGGAAATATAACCAAGCACCGGCACAGACTGCAAGACATCCAGCAAAGGAATGAGCAATTGCCCTAGCCGTTTGGTTTTAGCAGCAAGGGCGGCATAGACCAACGAAAAAACCAGCGATACAAATACAGCAATAAACAGGCGGATTGTGGTTTGCAGCGCATAGCCAGGCAAATGCGAAGGTTCAAGGCTGACAGGGGAATGTTCCAGCGTACTGATAGGGGCGGTCATCTGCCCTGCCCCCCAGGCGATAAATACCAGTAGTCCGATGGCCATTAAAAAGGCAAGAATATCGTAAGAGAGGCGGATTGTGCTTGTTGATTTTCCTTCCAGGTGCGATAATGAACACAGAACAGACCCTTTGGAAAAAATCATTGGCAATGCCTCTTCATAGTGATAGTTGGACACAGTATTAGGTTATGTGCAATATCCTGTGATATGTCAATGATTTTAGGGTGTTATAATAACCTCAGTTTTGGATAAGCGCAGCTTATCCAAAACTGTCAACTATTTGAAAAATAATGATTCAAGGCGGCTTGAACCATTATTTTGAGTATATTATTACACTATGATAGGAAGCCTTTGGCTTCATATCATAGAATTAACATTATTTTTCAATAACATGCCAGTTTTGGATAAGCAAAGCTTATAAAAAAACTGAGGTTAGATAATAAGATGGTAGATAATAAAGTTTCTTCCGACAGGAATACCCCGCTTCGTCCAGAGATTGATATTGATTCTAGTGCCATGCTGGAAGCAGTAATCAAACAGTTGCAGCAGTCAGGTGCTTCTATTGATTCGGAAACGCTGATGATGGTGATGTTGAAAAATCTGATGCAGCGTATTGCCAAAGAGAATGGAAAAGATATAGACCTCTCTAACCTAACCGAAGCGCAAGAGCAACAGCTAGAAGCAGCACTGGAAGCTATTGCTGCTAAAATTCAGCAGGCTGGGGTGATGACAGGTGTCGACCTTCGGAAACTGGTGCGTCTGCTTATTCATTCCCATACCAAGCGTAAAGGTCGGGAAAAGGATAGGGAAAAGGATGGGCAGGAAAAAGACGATGATTTTGAATCACTAAGCCCAAAAGAAAAAAAACGCCTGAAAGAACTATTCAAGCTGTTTGCCATGTATGAGGCCTATAAGGTGACGAATCCTAACCAATTAGCAGGAGAAACACGTGAGGCCAATTTTGTGAATAACTTGCATATGTACGGCAAAGATTTTGCTCTTAAAAAGGCAGGAAGCGATATGGGAATAGACGAAAAAACCTTGAATGAAATGGAAAAAAACCGCCATTCTTTCGTGGAAGGATTACAGAATTTCAATAAAGGTAAAGACACCGGATGGAGCAGGTAGAGCCTGTTTCTTGCTCCTATCATTAGCTTCCCCCATCCTTCCTACCTCGCCGCCCTTCGGGATTCGCCGTGCTCACCCACCGTACATTATCGCAATAGCTGGGAGAGGCCTACTATTGTAGCACCTTATACTGCTCACAGTGCAAGAATTGGTTAGGTT
>CAZXPG010000061.1:0-9181 GCA_964643145.1 uncultured Rickettsiales bacterium
TCCCTTTTTTTAAAAGGATTATAGCAGTGTTGCGCTTCAATGTTGAGTCCGCCGTAGCTTATCCAAAACTGAGGTTAACTATACATTAACGTTTAAGCGTTACACTGAGAAACAGATACCAAAATAATGTATACTATTCGATAGTAAAAGTCGATCAGCTACACCTAAATGGACTTCCCAATACTAACACCTTTAATGGAGCGACATCATGCGTTTAGAAAGAGCGCGGTTCATCAGGGAAATAATTGAAAATGCCGAGGCCATTTCAGCATCACGGCCACAGGTAAAATACACCCTTCCCGATAGCGGGCATTTTGAATATGGCACCCTCCTACAGAACCACATACGCCAATGTTTAGCTACGCTTCTTAAATACAAAATTTTACCTGAACAAGAGCACTATCTGCATTCACTCAAACAACAATTGAGCCATATTATTGATAACGCCGTAGGCCGCTATTTGCTGAGTAAACAGCGTGTTATCCCTGTATCATACCGAGAAACTTTTGAAAAACGCAGTGATGTAGCAGAAGTATCGCGCTTAGAGAATATATGGTGGTATCCTGGGTTGGCCACCTCTTCCTATCAAAATGGTTGCCATGTACCTGTCTATAATACCGCCAATGCCGCAACCAAAGAGGCGTTTGAATACCATCTCAAAACATCACTACACGAATGCCTAGCCGAAACGCTTATCTCCTCGCAATATCCCTTCCCTGCGGCACATACCACCACCAGTACACCGCTATCGCCCCCCTTCATGCGCCCCAATAGGATACGTTATGCACTATGACTCCTGCTGCTGACGCAAGATAGATTTACTCTGACGTATACTCTCTGAACGCAACTGTCCGCAAGCTGCCAGTATATCATCTCCTCGCGGCTTGCGTACAGGAGAGGCGTATCCCGCATCGTTGACAATCGTAGCAAATGCCTGGATACGCTGCCAGGATGAACATTCATACTGGCTGCCTGGCCACGGATTAAAGGGAATAAGGTTGACCTTAGCCGGAATGCCGCGAATAAGTTGCACCAGTTTTCTGGCATCGGCGGGTGAATCATTCACATCGTTGAGCATCACATATTCAAAGGTGATACGTTTAGAGTTGCTTGAGGCCGGATAGTGCCTACAGGCCTCAAGCAACATTGCAATCGGGTATTTTTTATTGAGTGGCACTAGCACATCGCGCAACTCATTGGTGACTGCGTGCAGCGATATCGCAAGGTTCACGCCAAGTTCACGGCCACATTGCTCAATCATTGGCACTACACCAGAGGTTGAGAGCGTAATACGGCGGCGAGAAAGGCTGATACCCTCCCCGTCCATAATAATCTTCAATGCTTTAGCAACATTCTCATAATTATAGAGCGGTTCCCCCATGCCCATCATAACAATATTGGAGATAAAGCGCGTTTCCTGGGTGGAAGGCCATTCCCCCAACGCGTCACGTGCCACCATAAGCTGCCCAACAATCTCACCCGCACTCAAATTACGCACCAGTTTTTGTGTACCTGTATGGCAGAAACTACAGGTAAGTGTACAGCCAATCTGTGAGGAAACACACAAGGTTCCTCGATTTTCTTCGGGGATATGCACCGTTTCCGCTTCCTGGTTATCGGGGAACTTCAACAGCCACTTGCGCGTACCATCCAGCGAATGGGCATCACGGCTTACGGCAGGCCGTGCCAAGGTGAAATGCTGCTCGAGCTTTTCCTGAAGCGACTTGGTGATATTGGTCATTTCATGGAAGTGCTGCACCCCATGATTATACACCCAGTTCCAAAGCTGCTTGGCGCGGAAGGGTTTTTCTCCCAACTGCTCAACAGCCTGTATCAGCTCTTCCCTGGAAAGCCCGATAATAGGAACAGGTAATGAAGAGGGTGACATAATAGTGGAATCAACCATAATGATACGTTAGCCATGAAGATGTTGTACAAAAGAAAATACACCAAGCAGCGCTTCTGTGCCAGCAAAAATAACGGCAGCATCCAGCACAACACCAAGCAGTGCAACACACATACCAGCAATAACCGTTACGCCGTCCTGCTCAAGAAAACCAAGCGATAGCAGCAACAGGGCCGTGCCTGGCAGCATATGGCCAAATGGCACCGGAATAGATATCAAGATTGCACAGACCAGTGACACCAGCCCAACCAACTTTTCTCCCCAGCGCCTTCCCATAAAAGCAAAGCGAGGGCGGATGCGGTGTTCTATTTTATGCAGCAACGGCACGGCCCGCCCTACCACCGTAACCAGCAATGAACGCCTTACTTTCTTTGCTCCCAGCCACCTAGGCAGCCACGGAGCCGAAAACCCCAGCAGCATCTGTACAGAGAACAACGCCAGTGGCACACCTACAATCGTTGTGAAACCAGGGGGGTAAGGCAATGGAAGCGCGGCGGGAAATGCTAGAATAATTATCAACAGGGAAAAACCCTGGCCATCCAGACTATCACGTATCGTACTAAAAGCAACGACTTCCTCGCGATGATGCTCTACCAGCTCCTGCAATATACGGGAAACTGGTGCTTTCTCACTAGTCATGAACGGGTATTATCCTTCTCTTTCTCTTCCTCTTCCCCTTTTAACCCTTCCCGCAAGTTACGGATACCTTTACCAATATCCCCCATGACCTTAGGCAGTTTCCCCGCCCCAAACACCACAAACACTATCGCGAGTATGAGCAATAAATGCGGTATGCTGAATCCCATAATTCTTCTCCATCTGGTTTATTTTGGCAGCACAGAGGAAAGCGATGCTAACCAGGAATACAACATATCGCCTGCCGCACCAGAGGCCGAGCCTTGATTAATCACGCGGCGTATCTCCTCAAAACTATCGGGAGCATGTTCCCTTACTGCCAATAGTGCCTCTTTCACCTCATTTTCATCTTCCACTGTCATAGCAACATGCAACTTATCACGCAATACGGCCAGCGCCTTATTGACTACCTCCTGGTTACCAGCAAGCAGCGAAGCCACAATATGCCGTAACTCGCGCATTCCACCAAGCCCCCGGCCAACACGCATATGCAATGTTTCTACTTCTGCGGCAAGCGAATCTATCTGCTCCGAGGTCGCCGCCCATTCCAGTGCAGCCATTTCGTTGCCTAATGACAGTTCAAGTGCCGAAAGATCAAGTACTTTTTTCAACTCCATACGCTGCCGGTCGTCCTTAGCAACGATGTCAGGCGAGGCTTCCTTCAGCAATAGCTGGCTATAATGTTCAAGCAACGTCTCCAGCCTGCGGCGATATTCTGCATCCACTTCAACAATAAACCGAATATGCTCACCCTGCAACTCAGTAACATATTTTACCGCCACATGCGGATAGCGCAGTTCCACTAAGCGCGGGTAGAATGACAACAACTGCAAACCGGCAGCGCGATAGGCAGCAGGCAGATCCATCCCGCGTACAATATGTTCCTGATCTGATTCCACCACATTCAGCAAATTATGCAGCACGGCCACCACATCCTGATTGCTCAACTCCTGATTTTCCAGCGCATCTTCTACAATTTCTTTCACGCGGGCAGATTGTTCCGTCAGCGACATGGTTGATTTAGTCATTGTTAGAATTCCTTTTTTATACTATTCCCTGGCTATGAAGTAATGGCTGTGCACGGTCAGAAAGCAGGGGCGTAGCCTGTAGAACGGCCTCCATTTCCTCCATCACGCCGTTGCAGTGCAATGCCAGATCACAACCTGCATGGAACAACTGTTCCGTCCGTTCGGTAAAACTGCCACTTAATGCTTTCATGGAAAGGTCATCCGAGATAAGAATCCCCTGGAAACCAATATCTCGCCGAATCAGTTCCACCATTTTCGGCGAAAGTGTCGCAGGAAGAAGAGCATCAACAGCGGTATAGACAATATGCGCCGTCATCGCCCAGGGCATGTCGGCCAATTGTCGGAATACCGCAAAATCGGTTTCTTCCAACACAGCAAGCGGAGCATCCACCACAGGCAAAGCCTCATGGCTATCCTGTTGCGCCCGACCATGGCCAGGAATATGCTTAATCACCGGCAACACACCTTCTTGCTGTAACCCCTCACAGGTGGCACGGGCAAGGAAGGCCACCTGTTCGGCTGCATGGCCGAAACTGCGGTCGCCAATAATATCGTGCGCGTCTGGGTAGATAATATCGGCAACAGGTGCACAATTAACAGAAATACCAAGTTTTTTTAATCCACTGCCTATCAAGCGTGCATTGGCCTTGGCAGCATCATAGGCCAGTTGGTTGCCATAATAGGCAATCTCGCCGAACCAGCCTGCCGGTGGGCAGGTGGGAAATAAAGGCGGGCGCAGGCGCGCTACTCTGCCGCCTTCCTGATCAATCAGTATGGGCGCATTTTCACGCCCCACAGAATCGCGCAGATCTCGAATCAACGCAGCAATCTGGGCATTATCCTGACAGTTACGCCCAAATAAAATAAAACCCAGCGGGTTATGTTTTGCAAAAAATTCCCGCTCTTCCGGCGATAATACCGTACTAGAAAGCCCTATAATGGCTGCTTTAGGCATCATTTTCCTCTACTCCACCACAAAACAGCCTTGGCTTACTTCTGATAATTTCTTGCATAACAATCGCGCATCTGCTTCTTTCACAACCATACCTGCTTGCAGACGGTAAAATGTTCCTTTTCCAGCAACATCCTTGCGCTCAATATAATAACGCAAGTTTCCCAGCAAATCACGATGGGAACGCTGGAACTTCTGCCATGTTTCCACTGCATCTTTTTCCGTTCTGAAAGCAGCCAACTGCACCTTATAGCCCCGAACTGGCGAGGAAATCGTTTGCACTGCACCAACAACCGCCTCTTTCGGTTTTTCAGGCACATGCGGCACCAGCTTCAAATCACTCTCGGTAATAGGACGCACCGCATCACCACTACTTGCTTTTACCGCTTCACTGAGCACTGCTGGACGCGATTCTTTTGGGGTGGGGACGGGAGCGGAAGCAGGGGTCGGATCGGGTTCCACATCCACATCCTGCTGCACCTCATCACTGTCAGCAGCAATATCGCTGACATCCGTTTCCGCCTCTTTAGGTTGTGGCTGACCCTGAATAACCTGTATCCTGTCTATAGGCTCTTCGGGCGCAGGGAGAACTTTCTCATTTTTATCAAAGCTCTCCATATTGCCAGAAATGGTATCATAGACGGTCTTGTCCATATTAGCAACGACCATCCCCCCAGGATCATCGGGTTTGACTTTGTTAGGGTTGTTATCGGCTTTAATAATGGGGGTATCTTCAACAGATAGGGTCTTATTCTGGAAAAACACCCAGCCGAGAAGACACAGGCCACCTATAGCAAAAATACCAATAAACAGCGAAATGAATAGCCTGGAAGCACCTGGCTTTTCATCCTCGAGTTCATCAAAATATACATCTTCATCCTCTTGAGGGAGATATTCTTTCATTTTTTCCTGCATATGTTATTAACTTTGCGTAAACACAACAGTCATAGCAGGTAGCTCGCAAAATATCAACACTATCAGAAGGGACGTAGAGAGGAACCGGAAGATTTTTACCCCTACCCTACCAAACGCAGCTCCGGCAACTGCATCACACGCCAGGCATCTTTATCGGCAAAAAACTTCCGCAGCAGCTTGTTATTGAGCGCATGGCCAGGGCGGAAACCACGAAAATGGCCTTTCACATAACCACCCGCCAGGTAAAAATCACCAATACAATCCAGCGTCTTATGACGCACAAATTCATCTTTATACCGCAACCCGCCTGGATTCAGAATTTGATCGCCACTCACCACAATGGCATTATCAAGCGAACCACCACGGGCAAGACCGGCCTCACGCAATTTATCTACCTCATGGGCAAAACCAAAAGTGCGAGCGCGACAAATATCAGCCTTAAACGAAAGGTCGCGTGAATCAAAACTACATTGTTGGCTGGAAATAGCTTTGCTGTTAAAATCAATTTCAAGGCTTAACGAAAACCCTTCCGCCGGATCAATAGAGAGGTAGGCATTCCCCTCTTGCACATCAACGCTCTTTAATACTTCAATCACACGCCGCATTTTCTGCTGTTCAACGATACCTGCACATTCAATCAGGAAAACAAAGGGTTCGGAACTGCCATCCATAATCGGCACTTCACCGCTATCAAGCTCAACCACCACATTATCAATACCGCAACCCCAGAACGCTGCCATTAAATGCTCAACAGTGGCAACCATAACACCGTCTTCATTGGCAATGGTGGTGCCAAGCATTGTGCCTGACACATAACGGTAATCGGCCTTCACCTCCTGCTTCTTTCCCAGCACATCGGTACGGCGGAAAATAATTCCCGTATCTTCTTCCGCAGGAAGCATCGCCATAGATACGGTTGCACCGCTATGCAGCCCCACGCCAAAACAGCTCACTTTATTTTTTAATGTGCGTTGATAGTTGAAAAGCACGTATTGCTCCTTTTAGTAATTATCTCATTATTGACTCTAGCAGCCTTTTACAACAATCTCCAATCACTCTTTGTTACAAATTGTTACAACCCCTCCCAACACCAAAAAAAAACACCCCCGAAGTTGTGTCCAACTTGCGGGGGTCAGTTCAAACATGAAGGTGCTTTTTTGAGTATATCGCTGCGTAAGCAATTAACGCTTGGAGAACTGGAAGCGTTTCCTTGCTTTAGCGCGACCGTATTTCTTACGTTCCACCACCCTGTCATCACGAGTGAGGAAACCACCTTGGCGCAGCACTTTATGGAATGTCGGGTCAAAATTATCAAGCGCACGGCTAATACCATGACGCACCGCACCAGCCTGACCAGATAAGCCACCACCAGCCACGGTGCACCATACATCAAAATGGCCTACAGTACCTGTCGCATCAAAAGGCTGGTTCAAAATCATACGAAGCACAGGGCGGGCAAAATATTCTTCCACTGCCGTGCCGTTCACGATGATTTTGCCAGTACCGGCTTTCACCCACACACGTGCAGAAGCATCTTTCCTTCTTCCTGTGCCGTAGGCGCGGCCTTGTGCATCTTTCTTGGCAACACGTGGTTCATTCTGTTCGGTAGCAATGGCGCTTAGGCCTGATTGAAGTGTCATTTAATTACCCGTTCTGTCTTTTGTTTTTTCTGTTCATGGAAGCGACATCAAGCACCTGTGGCTGCTGTCCGGCATGAAGATGTTCGCTACCGGCATAAATATAAAGGTGACGCATACGCTCACGCCCCAGCGGGCTCCGTGTCAGCATACGCTCCACTGCCTTACGCAACACTCTTTCAGGGAAACGGCCTGCAAGCAACCGTCCGGCGGTGACTTCCTTGATACCACCAGGGTGGCCAGTATGGCGATAATATTTTTTACCGTCTTTCGGATCAGCTTTATTCCCTGTAAGCACCAGTTTCTCGGCATTGATAACAATAATGTTATCACCACAATCCATATGCGGTGTGTAAGTAGGCTTATGCTTACCCATTAACCGCATCGCCACAATAGACGCAAGCCTGCCATTAACCAGGCCTTCGGCATCAATAATAAACCACTTCTTCTCAATCTCGGAAGCTTTTGCTGAATAGGTTTTCATCGCTGTTTTTCAATCCCATTAGATATAGTAGAGACACTCGCCTCTTTGTATAAGTCAACCTGGAACATAGGCCATCTTTCCCTACGCTGTCAATAAAAATCATAGGCTTTGCACAAATTTTCGTTGGAGATTGGGAAAATAGGGAGTAAGCTGCCGGCATTCCTATTAATTTATAGCCTAAAACCCATGCCCCATACTGTTAGCACACTTACCAATGGCCTCACTGTAATCAGCGATCCAATGCCCGATATCCCTTCTATTTCCTTAACCGTAGGGGTAGATGTGGGCAGCCGCTATGAAACGGCTACGGAAAATGGCATTTCCCATTTCCTTGAGCATATGGCGTTCAAAGGCACCGAACGTCGCACCGCACGGCAGATTGCCGAAGAATTTGATGCGATTGGCGGCTATCTGAATGCGGCAACCGATAGAGAACATACTATCTATTATGCTAAACTGCTGAAAGACGACCTGGCACTGGCAGTAGACCTGCTCAGTGACATTGTACAGCACCCGCTATTTGACGCGGAGGAGCTGGAACGAGAACGTATGGTTATCCTTCAGGAAATCGCGCAAGCCAGTGATACGCCTGATGATATTATCTTTGACTATTTCCAGGAAACGGCCTATCCGGCACTACCGCTTGGCCGCCCGATTCTGGGCACCGAAGAAACCATACAGCATTTTGCTGGTGAGGATTTACGGCGTTTCATGCGCAGCCACTACACCGCTAACCGCATGGTGGTGGCGGCAAGCGGTAATATTACCCATGATGAATTGCTGACGCTGGTTGAACGCCATTTTACCGCCCTGCCAGAAAGCCAAGCTGCCGAAAAAGTGCCTGCCCTCTATAATGGTGGCCTTTACAGTACACACCGCGAACTGGAGCAGGTGCAGCTTGTGATGGGGTTGCAGGGGCTTTCCTACCACGCCCCCAACTATTACACGCTACAGATGCTTTCCACCCTATTTGGCGGCGGCATGTCTTCGCGTTTATTTCAGGAAGTACGGGAAAAGCGTGGGCTGGCTTATACGGTGCAGTCTTATACTTCCAGCTATAGCGACACTGGGCTGTTTGCTATTTATGCCGGTACCAGTGCAGAGCAAGTGCCGGAACTGGTGAATGTCTTATGCGATGAATTGTTAAAACTAACCGATACGCTTTGCGATGCAGAAATGAATCGGGCACGGGCACAGCTTAAAGCCAGTGTGCTGATGGGGCAGGAAAGTTCCTCCTACCGCTCGGAAGAGCTGGCACGCAATATGCTGTCATTCAAACGCCATATCCCTGTTGAAGAACTGCTCTCCCGCCTGGATGCCGTCGAGAAAAATGATATCAAACACATGGCGGAATCCTTGCTTAGCACCGCCTCCCCCACCCTGGCCACGCTGGGGCCTGTGCATACCGTGGCAGACATAGAGCATTTACAGCAGCGGTTACGGGGTTAATAGACCTCTGTCAAAACTCGGTTCTGGTGAGGCGAGTGCGACAGAGTCACTGAACGGAAAACCGCAGCGTACTTAACCTCAGTTTTGGATAAGCTTTGCTTATCCAAAACTGAGGTTACTTAACCTCAGTTTTGGATAAGGTTCATGTTTTTTAGTGCTGGTTTGTTGGTTTTA
>CAZXPG010000062.1:0-8703 GCA_964643145.1 uncultured Rickettsiales bacterium
CTTATAGGTGATCATTTTATGCCGAAAACTCTAACACTCTCAAAAGCCAAGCGCAAGAAGAAAGCTTCTCTCCTTCCTAAAACTCCGCCCTTTCATCTTCAATAATCGGCGGATGTTGCACATGTAATGGGCTATGGCCAAAACGCTGGCTGAGCAGACGGATAATCACATAAAATACCGGTGTCAGGAACAGGCCGAACAGGGTGACACCAAGCATCCCAGAAAATACCGCTACGCCCATGGCATTGCGCATTTCAGCACCAGCACCAGTGGAGGTCACCAGCGGTATTACCCCCATAATAAAGGCCATAGAGGTCATCAGGATGGGGCGCAACCTCAAATGACTGGCTTCAATGGCCGCCTCGACAATGCTTCTACCACGTATTTCCAATTCACGGGCAAATTCCACAATCAGAATGGCATTCTTACAGGCAAGCCCCACCAGCACGATAAAACCAATTTGGGTAAAGATGTTATTATCTTTACCCACAAACCATACACCCGTAATAGCGCATAGCAGGCACATCGGCACAATCAAAATTACCGCAAGCGGCAGTGCCAGGCTTTCATACAGTGCCGCCAGCACCAGGAACACCAGCAACACACAAAGCGGGAAAATAAGCATGGCGGTATTACCTGCCAGAATCTGCTGGTAGGTCAAATCCGTCCATTCATAGGTCATACCATCAGGAAGCGATTCTGTTACAATTTTCTCAATAGCGGTCTGCGCTTCATCCGATGAATAGCCTGGTGCGGGGCCGCCATTAATTTCTGCCGTACGATAGCCATTATAACGCATCGCCCGATCTGGCCCATAGCTCTCATGCACTGTTACCATCGCCCCAAGCGGCACCATATCACCATTGGCATTACGGGTTTTAAGCTGTAATATATCATCGGCATGAGCACGGAATTTACCATCGGCCTGCGCAACCACGCGGTAAGTACGGCCAAATTTATTGAAATCATTCACATAAAGCGAGCCAAGATAGACCTGCATCGTATTGAAAATATCGGTAATACTTACGCCCATCTGCTTGGCTTTAGTACGGTCAACATCCACTCGTAACTGCGGCACATTAATCTGGTAGCCGGAAAACACACCTGCTAGTACCGGATTCTGCCAGGCCTTATGCAGAATGGTTTGCAACACATTGTTCAGTTCCACATAGCCCAAATCAGCACGGTCTTCCAGTTGCAGCTTAAACCCACCCAGCGTACCAAGCCCCCGTACTGCGGGAGAAGGGAATACCGCTGTAAAGGCTTCTTTAATACCACCAAGCTTCTGGTTTAACGCCTGAGTAATGGCAGGGGCAGAAAGTTCTGGCGATTTCCGTTCCTCAAACGGGTCAAGCGGCAGGAAAATTACCCCGGCATTCGGGCTGTTGCTGAAGCCATTAATGGACAGACCGGGAAAAGCCACCGCATCCGACACACCAGGCGTTTTAAGAGCGATCTCCGACATCTGACGGATTAAGGGTTCGGTACGGTTCAACGTCGCCCCATCCGGCAATTGGGCAAACCCAATCAGATATTGCTTATCTTGCCCTGGAATAAAGCCGGTTGGCACGTGATGGAACTGAAATAACGTTAACCCAAGTAGCACTACATAGAGTGCAAACATCCCAGCTTTATGGGTAATTGCACGCCTCACGCCAAAAGCATAGCTTTCACCCGAGCGATGGAAGAACTGGTTGAACCAGCGGAAGAACCCACCTAGATACTGCTCCATCTTACGGGTCAGCCAATCTTGTTTAACATGGTGGCCTTTCAGGAGCAAGGCTGATAATGCCGGGCTAAGCGTCAACGAATTAAAGGCGGAAATAATGGTGGAAATGGCAATCGTTAACGCAAATTGGCGGTAAAACTGGCCGGTCAACCCGCTGATAAAGGCAATCGGGATAAATACCGCAATCAAGGTGAGGGCAATGGCAATAATAGGCCCGCTCACCTCTCGCATAGCATGATAGGTGGCTTCGCGTGGCGAAAGGCCACTTGCGATATTACGCTCGACATTTTCTACCACCACAATCGCATCATCCACCACAATCCCAATGGCCAGCACCAGCCCGAACAGCGAAAGGGCGTTAATAGAGAAGCCAAATGCCCACATCAGCGAGAAGGTTCCCACAATGGAAACAGGTACAGCCAGCAGCGGAATAATCGAAGCACGCCAGTTTTGCAGGAATAATATTACAACCAACACCACCAATACCACCGCTTCTAGCAGCGTATGCACTACCGCCTCAATTGAACCGCGCACAAAGACGGTAGGATCATAAACAATTTCGTAATCCACCCCTTGTGGAAATTGCTTCTTGATTTCCTTCATTTTGGCACGAACATTATCGGAAATTTCGATAGCATTAGAACCTGGTGTCTGGAAAATGGGAATCGCCACGGCGGATTTATTATTTAACAGTGAGCGCAGGCCATAATCAGAGGCACCAAGCTCGAGTGTCGCCACATCTTTCAAGCGGGTCACAGCGCCATTTTCATCGGCTTTCAGGATGATATCGCCAAATTCCTGTTCATTCTCCAGCCTGCCTTGTGTATTAATGGAGAGCTGAAGCTGCACATCAGCAGGGATAGGCGCGCTGCCAATAACCCCAGCCGCCACCTGCACATTTTGCTCACGGATGGCATTCACTACATCGGAAGCAGTTAAGTAACGCGCTGCCAGTTTTGCTGGGTTCAGCCATACACGCATAGCATAATCGCCTGAACCAAACAGCGATACCTGCCCCACCCCTTGAATACGGGCAAGCTGGTCTTTCACGTTCAGAATCGCATAGTTACGCAAATACAGCGCATCATAGCGCTCATCGGTGGAAAGCAGATGCACCACCATGGTAAGGTCGGTGGAACTTTTTACTGTTGTCACCCCAAACTGCCGCACAGTATCTGGCAAACGCGGCAATGCCTGCGACACACGGTTCTGCACCAACTGCTGCGCCTGGTCAGGGTCTGTGCCAATTTTGAAAGTAACCGTAAGCGACATCTGGCCGTCATTCGTTGCCTGCGAGAACATATAGAGCATACCCTCTACACCGTTAATCTGGTCTTCCAGTGGCGCGGCAACTGTTTCAGCAATCACCGTCGGGTTTGCGCCTGGATATTGGGCACGCACCACCACTGAAGGCGGCGTTACTTCAGGATATTCCGAAATGGGCAATTGGCCAATAGAAATCACCCCGGCAATCAGGATCAAGAGCGATAATACTCCGGCAAAAATAGGGCGATCAATGAAAAAGCGGGAAAAATTCATAGGGCTTATTTCTTCTCAGGTTGCGGCGAAGGGGTCGACGCAGAAGGATTATCCATCGGCACTATTTCAGGAATAACAACCATACCGGGACGTGTACGCTGCAAACCGTTCACAACGATTTTATCCGCAGGGTTCAAGCCTTTCTCAATAACCCTCAAACCCTCAACCACCGGACCTGGTACTACCTCACGATAGGAAACTTTATTATCATCCCCTACAACCAACACAAATTTCCGGTCTTGATCAGTACCAATAGCCTGCTCGGTGATTAACAACGCTTTTTCCTGCCCTGCCCCACTCATACGGACACGCGCAAAAAGCCCAGGCACGAGTGCCGCTTCCGGGTTAGAAAATACCGCCCGCACCCGTATCGTGCCAGCCTGAGCATTAAGGCTGTTATCAAAGGATTTTACAGTGCCTATATAAGGGAATTCATGCCCATCTGCCAATCCCAGTTTTACCGTAATTGCTTTTAATTTTTCTGGGCTATTATTATTACCATGCAGATATTTCAAGAAAGTGTGCTCATCTGCGTCAAAATCTGCATAGATAGGGTCAAGCGACACGATACTGGTAAGCACCGGCGCATCCCCTCCCCCATTGACCAGGTTCCCCACCGTAATTTCGGCACGGCTAATTCTGCCAGCAATCGGAGCAGTGATAGTGGTATAATCAAGATTCAACTGCGCCTGTTTAACCGCCGCTTCAGCAATGGCAACACCAGCACTGGCTGAACGATATTGCTCCTGGGCTGCATCATATGCCTGTCGTGATACCACCCTCTCTGCTACTAGTTTTTCTAAGCGCTCAAATTCTGTTTTAGCATAGGATTCCTGGGCTTTTGCCGCTGTGAGCGCCGCCTTTACCCTTGCCAGTTCCACCTCGTAGGGTTTAGGATCAATTGTGAAAAGCAGCTGCCCTTTATGTACCCGCTCACCATCTTCAAAATCAATCGCCTCAACCGTTCCTCCCACACGCGGACGGATGTCGACCCGTTCAACGGCACTCAGCACGCCAGAAAATTCATCCCACCTGGTTATCGTACGTTCAATCACCGTTGAAACACCCACCGGCATAGCTGCGCCCGCCTGAACTGCATTCCCAGCCGGGTGATACACATAACGGTAACCATAAATAGCGGTAATAATAAGAAGGAGAATAACACCAGAGGCGAGTTTTTTATTTGTCATTTTATTAGAAATCTGTAATGTCAAAGAGACCCTTTGAGAGGAAGAGAAGATAAAAGGGGGGGATCTTCTCTTCCTTTCAAAGAGTCTCTACAACGCTGTTATTACGGTTTAGCGTATAAAACGCAACAACCCTGGGCCTAAATGCTCGCGGATTACCTCCAGGTCATTTCTGATTTTCGCCTGGAATGTTACCCCAACACTATACGAAAGCATTTGCATAGCAACCCTAGATGGATCATCCGTGCAATGAGCATCTTTCAGCAACATACTGAAATATCGGCTATAATACTCTATCAGCTCCAGCACCTTCTGGCGTATACGCTCATCCTGCGTCCCCATTTCACCACCACAACTCGCATAAGGACAACCCAGAACTTTTCCAGTGAGCTCAAACTTCTCTTTCTGCACCTGGTACACCAACTCGGCATAATTACACACCCTGACTTCGGGAGGCAGGGCAACAGAAAATGCCTCATCTAAAGCCACACTAAAACGCCCCCATAACACTTCAAACGCTGTTAGCACTAGGTCGGTCTTAGAAGGAAAGAAATGATAAAAACTTCCCTTCTTAACACCTGCACTCCTGCATATATCTTCCACGCTGACACAACTATAGCTTTGCAACCAAAACATTTCTATAGCCGTATCGACTAACTTCTGCTTGGTGGAGGTAGTCATAATAGAGCATTGATCGTTATTCATAGAATGCTGATACTATAAATTGACTGACTGGTCAACTATAAAAATACTATGACCCTCATGTTAATGTCAAAATTCATTGACAGAGATAATAAGAATAATTATTACTATCACATATTTTAACCGTTATTTGAGAATAGTTATGTTCACACGCTCCTTTGCTTCCTTAGCATTATTTACCAGCCTTGTTACCGCCCCTTTCTTTGCGGCAACCGCGCAGGAGAATTTTACCCTTACCATAAAAGATCATCAATTTTCTCCAGCCGAACTGGTTGTGCCTGCCGATCAAAAAATTAAAATTACCATCATCAATAATGATGCTACCCCAGAAGAATTCGAAAGCCATGACCTTAACCGCGATGTAATGGTGAATGGTAATAGCAAAGCTTCTGTTATTATCGGCCCTCTGAAAGCGGGAACGTATAATTTTATAGGCGAATTCCATGAAGATACTGCAAAAGGCAGCATCATTGTGAAATAACCCTCACTTATATCCACGCATATCCCCCCTCAAACACACTGGCCCCTAACACGGCAACCTTCCTGCGCACGTTTTAACAACCCGTCTACTCACCTCAGCATGGATAAGCCGCACTTATCTATACTGAGGTGAGATATAAACAGCTCTCCAAAATGGCGGTTATTTCTCTAAAACTGAAGTTATTCTTAGGAAATTTTAGGATTAGGGATTGAACAATTATATAAAACTATTACATATACAGATAACTTAATAACTTACCAAAACTAACGTGGAGCATCACCATTGTAATAAGAGAATGCCTCATACGAAAACATAACCATTTGTAACATGGATGATATAACACTATGACTGATTCTACACCATCCCTATACCCTGTACTCCCCTTGCGCGATATTGTGGTGTTTCCAGGTATGATTGTTCCATTATTTGTAGGGAGGGAAAAATCTATTAAAGCACTGGAAGAAGTGATCAAAGGCGGTAAAGAACTGCTGCTACTTACCCAGAAAGATGCTCAAAAAGATGATCCAGAGCAAAAAGATCTTTATACGGTTGGAACAATAGCACATCTGCTACAACTGCTAAAATTGCCAGATGGCACAGTAAAAGTACTGGTAGAAGCACGCCACCGCGTACAGGCTTCACGCATTACTGCTGAAGGTGGGCATTATGCCGCCCATGCAAAAGATATTACTGAAACAGAAGGCAACCCACTGAAAGTAAAGGCACTAACCCGTTCCATAACACAGCAGTTTGAGCAATATATCAAAATCAATAAAAAAATTAATCCTGAAGTTGCCACAACCTTGCCGGATACCAACACACCTGGCAAGCTGGCCGATGCTGTGGCAAGCCATTTGGCACTATCTATCAAAGATAAGCAAAAAACTCTCGAACTGGTTAATATTGAAAAGCGGCTGGAGCATATTTATACCCAACTTGAAAGCGAAATGGGCGTATTAAACACCGAGCGGAAGATTCGCTCACGTGTAAAAAAACAAGTGGAGAAAACCCAGAAAGAATATTATCTGAACGAGCAACTGAAGGCCATACAGAAAGAGCTGGGTGAAGGTGATGATGGCAAAGACGATCTCACCGATTTGGAAGAGCGCATTAAAAACAGTAAAATGAGCACCGAAGCCCAAGAACGCGCACAGGCTGAACTAAAAAAATTGCGCAATATGAGCCCCATGTCAGCCGAATCTACTGTTATACGTAATTATCTTGACTGGTTGGTTTCGCTTCCTTGGAATAACCCTAGCGATGTAGTGGTTGATATCCAAGAAGCCCAAAAAGTCCTTGATCACGACCATTACGGCCTAGAAAAAGTGAAAGAGCGCATTACCGAATATCTAGCCGTTCAGCAACGCACCCAGAAACTCAAAGGCCCAATCATTTGCCTGGTTGGCCCTCCAGGTGTGGGGAAAACCTCACTGGCTAAATCAATTGCTGAGGCAACCGGGCGCAATTTTGTGCGTATTTCCCTGGGCGGTATCCGTGATGAAGCGGAAATCCGTGGCCATCGCCGCACCTATATTGGCTCGATGCCTGGGAAAATTATCCAATCTATGAAAAAAGCTAAATCCTCCAATCCGCTGTTCCTGCTGGATGAGGTGGATAAAATTGGCCTGGATTTCCGTGGTGACCCAGCTTCTGCCCTGCTTGAGGTGCTTGACCCCGAACAGAATGCTACCTTTGCCGATCACTATCTGGAGGTGGAATATGACCTCTCCAATGTCATGTTTATTGCCACTGCCAATACGCTGAATATTCCTCGCCCACTTCTTGACCGGATGGAGATCATCCGCATTTCCGGCTATACCGAAGAGGAAAAAATTGAAATTGCCAAACGGCATTTAATTGGCAAACAGCGTGAAGCACACGGCTTAGAAGAAAATGAGTGGTCTGTTTCCGACGAAGCCTTGCGAGACATTATCCGTTATTACACCCGTGAATCGGGTGTGCGTAATATGGAACGCGAACTAGCGAACCTGGCACGTAAGTCTATTAAGGACATCCTCTTGCAGAAAAACGATCATATCACCATCACCACCCGCAACCTGGGGAAATATGCCGGTGTACAGCGCTTTAACTATAATGAAGCGGAAAATAACGATTTAATCGGTGTCACTACTGGCCTTGCCTATACGGAAGTTGGAGGTGAACTACTC
This sequence comes from uncultured Rickettsiales bacterium, assembly GCA_964643145.1. Lineage (GTDB taxonomy): Bacteria > Pseudomonadota > Alphaproteobacteria > Rickettsiales > Arcanibacteraceae > CAZXPG01. The sequence continues at coordinate 7,807 of CAZXPG010000062.1, forward strand.
TCTATTGAGGCACTCAGCCTGCCCGGGAAAGGCACGATTAAAACTACCGGCAAGCTGGGGGATGTGATGCAGGAATCGGCGCAGGCGGCATTCAGCTATATGCGTTCACGCTCGTTGGATTTTGGCATTACCCCACCCGAATATCAGAAAAAGGATATCCACCTTCATGTGCCAGAGGGTGCAACACCAAAGGATGGCCCATCGGCAGGGATTGCCATGTACACCTCGATTGTATCGGTAATGTCAGGAATACCGGTGAAGAAAACAGTGGCAATGACCGGAGAAATCACCCTGCGTGGTCGCGTGCTGCCTATTGGGGGCCTCAAGGAAAAATTGCTGGCTGCCCTGCGTGGTGGCATCAAAACCGTGGTTATCCCGAAAGAAAACGCCAAAGATCTGATTGATATCCCCCTCAATATCAAACGGGGGCTGGATATTATACCGGTAAGTTTTGCCGAGGAGGTATTAAAAATCGCTCTAACGAAGCCACTCACCCCGATAGACTGGCAACCCGAGGCTGAAACCCTTGTGAGCCCTGCGCATATACCCCAGAGCAACAAGGACGAAGGCGCAAAAGACGAGATCCGGCCTCACTGATAACCTCAGTGTTGGATAATAACGGTTTTCTCAGGCCGACATGATTTGAAACATAATGATGCAAACCGCCTTGAATCATTATGTTTCAAATAGTTGGTAATGTTGATAAGGACAACCTAGCCAAAACTAGGTTAAATAACACCTCATGCGCGAAAGTAGAATCTACATAAAAAATGGAAAAAGCCAGGCGTTTTTATATTAACAGCTTGATTTATTACGCTAACTCTAATAAAGTTTTTAATATCATATACTGAAACCACTTGAAGAGTGGTTTCAGTATAGTCCTTATTTTTGCGTTCC
>CAZXPG010000063.1:0-8371 GCA_964643145.1 uncultured Rickettsiales bacterium
ACCAAAAATGCTATGCTAAACCAAACCGTTGCACTTCATCCTTGAAACCGCCTAGCATGTTCCCCTCTATTACATTAATGTTAATAATGCATAAATCATTGTTACTAAAATGTTAACATTAGTTAATTAACAACACAACAGCATTATCAGAGAAAAAATATTTTATATCAAAATAGTAATAACACGCTGTATCGCTGCATATATCTCTGCTATAATGTGCCCCCATGATGCTTATTAAGAAATGTATACCGCGTTCGCTGCTTGGCCGTTTTCTGTTGATTATCATTACCCCAACGGTATTGATGCAGCTTGTGGCCACCTATGTGTTTTACCAGCGGCATTGGAGCAGTGTAACCGGCCATATGGCGGCGGCACTGGCAGGCGAAATTGCCATGCTCACTCACATCGTCCAATATGAAACGCCTAAGTTCCAGCACGATATCCGCCAGCTTGCCCAAAATTACAGCGATATACGAAACGTTATTATCAACAGTTCTAACCTTCCTCCCACCCTGCACCCCCTTCCCGACGAACTGGCACCACTATGGCAAGAACTGCAAAACCGTATCACGCGCCCCTTTACGGTACGCTATGTTAATAATAAAGCCAATGTACAGGTGGATATTTTGCTGGCAAATGCCAAAGAGGTGCTACGAATTACCACGTCACGTAAACGGCTGGACAACCCTACGACAACGATTTTTATATTGTGGATGACGGGCACAGCAACGTTCTTTCTGATTATCGCCATTTTATTCCTGCGTACCCAGATCCGTTCGGTTAGCCGCCTGGCACTAGCGGCAGAAAAATTTGGCAAGGGACAGGAAATCACCGGCTTTAAGCCGGAAGGCGCAGAAGAAGTGCGGAAAGCCGCTATGGCTTTTCTTAAAATGAAAGGACGGATTGAGCGGCAAATTGCGCAGCGCACCGAGATGCTGGCCGGAGTATCGCATGACTTGCGCACCCCCCTAACCCGTATGAAGCTGCAACTTGCCATGTTGCCGGATCAGCCGGAAATACAGGACATGCAGGCTGATATCGTGGAAATGGAGCATATGATCCATGATTACCTGGAATTTGCCAAAGGGGAAGGCAGTGAACCGGCAATGATTGTTGATCTTGGTGAACAATTACAACAGATTGTGAATGCCTGCCGTCATCATCATGCTGCTATTACCCTCCATGTTGAAGAAAACAGCACCCTTACCCTGCGCGTTAATGCTTTCAGGCGTGCTCTTATGAATATTTTAGATAATGCCATACGCTATGGCACCCAGGTAGAGATGTGGCTTGCACAGAAAGATAATACTTATGCTATTATTATTATTGATGATAACGGCGTGGGCATTGCGGAAAACAACCGCGAAATTGTCTTTAAACCCTTCTACCGGCTAGATAGTAGCCGCCAGCTAAAAACAGGCAGTGTCGGGCTTGGGCTTGCGATTGCCCGTGATATTATTAATGGCCATGGGGGTGATATCACCCTTTCCGAAAGCCCGATGAAAGGCTTGCGTGTTACGATTCGCGTACCTATCTGAAAAGGATATATCATGCAGAAAAAGAAACGTCTTGATATAGTGCTGGTGGAACAGCAGCTGGCCGAAACCCAGGCACAGGCCGCTAGCCTCATCATGGCAGGGCTGGTTTATGCTGGCACTAAACGCCTCGATAAGCCTGGCATGTTGGTGCTGGGTGATGCAACTGTTACGGTAAAAAACACCAAAACGCATCAATGGGTATCACGCGGCGGTATCAAGCTGGCCCACGCGCTGGCGCATTTTGGCTTGAACCCAATGGGCAAAACCGCCATTGATGTAGGCTCTTCTACGGGCGGTTTTACCGATGTATTGCTCCACCACGGCGCGTGCAAAGTCTATGCCGTTGATGTCGGCTATGGCGAACTAGACTGGCGGCTGCGCCAGGATGAGCGCGTTGTCGTGCTGGAACGTATAAACGCCCGTTTCCTGGATAACTCCCACATCCCGGAAGAGGTGGATATGATCGTATGTGATGCCAGTTTCATTGGCCTTGCCACCGTTCTTCCCACACCACTTCGTTTTGCCGCCCCGAATGCCAGCCTGGTGGCATTGATTAAACCCCAGTTTGAAGTAGCAAAAGAGCATGTTGGGAACGGTATTATCACTGATCCCCAATTGCATAACGACGTATGCAGGCGCATAGAGGCATTTATTTACAGCCTTCCAGGATGGCAGGTTAGTGGCATTACTCCAAGCCCGATTAAAGGTATGGAAGGCAACACCGAGTTTTTGATAGTGGCAGAAAAGAAGGAACGGTGATTTTAGGCTTTCTACGACGTATGAAATAGTCTATGTTGGTGCTAAGACTGTGTGACTAACCTTTCTTGAGTTTTCATTTATGCGTGAGTTTGACCCGGAATTTTACCTGTCCCAGAACCCTGATGTAAGAGCCGCTGGTATTGATCCTCTCCTTCATTTCAATATATTTGGCTATAGCGAGGGGCGCGACCCCAATATCTTTTTTGACACGCAATATTACCTTTTACACAACCCAGATGTCGCTAGTGCCGGTGTGAATGCTTTCGCCCATTTTAACAGCTATGGCATTCATGAGGGGCGCAACCCCGATGCGTTTTTTAACGTCAACTATTATGTACAAAACAATCCTGATATAGCTGCATCTGGGATCGATCCGCTCCTACACTATATCACCTATGGTGGCAGAGAGGGTCGCAGCCCTGGCGCATTTTTTGATAGCCGCTATTATCTCTCCCATAACAGTGATGTACAACATTCAGGCATAAATCCGCTCTATCATTTCCTCACCTATGGCGTGAAAGAACTGCGCAACCCCAACAGTAATTTCCACATGGCGGAATATGCCGCTGCCAATGCCGAAATCCGGGCTTCCATCCTGCAAGGCAACTTTGTTGCGCTACATCATATTCTTGACCGTGGGGTTGTGCACCAGGTCAACCTGCTGGTGGCAGGGGGGCAATCGGTTGCTGAGGCACAGATAAATGGTGCAACAGGGGTACGGGCAGTATTGCCTCCCGTTAACCGCAATAGTGATGGTAACAATGACTCTGGCATTACCATACACCGGCTTGATTTGTCCGATCTTGACGGTAGCAACGGTTTTACGGTAGGTGGACTAAGCGCTCATATGCATCTGGGCTATGCGGTGAGCAATGCCGGCGATATTAATGGGGATGGGATAGACGACATACTGCTTGGCGCGCCGCAAGTGCGGTATGACAATAGCATTACGATTGGCACAGGCTATAGCTATGTGATATTTGGCAAAACAAGCAGTTTCAGCACATCGTTTGATCTCAGCGCACTTAATGGCAGTAATGGGTTCGTGCTGAACGGCTGTGTAAATAACGACTATGCCGGGATTTCCGTCAGCAATGCTGGCGATGTGAATGGTGACGGTATTGGTGACTTGATTATCGGTGCTGACCTGGCAGACCCAAACCACAACAGCCTCAGCGGGCAGGCCTATGTGGTGTTTGGCAAAACTGATTTTAGTGGCACCAGTGGTGCGCTTGACCTTTCCAGCCTTGACGGCTCTACTGGTTTTGCGATAAACGGTACAACCGCCAGCGATCAGCTAGGCTTTTCTGTCGGCAGCGTGGGCGATTTTAACGGTGATGGCTATGATGATGTGGTGATGGGAGCCAATAACTATTCCAGCCTGACCGGACGGGCCTATGTGCTGTTTGGTAAGGCGGATTTCAGTGCAACGATGGGTTCTTTTAACATTAGCAGCCTTGATGGTTCCAATGGCTTCTATATCACTGGCGATGCAGGCGGCCAGTTAGGGGTTTCGGTCAGCAGTGCTGGCGATATTAACGGCGATGGGCTGGATGATTTAATTGTGGGTGCCAACATTGCCGACCCGAACAGCACTACCAATGCCGGAAAAACCTATGTGATATTTGGCACTTCTGCCACACTGGGAAGTGCTGACCCCTATGATCTTACGAACTTGAACGGCACTAATGGCTTTATGATTAACGGCGAAAATGTTGATAGCCGTTCCGGCCGTTCGGTCTATAGCGCAGGCGATATTAACCATGATGGTTATGACGACCTGGTGATTGGCGCAATAGAGGATAACACAGTGAGTGGTGGCTCCGAAGGTGCTGGCTCTGCCTATGTGGTGTTTGGCAAAAGTGATTTCAGCACGACCTCAGGCTCTTTTAATCTGGCTGACCTTGATGGCACTAATGGCTTTAAAGTCACCGGCGTGAATGATTATGATGAAACCGGCTTTGCGGTCAGCAGTGCCGGAGATGTGAATGGCGATGGGGTGGATGATTTCATTATCGGCACCTACTCCACCGCCAGCAGCCCAGATGCTGGCCATGCCTATGTGCTTTACGGCAAGACTACCGCCTTTGATGCAACCATTGACCTATCCACCCTGTCTGCCTCAGATGGCTTTATCATTGACGGCATAACAGACGGTGATCATGCTGGGCGCAGCGTCAGCGGCGGTGGTGATATTAACGGTGATGGTTTCGATGATCTTATTGTGGGTGCGAATAATGCCGCCCCGAACGGCTCCAATAGCGGGCAGGCTTATGTGATTTATGGCAGCAACCTGACAGAATCCGTGAATGTGCTCGGCACCTCTGCCTCTAACACACTGGCAGGCAGTGCCTCTGCCGATACCATCATTGCCGGGCAGGGCGATGACGTGGTAACTGGCGGCGCAGGCAATGATTATATCAAAGGTGCCGCTGGTGATGATAGTATAAATGGTGGTGATAATAACGACCTGCTGCTGGGTGGTGCTGGCACCGATACACTGATTGGCGGTGAAGGTGATGATACGCTGATTGGCGGTATGGGGGCTGATGTCTTAACCGGCGGCAACGGCGCAGATATGTTCCGTTTTGATAAAACAGCGGAATCGGGGGTGCAGGGAGATGTAAACTCTCACGTCTGGTATGTGGATGCCATACAGGATTTCGTCGTTGGCACCGATAAAATCGCAGCAGATATTGGCACGGCCAGTTTCAGCGTGGGGGATAACAGTGCAAGTGCTACCTATGACGACTCTATCGTTGGAGGGGTTGGAGGTAACGGCACTACGTTACATGTTATGGCTGATATCTTCATGCTGGAGTATGATGGGGAAAGCGGGCTTGCCAACCTGGATGAACAAGGCGAATTCGCCGCTATTAAATACGATCTTACTGGCGATAACATAATAGACGGCACCATGATATTCCTGCGCGTGGCAAGCGACAGTGCTATTGCCGGTGATGGTTCCGATTATATCAAGTTCCTGATTGTGGCACTGGTAGGCGTTACAGACCCCACCACCATTACTGCGGCGGATTTTGTGGATCTATAAGCCCCTACAATTTCAGCACCCCCAATGCCCGGGCCAGTGTCGCTTTAGCGATATACCAGTTATAACGTGACTGGATATGCTGCAAACGGGCATTGGCCAGTTCAGTTTCTGCATTGAGTAACTCCAGAATATCACCTACCCCTGCCTTGTAGCGTTCACGTGCCACCTTCTCCGATTCTGTAGCGCTTTTAAGAAGCGCAGCACTGGCTTTCAGCGCCTCCCTTTCCGTTTCCAGGTTATAATAACTGCTCCATACATCCAGCGCCACCTGGTTCTTCACCTGGTCACGCAGTGCTATCTGGTTTTCCAGTAGCGCACGTGCCGCTTGGGTGCGATAATGGATGTTAAAACCGCTAAATAACGGGAAGCTGGCTGTTACACCAATCACAGAACCACGCCTATCAGCCTCCATTGTTGAACGCGCTGTGTTATAGCCCCCCACCAGCGACAGGCTGGGCAATCCTTCTCCACGAACAGCCTGTACATTCGCCCGGGCGGCCTTCACCTGTGCTTCTGCCTCTCGCATATCCGGCCGCGCTTTCATGGCCTGTTCGATTAATGCCTTAATACCCAGCTCCTGCTTGGCATCTGGCTGCGCCATTTCGGGTGGAACAACGGCAAACTCGGCATCAGCCTCTAAGCCCATCACATTCGCCAGATTACCCATTGCCACCCGTGCATCACCTTCTGAACGCACACGGTTAAGCGTGGCCTGCGCATAGGCGGTTTCTGCCTGTAATTTATCGGCCAGCGTCGCCACCCCTACTTCTAAACGGGCCGTGGCAGCCTTCAGATTTTCCAAACTATAGGCTTCCGCCTGCTTGTTCGATTCCACCGCCTCTTGTAGGGAAAAAAGCTGGTAATAGGCGGTGAATGCTGAAAGCAGCACATCCTGGAGTGCCGCATCCTGCCCCCAATTAGCGGCTTTAAGCTGCTGGCGGAAATTCTCTACCGTGGCTTCACGACTGAAATCAAACAGCAAATAATTAACCGATATAGTGGTATTAAATGTCCGTTCATGGGTTGTTCCCCCCGCCCCATCAATATGGGTATCCTGCCAGGAAAGTGGCGCAGAACCGCTGATAGTCGGCAGATAGCCCGAACGGCTGGCTCCCAGTTCCGCCGCACGCGCCTTAGCGGTTGCCCAGGTCTGCCGTGTGGTAGGGTTATGGCATAGTGCTATCGTCAACACTTCTTGTAAACTATACTGTTTCTTGGCGTTAACCAGCGCGCACGCTTCCGCAGCGTCTTTTACCGGCAACATCCCTTTTACCGGCGTTTTAGCCAGCGTCTTTTCTGTGTGCAACGGGTCGATCAAAAAAGCGGGTTTGGTGAGTGTCGCATCAGCGAGCACCGATGATGCTGAAAACAACACGGACGCAACCAAAACAATAGCAACAAAGGGAGAGTTTTTCATACAAGCAGCAATACCCTTAGAGAAATTATACCATCAAGCCTGTAAGCTATCACCAACACCACAACACCGCAACGAATTTACTTCCCCTTTTTAGGTTTTTTTGATACAACCAGCCTTTATTCACGTGCGAAAATGACAAGGAGATTTTTTATGGCAGATATAGAAGGTATCTCGGGCGATTACCTGCGGCAATATATTGAGCGGATTGAACGGCTGGAAGAAGAAAAAGCTGGCATTGCCAGTGATATTACCGATGTCTATGCCGAAGCTAAAGGCAACGGCTTTGACGTGAAAATCATGCGCCAGATTGTCCGCCTGCGCAAACTTGACAAGTCAGAAATGGAAGAGCAGGAAACATTGCTCGATTTATACAAGCAAGCACTGGGGATGCTGTAATTTTACAGCCCCCTCCCTTACCCCGCGATCCCCCGGTAACCGCTCACTTTAAGCCCGTACCCTTCCAACCCCACAATCATACGGTGGGAGTTGGACAGCAGCACCATATCTTTCACGCCCAGATCAAGCAGAATCTGCGCGCCAATCCCATAATCGCGCAAATCACCTGCCTGGTCTTCCATCTCATAATGACGTTTCTTTATCGTATCTGACACGGTCGTTTTATTGAGATCACGCAATAGCACAATAATCCCTTCATCTTCATCAGCAATGATCTGCATCGCCTGATGTAACTCGTATTCTTTGCCATCATGCGTATCGCCTAGCACATCGGGCAGGATGTTCAACGCATGCATCCGCACCAGCATCGGCTTTGCCGGATCCACCTTCCCTTTCATCAGCACAATATGCTCGGCATAATGCAAGGTGTTGGCATAGACCAACATGGTAAATTCCCCACCATAACGGCTGTGGAATGGGGCTTCTGCGATACGTTTTACATAATGGTCATGCCGCCTGCGGTAGGAAATAAGATCGGCAATGGTGGCAATTTTCAATTGGTGCTGTTTGGCAAAAGCGATTAAATCCGGCATCCGCGCCATGGTACCGTCATCATTCATAATTTCACAGATCACCCCAGCAGGGTTCAACCCCGCCAGCCGTGCAATATCCACGGCCGCTTCCGTATGGCCTGCCCGCACCAACACACCACCATCGCGTGCAACCAATGGGAACACATGGCCAGGCGTACAAATATCGGCCGCCCCTTTCTGTGGATTAATTGCCACCGCTACCGTTTGCGCCCTGTCGGCTGCGGAAATACCGGTTGTTACCCCTTCCCTTGCTTCAATCGACACCGTAAAGGCCGTCTCATGACGGGAACTATTATAACGCGACATCAATGGCAACCCAAGCTGCTCCACCCGTTCCCGAGTGAGGGATAGGCAAATCAGCCCGCGCCCATATTTCGCCATGAAGTTGATAGCCTCCGCTGTAGCCATCTCGGCTGGAATCACCAGATCCCCTTCATTCTCACGGTTTTCATCATCCACCAGGATAAACATTTTCCCTTGCCAGGCATCTTGAATGACATCTTCAATAGGAGAAAGTAAGTTCTTATAAGGCATAGTTGTTACGCGTCATTAAATGTTAATCAACCTCAGTTTTGGATAAGCTACGCTTATCCAAAACTGTCAACTATTTGAAAAA
>CAZXPG010000064.1:0-8333 GCA_964643145.1 uncultured Rickettsiales bacterium
GCATTTCCCCCTGCATTATGTATCTAAAGATACATAATGCAGGAACGCAAAAATAAGGAATATACTGAAACCACTCTTCAAGTGGTTTCAGTATAATAGCAAAAACGACGCTTTTTGACATTATTTTTCAATATTATGCCAGTTTTGGATAAGCAAAGCTTATAAAAAACTGAGGTTAAACTATGATGGTGCAGTTTCCGCTTCTTGCCACGCTTGCTGACAAGCTGAGAGAAGTGGGAAATTGCACCATGCTTATTGCCGCCGAGATTGAATTCTATCTCTCCCTTCCTTCTGGCACCCCCGAAACACCCCTGCTTTCTGCGCTCTCTAACACCTGCAAGATGCTTCCCCTTACCGTGGGGGAGGTGGAGAAAGAGCGGGGGAAGGGGCAATATGAGATTCAGATTTCACCTACCGCTGACCCGCTACTGCTGGCTGATACGCTGGTGCGTGCTAGGGATATTATAGCGGAAACGGCGCACACACATCAGGCCACCGCGCTCTTTGCTGCCAAACCCTATAACGATGAACCTGGAAGCAGTATCCATATCCATATCAACCTATTTGGCTCAAATGGTCATAACCTGTTTGCCAAACAGGGGGAAGATGACCCTGCCATCCTGCTTCATGCCATTTCCGGCCTATGCGCCACCATGCCGGAAATGATGTGGATAGCTGCACCGTATGAAGCTTCCTATGCGCGTTTCGTAAAACATAGTAATGCGCCGACAACGGTAAGCTGGGGAGGAAATAACCGCACTACCGCGCTACGTATCCCTCTCAGCCCACCGGAAAACCGGCGAATTGAACATCGCCTGGCTGGCGCAGAAGCGGATCCGCATCTATTAATTGCCGCTATTTTAGCCGGTATGCATTATGGTATCCGCCACGCTATCCCGGCTCCTGCTAAAATCTATGGCGACGCCTCCCACCCCCAATATGCCCTGCCCATGCTGCCTGCAACATTACACGAAGCACGGGAAGTATATGCAAGAGAAGGAAGGTTACAGGGGTATTTAGAGGGAGTATAGAGTCTAGACTCCCTTCCTCACCTCCTACCAAATAATTTCTCCAAATCCTCGCGCTTCAATTCAACATAGGTCGGGCGGCCATGGTTGCATTGGCCGGAATGGGGGGTAGCTTCCATCTCGCGTAGCAGGGCGTTCATTTCCTGTATGTTCATCACCCGGCCAGCGCGTACGCTGCCATGACAGGCCATAGTTTCCAGCACATGCTCCAGCATTTCGGCAAGTGTCACTCCCTCATTATATTCCAGTAGATCATCGCCAATATCCCGCACCAGCTTTGCAGCATGCACCGGGCCAAGCAGGGGGGGAGTCTCCCGTACCATGACGGCGTTTGTCCCAAATACCTCAAAGACCAACCCAAGCCCGGCCAGTTGGTCGCGGCAGGCAAGCAACCTGTCGAAAATATTCTCTTTCAATTCGACAATCTCAGGAATGAGCAGATGCTGTGTTGCTACTTGTTGCGCTGCCCTGGCTTGCTTCATCCGTTCATAGACCAACCGTTCATGGGCAGCATGTTGATCGACCACCACTATGCCACTTTGGGTTTCTGCTACAATATAGGTGCTATGCAACTGGCACTTTGCCTGCCCTAGCGGATAATCAGCGCGTATTTCCTCCACAGGCGGGGGAGTGGGCACCTCTTTGGGGGCAGGTGCAGGATAATAGCTGCTGGGTGCCTGATAGGTGAAACTCTGCTCCTTAACTTCCGGCGAGATGCGTGGGGCATTATAGCTAAGGCTTGGCTGCACTACAGGTTTGGGGGCAATGCGCGGTGTAAAACTGTCAAGTGCCGCATGGGCAACAGTGGTTGCGGCACGATGACCTGCCTGTTGCAGCGTATTTTTCAGTGCACCGCACATTAAGCCATGCACGGTGCCGCTATTTCTAAAGCGCACTTCCGCTTTGGTGGGGTGCACATTAACATCCACCTCCGCAAGCGGGATATCTATAAACAGCGCCAGCACTGGGTGGCGGTCACGCGCTAAGAAATCAAGATAGGCCGCTTTCGTTGCACCCAGCAGCACCTTGTCGCGCACCGGCCGGTTATTGACAAACAGATATTGTTCGGAGGCGGTGCCACGGTTAAATGTCGGCAGGCCAATATAGCCCGAAAGCCGCACCCCCTCACGCTCTGCCTCAACCAGCAGGGTATTATCGCGGAATGCCTCACCAAGCAGTGTGCTAAGCCGTGCCAGCCGCCTCTCACGCATGCTGCCCTGCGTGGCCGGGGCTCTAAGCAAGCTGCGGTTTTCATTGCTTAATGAAAACGCTACTTCCGGATGCGCCATTGCCAGCCGAGTGATGATTTCCACCGCATGTTGCTGCTCCACCCGTTCACTTTTTAGGAATTTTAACCGTGCAGGTGTGGCAAAAAATAGGTCCCGCACTTCGATTTTGGTGCCTTCCGCTAATGAGGCAGGCATTGGGTTTGCCTTCTCGCCGCCGCTGACTGTGAGCGCCCAGGCCATTTCCGTTCCCTGCCTGCGGCTGGTAATGGTCATCCGGCTGACCGAGCCAATGGAAGGCAAAGCTTCTCCCCGAAAGCCGAAATGGCGGATATCCAATAAATCATCTTCATTCAGCTTAGAGGTGGTATGACGCTCCACCGCCATTTCCAACTCGTCACGCGTCATGCCGCAGCCATCATCGGTGACGGCAATCAGGTTGCGCCCCCCCTGATGCAGCACTACATCCACCTGCCTTGCCCCAGCGTCAATAGCATTCTCCACCAGCTCTTTTACAGCAGAGGCAGGGCGTTCAATCACCTCACCCGCGGCAATACGGTTAATCGTTACCGGAGAAAGCATTTTAATACGCATGAAGATACCCAGAATTATACAAGCAACAGTTATTCTGAAAAGGAATTTTCAGTATAGAGGTTGTATAGTAACCCACAGGTAGCAAGAGCACAATACTGAACTTATAGGGATCGACAGTGATCAGTTGCAGAAGCCGGACAGTGCTATGCCTCTAGTTTTTCGCCATTCACACGGGCACGTAGGTTCTTCCCTGCGCGGAAATACGGGACAACGCGCTCGCCCAACCTTACCGATTTATTAGTACGTGGGTTGCGCGCCAAACGGGATGCACGCCGCCGTACAGAGAAGGCACCAAAACCACGCAACTCAACCCTATCACCGCGCTCAAGTGCTACAACCAGTTCTTCAAACACAATATCTACCAGCCTGCTAATATCTTTCTGATAGAGCCCTTTATGCCGTTTGGCTAATTTTTTTATCAGCTCTGACTTTGTCATGATGTCCCTGTTTAGTCCTATTAGTATGGTGAAGCTCCGTTCTTTATAAGCAAAGCCCTATAAAAGAGCGGAGGTTATTTATTATTTCCTCTTATGTATTATGGCTTCCAAAGCGCATACAGGCCCGTAGATACCGGAGGAGCCAGCAAGCTACTGCCCATAAAGGAAAAGGAGGAAAGCAGGTTCTCAATAAACCCTTTTTTCTCGCTAAGTTCAACATCTTTTACATCTAGGGACGCAGAAATTTTCTTCTCTTTTTCCAACCATATGCGCGCATCCTTTTCGCTGCCAATCATATCCACCAACTTATGGGAGAATGCCTGCCCGCCCGTGTAAACCCGCCCGTCAGCAAGTTTTAACACCGTATCGCGTGGCAGGTTACGACGCTCTGCCACCATATCCACGAAAAGGTTATACGTATCTTCCACGCTCGACTGAATCGCCTCTCGGCCTTCCGGTGGCAATTTCTCAAAAGGGGAAGGAACGGCTTTCAAAGGTCCCGATTTAAAGGTGAGGAATCTAACTCCCACCTTATCCGCCAGTTCCGTGAATTCGGCGGTTTGCAGCACAACACCAATAGAGCCAGTAATCGTGCCCCTATGGGCAAAAATCATATCAGCCCCCAGTGCTGCCATATAACCGCCTGAAGCAGCAACACTTTCCATCACCGCTACCACAGGCTTTTTCTTGGCGATGTCACGCAGCGATTCATAGAGGGTTTCCCCCCCCACCACCGTACCACCAGGGCTGTTAATACGCACGATCACGGCTTTAATAGCATTATTCTTGGCAACACGCGCTAGAATATCATCACGCTCTTTGCTTTCTGTGATGATATCATTGACAGAAATCCGTGCAACGAACCCCTTCTCTATGCCCATCAAACCCGAAGAAGGTTTATTCAACAGCACAAAAGCAAGCAGCAGCAGAATAGATATGGTGAGAAAACGCCACCGCCTTACCTGTGTTTTCAACTTGATTCGGTCGAGTAAACTATCAGCAGCAAGAGGCATCATGGTCACTATGTAACAGGAAGGAAAGATATCCCCTCCCCTTTAAAAAGAGGAGGGGTAGGAAAGCAGTAAGATTAGCCGCGTGCGCTATCTTCCGCTTTAGTAAGAGCAGCACCCAGAATATCGCCAAGGCTGGCACCGCTATCTGCTGAACCATATTCAGCAATAGCTTTTTTCTGTTCTTCTGCTTCTAAGGCTTTGATAGACAGCGTAATTTTGTGGCTGTTCTTATCCAGGGAGACAATTTTGGCATCCACCCTATCACCTACAGCAAAACGGTCAGCACGCTGCTCAATACGATCATTGGAGAGATCGCCCTTTTTGATGAAGCTGGTTAAACCATCCCTTACGGATACTTCAATACCATCCTCTTTAACCGCAGTGACGGTACACGTTACGGCACCGCCTTTTTTCAAATCGGCCAGCGCACCTTCAAAAGGATTGCTACCAAGCTGCTTCACGCCTAAGCTGATACGCTCTTTTGCAACATCAATAGCCAACACAACCGCTTGAACTTTATCGTCTTTCTTGTATTTTTTTAGTTCTTCCAGCGCATCTTCGCTCCAAGCCAGGTCGGAAACATGCACCAGACCGTCAATGCCATTTTCAAAACCAACGAACAGACCAAAATCAACGATATTTTTGACTTCCCCTTCAACCAGGCTACCTACCGGATATTTAGCAGCGAAATTTTCCCAAGGATTATCTTCGCATTGCTTCATGCCTAAGCTAATACGGTGTTTGGCGGCATCAATATCCAGAACAATAAAGGACACTTCCTGGCCAATAGAAAGCAGCTTGCGTGGGTGTATATTGCCTTTAGTCCAACTGATTTCAGACACATGCACCAATCCTTCAATACCAGGCTCAAGCTCAATAAACGCGCCGTAATCGGTGATATTGCTCACTTTACCGGTGAATTTGGCACCACGTGGGTAACGTTGCTCAATACCATCCCACGGATTGCTTTCCAATTGTTTCATGCCAAGCGAAATACGCTTAGTCTCCGCATTATATTTAATCACCTGTACTTTAATAGTCTGGCCAAGGCTCAGCACCTCAGAAGGATGGCTGATACGGCTCCAGGAGATATCTGTCACATGCAGCAGGCCATCTACACTGCCTAAGTCGATAAATGCACCATAGTCGGTGATATTTTTGACTGCACCTTCTAACACCTGGCCTTCTTCAATTTGTGCAAGCAGTTCATTACGGGCTTCTACACGTGATTCTTCCAGGATAGCGCGGCGTGATACAACAATATTATCTTGTTTACGATCCATTTTCAGAATCTGGAATGGCTGTTGGATACCCATCAGCGGGGTGATATCTTTCACCGGACGGATATCAACCTGGCTACCAGGCAAGAACGCCACAACACCACCAATATCCACGGTGAAACCACCTTTGACTTTGCCAAAAATCGTGCCAAGTACATGAGAGCCACTATCAAGTGCCCGCTCCAAGGCATTCCAGGATTCTTCACGCAATGCTTTCTCACGACTAAGAATAGTCTTGCCGTTACGGTTCTCAATCCGCTCTAAATAGACTTCCACCTGATCGCCAACATTAAGCGTAGGAATCACGCCATTGACCGCAAATTCCCTGAGTGGCACACGCCCTTCTGTTTTAAGGCCAATATCAATGACGGCGACATCATTCTCAATGGCGATAACCTCTCCCTTGACAATAGTGCCTTCCTTTTTTCCTTCCCTTGTGGATTGCTCGAATAATTCGGCAAAACTTTCGCCTGTTGAGAAACTATCTTCTACTGCTGCTACATTGCGGTTTGACATAATAAAAATCCTTGCGGGGAAACACACGGCCAGCACGGGCCGCCCGCTTTAGTTAATGTTGAACATATACACTCGGAATAAAAGTGCGACTCATTCTTAAAATAATAGTATTATTATAACTTTCAAGCCTTCTTACGCAATTAAAGCATATTTTGCAATACTAACTTTCTATATGCTGCACTGCAAAGGCTAACACCTGCTCCGCATTCATAGCACTAGTGTCAATAACGATGGCATCAGGGGCGGCAAGCAAGGGCGCATCACTGCGCGCTTTATCACGCATGTCGCGCTCGGCAAGATCTTGGAGTATAGCATCGTAGGCGACCGCATAGGCTTTTTCCCGTAATTCGTTATAACGCCGTTTAGCCCGCACTTCAATAGCAGCCTCAATAAAAAACTTTATATCCGCATTTGGACAGATCACGGTGCCAATATCACGCCCATCTAGCACCGCTCCTTCAGGACGTGCAGCAAAATGACGCTGGAAGTCAAGTAGTGCCGCCCGCACTTCGGGGATGCTTGCCACTATCGAAGCGGCTTTTCCTATCTGCTCTTCAGCAAGGCGCAGATTAGCAAGAGAGGCAACATCAAGGGTCTGTGCCGCCCGTATGGCAGCCGCGTGGTTATCAGGCCGTTCACCGGCGGCAAGCACCGCAAAGGCCACAGCACGATAAAGCTTACCGGTATCGAGATAGGGCAAGCCATAATGGGCAGCCAGCTTGCGTGCCAATGTGCCCTTACCCGAAGCAGCAGGGCCGTCTATTGCAATCACCAGCCTTTTCTTCATGCGGGCACCCCGTCACGCAATGCTGCACCTATACTATTCATTAGTGTAGTAAATTGCGGAAAGCTAGTAGCGATCATACTACCATCGTCTACCACTATGGGTTGGCTTGCAACTCCACCCAACACCAAGAATGCCATAGCAATACGATGGTCCATAGAGGTAGCCACTGTCCCACCACCTGGCACAATGCCATCACCACCCTCAACAATAAGCGAGTCTTCGCCTTCCACATATTCCACACCACACACATTAAGCCCTTGGGCAACAGCACTCAGGCGGTTGCTTTCTTTTGCTTTCAACTCGGCCAGGCCATACATGGTGGTTCTGCCTTGTGCATAAGCGGCAGCCACGCTCAGAATGGGATATTCATCAATCATGGAAGGGGCACGGCTGGCAGGCACTTCCACCCCATGCAGGCGGCTTGCACGCACACGGATATCAGCAATCTCTTCGCCTGCCACCTGCCTTAGGTTCAGGAAGGTAATATCCCCGCCCATTTCCTGCAAGGTCTGGTAAAGCCCAATACGTAGTGGGTTCACGCACACATTCTCAATTACCAGTTCCGACCCTGCCGTTATCAGGGCTGCAACCACCAGGAATGCCGCTGAGGACGGATCGCCTGGCACATAGATGCTATTGGCTATCAGGGAAGGATGGCCTTTCAGGGTGATTTCTTTGCCCTCTTCGGTATGTGTGACCACTACTTCCGCCCCGAAATAGGAGAGCATCCGCTCGGTATGATCACGCGTTGCTTCAGTTTCAATCACGGTAGTGTTGCCTACGGTGTTTAGCCCAGCCAGCAGGATAGCCGATTTCACCTGCGCCGAAGGCACCGGCAAGCTATAACGGATAGGCAATAATGCATCCGTGCCCATAACCACCAGCGGCAAACGCCCCTTCTCTCGCGCAACAAACTGCGCCCCCATCATGGCAAGCGGCTGGGTTACACGTGCCATTGGCCGCGAGCGTAGGCTTTTATCGCCGGTGAAGAAGGTGGTAAAGCTATAGGATGCCACCAACCCCATCATCAAGCGCACCGCTGTGCCAGAATTGCCCATATCAATCACATTATCGGCCTCTCGCAAGCCGCCAACGCCTACACCTTCCACATGCCAGACACCGTGTGCATCAGTGGTAATCACAACACCCAATGCCCGTAATGCATCCGCCGTATGCAGCACATCTTCCCCCAGCAGCAGCCCGTGAATTGATGATGTGCCTATCGCCTGTGATGCCAGCATCAGGGCGCGGTGCGATACCGATTTATCACCGGCTACTGTCACGGTGCCCTGCAAAGGGGCACTTTTCTGCGCAATTAGTGGTTTCATTTCTTTTCCCTATGTAGTTAACCTCAGTTTTGGATAAGCTTTGCTTATCCAAAACTGACATGTTATTGAAAAATAATAACGTTAATTCTATGATAGGAAGCCAAAGGCTTCCTATCATAGTGTA
>CAZXPG010000065.1:0-8274 GCA_964643145.1 uncultured Rickettsiales bacterium
GAGCATATACTGCTCACATTGCAACCTAACCAATTCTTGAACTGTGAGCAGTATAACATTTTTGATTGCAGGTTTTTCGCTATGAATATAAAGAAAGCAATAGCCGTTGGTTTGACGGGGCTGTTAATTACCGCCTGTACTGACATGGGCGGCCCTATCACCAAAGCACAAATTGGCACGGTAATGGGAGCGGCCGGTGGTGCTGCTGCCGGTTCCCAGTTTGGCAAAGGGGCGGGGAATGTCGCCATGATCGCGCTTGGCACGGTGGCCGGTGCGGCACTAGGCAATTCTCTCGGTGGTTCGCTGGATAAAATCGACCAGCAATATGCCACACGCACTACCCAACAAACCCTGGAAACTGCTCCTACTGGCCAGGTCAGCACCTGGACGAACCCCGATACCGGCAATTCGGGCACAGTCACCCCAACACGCACCTATCAAATGAGTGGGATGAACTGCCGTGAATATACCCAGACTATTACCGTTGATGGCCGTTCCCAGCACGCATATGGGAAAGCATGTCGTCAGCCTGATGGCACGTGGCAGATCGCACAGTAATACACTATTTCCACTATCATGAACGGGAAAAGATGATTGCTATGCTTTTCCCGTTTTTTCTTACCCTATAGGATATTTTGCATGACAGCACCTGTTGCAGACGAAGAAACATTGCCACAAGCATTAAAAGGCACGCTCTTACAGGGTAAGCGTGGGCTTATTATGGGCGTAGCCAACGATAAATCGATTGCCTGGGGCATTGCCGAAGCAGCAGCAGCCCAAGGGGCAGAACTGGCTTTTACCTATCAGGGGGAAGCCCTACTTAAACGTATTAGGCCACTGGCTGATTCCCTTGGCGCGCATCTGGTGCTGCCCTGTGATGTCACCGATAATGCCAGCATGGATGCGGTATTTGCTACGCTGGAACGTGAATGGGGCAGGCTCGATTTTCTGGTACATGCGATTGCCTTCTCCGATAAAAACGAATTGAAGGGCCGCTATATTGATACCTCGCTTGAGAATTTCACTACTAGCCTCAACATCTCCTGCTATTCCTTCACCGCGCTGGCTAAACGCGCTGAACCGCTGATGACCAATGGCGGCAGCATGATCACCCTCACCTATCACGGGGCTGAACGGGTGATGCCACATTATAATGTGATGGGCGTCGCCAAAGCGGCATTAGAGGCCAGCGTGCGTTACCTGGCTTCCGACTTGGGCGGAAAAAACATCCGCGTCAATGCCATTTCGGCAGGGCCGATTAAAACACTAGCAGCTTCTGGCATTGGCGATTTCCGCTATATCCTGAAGTGGAACGAATATAATGCCCCGTTAAAGCGCAACACCACTATTCAGGATGTAGGTGGAGCGGGTGTCTATCTCGCCAGCGATCTTGCCAGTGGCACTACGGGGGAAGTAATTTATGTCGATTGTGGCTACCATGTAGTAGGCATGAAAGCCGCCGACGCCCCCGATATAGCAACAGTGTAGAATGGGAGTTTAGTGGAACCATGTCAGGCAATAGTTTTGGGCATCTTTTTCGTTTTACCACCTGGGGCGAAAGCCATGGGGAGGCTATTGGCTGTGTGATAGATGGTGTACCGCCGCGTATTCCACTCGCCGAGGAAGATATTCAGTTCTGGCTAAACAGGCGCAAGCCAGGCCAATCGCGTTTCACCACTCAGCGGCAGGAAAGCGACACGGTACGGATTCTTTCCGGCGTGTTTGAAGGCATGACTACCGGCACGCCTATCAGCCTGGTCATTGACAATGAAGACCAGCGCTCTAAGGATTATAGCGAGATTAAAGACAGCTTCCGGCCAGGCCATGCAGATTACACCTACATGCAGAAATACGGTATTCGTGATTATCGTGGTGGCGGTAGGTCAAGTGCTCGTGAAACTGCTATGCGTGTGGCAGCCGGTGCTGTTGCACGCAAGATTTTAGGAGAGCGCATCCAGATACGGGGCGCGCTAGTGCGAATGGGAAGCGAGACTGTTGATTACAGCCAGTGGGATTGGCAGCAGGTGGAGCAAAACCCATTCTGGTGCCCAGACCAGGCCCTGGCCGCCCAGCTTGAGACCTATCTGGATGCAATCCGCAAAGAAGGCTCTTCCGTGGGGGCCGTGATTGAAGTGGTGGCCACAGGCGTGCCAGCAGGCTGGGGCAACCCCGTCTATGATAAACTCGATGCTGATATTGCCAAAGCCATGATGAGCATTAACGCCGTGAAGGGCGTGGAAATTGGTGCGGGGTTTGAGGCTGCGTCATTACGTGGGGAAAACAATTCTGATGCTATGCGTATGGAAAACGGCAATGTTACCTTCTTATCCAACCGCGCGGGCGGCATTTTAGGTGGTATCTCCAGTGGGCAAGATGTTGTTGTCCGTTTTGCGGTGAAGCCAACCAGCTCTATGCTGCTTCCTATACCAAGCGTTGATGTTCACGGCAATGAAATAGAGGTACGCACAAAAGGACGGCATGACCCCTGCGTGGGCATCCGCGCCGTTCCTGTAGGCGAGGCTATGCTTGCCTGCGTGCTGGCCGACCATTACCTGCTGCATAAAGCCCAATGCAGCTGAGCGGATTGCTCGACTTGTCCTTGAATTACCTCGCTAACTATAGTAAGCTTTCAGAGTAAATCGTTATTACTGCATTTAACCACATACACATAACCTCAGTTTTGGATAAGCATAGCTTATCCAAAACTGAGGTTACACATATAACATGATTGATATCTCTACCTATAGAGGGCTGCGGGTTGCTGTGTTTGGCCTTGGCAAATCGGGCACTTCTGTGTTACGCGCACTGAAAGCCGGAAGGGCCTCGGTGCTCGCCTGGGATGACAACCCTGCAAGCAGGGAGGCACTGCTCACTGAATCCAGGCCTGCTTATGTGGTATTGGCACTGCATAGAAACCTGGTAGACCCAGCCAGTTATAAGTGGGATAGTATTGCTGCCCTTGTCTTGAGCCCAGGCATCCCGTTCACCCATCCAACACCGCACCCTGTCGTGCTTGCTGCACAACAGGCTGGCGTGCCTGTAGTGTGTGATATTGAGCTACTTCATAATGCCTATTTTCATGCTAATTTTATTGGCATTACTGGCACCAATGGCAAATCCACCACCACCAGCTTGATTGGGCATATCTTAAAAGCCGCTAAGATCCGCACCGAAATTGGCGGCAATCTAGGGGTTCCTGCACTGGAACTGGAGCCGCTGGCCCGTGATGGCACTTATGTGCTGGAAGTATCATCCTATCAGCTTGACTTGCTTGACCATACCCGTTTTAATACGGCTATAGTGTTGAATATTACGCCTGACCATCTTGATCGTCACGGTGGCATGGCGGGCTATATTGCTGCTAAACGCCGCATCTTTAACAACCAAACTGCCAGCGACACCGCGATTATTGCTATTGATACTGCTCCTGCCCGTGCACTCTATGATACGCTGCTTGCTGAAGGCCATGCAGGCCGCATTATCCCCCTCTCAACCAAGAACCGGGTGACAGCGGGTATCAGCATTATTGACGGCATTCTCTATAACGATATCGACACTACTGATATGGAAGGAACGCCCCTCCCTCCCCTCCCCCATCTCCCTGGGCAGCATAATACTGAAAATATCGCCGCCAGTATCGCCACCTGTTACGTGCAAGGAATTGATATTAACACCATTGTAGAGGCCATTACCACCTTCCCTGGCCTGCAACACCGCTTACAGCAGGTAAAAGAGGTAAACGGCATCCGTTTCATTAACGACAGCAAGGCCACCAATGCCGAAGCTGCCGAAAAAGCCTTGCTTTCCTTTGATACTATCTACTGGATTCTGGGAGGCGTTGCTAAAACCGGTGGTATCACGGCTATTTCACATTGTTTCCCGCGTGTTGCCCATGCGTTTCTGATTGGGGAGGCCGCTGATGCCTTTGCACATACCCTGGAAGGTAGGGTGCCTTTCTCGCAATGTGGCAATCTTCAGCACGCAGTGGAAGCCGCCTATCAACAGGCCAGGCAGGAAGGGAAACAGGATGCTGTTGTCTTGCTTTCACCCGCTTGCGCTTCATTTGATCAATGGGCCAATTTTGAAGCACGTGGTGAGGCATTCTGCGCCATGGTACATGCACTCGAATGACCTTCCATCGCAAAAACAAAAATTTTCTTGAAAGCTGGTGGGGTACGGTTGATCGTGTTACGCTGATTGCCCTTGCTATTATCATTGCCTTTAGCGGCATTATGGTGGCCACTGCCAGCCCGGCTGTTGCCGAACGCATTGGGGTAGAACCCTTCTTTTTTGTCCGCCGCCAGATGGTCTATTTACTGCTTGCTGTGATCATGATGGTGGGGGTATCCGTGATGCCGCCCGTATTGATTCGGCGCGTTGCACTGGGTGGCTTCGTAATTGGCCTGGTGCTGCTGGTCGCCGTATTATTGGTGGGAACCGAAGTTAAGGGGGCAAAACGCTGGATCCCTTTGGGAGGATTTTCCTTACAACCCTCAGAATTTATTAAACCCTTCTTTGCAGTAGTAACCGGCTGGATATTGGCACAAGGTTATAAACATCCCCATTTTCCTTCCTTCAAAATTTCAACTATCCTATATGCGATACTTGCTGGTCTACTTATTTTGCAACCAGATTTTGGCATGACGGTAACCGTCTCGGCCATCTGGGGTGGGCAATTGTTCCTGGCTGGGCTTTCCATGCTGTGGGTGGGAGCGGTGGCCGTCATGGCACTGGTGGGGGTATCAGGCGCCTATGCCTTCCTGCCCCATGTGCGCCAGCGTATTAACAGCTTCCTTGACCCTGACGCAGGCGGCAACTACCAGGTGCGCCGCTCGATGCAGGCATTCCAGGAAGGCGGCCTGTTTGGCAGGGGACCAGGTGAAGGCACTGTAAAACAAGTCTTGCCAGATTCACATACAGACTTTATTTTTGCTGTAGTAGGGGAAGAGATGGGAACCATAGTCTGTATCCTAGTGGTAGCACTGTATGCCTTTATTGTGCTACGTGGACTCGTGCGGATAGTGCGAGAGCAAGATTTATTTATCGTATTCTCGGTGGCTGGACTGCTGATGCAATTTGGTATGCAGGCGGCAATCAATATGGGCGTAACGCTGCATTTACTCCCCACCAAAGGCATGACCCTTCCCTTCATCAGCTATGGCGGCTCATCCATGCTTGCCATTTCCGTTGCCATGGGAATGATGCTGGCCTTAACCCGCAGGCGCTATGGCATGGTGAACATCAACAACCTCAAGCATAATACCTTGAACATAGGACTATAGCGTGACAGAAAAACTCACCATCGTGCTGGCTGCCGGAGGAACGGGCGGACATGTATTCCCTGCTGAAACCCTGATGGAGGAAATGCTGGCCCGCGGCCATAAGCCGGTGCTTATCACCGACAAACGCTGCCAGCACTATATTGGCGATAAATATCCTTATGGAGAGATGCAATATGTCATCCGCTCTTCCACCATGCAAGGCGGGATCTTGGGCAAATTCTCTACGGCTATTGCCATTACTGCCGGATTATTCCAAGCCTACAAAATCTTGAAGAAACTGAAGCCGCAAGTCGTCGTCGGGTTTGGTGGTTATCCTTCTTTCCCCACCATGCTTGCCGCCCGCTTACTGAATATTAACACCATTATCCATGAACAGAACTCGGTACTCGGCAAAGTGAACGCCTATCTTGCGCCACATGTTAACCTGATTGCTGCCTCTTTTGCCGATATGCAGAACCTCAGCGAGGAAGATGCTGCTAAAGTAGTTGTGACTGGCAATCCGGTACGTTCCAGCATCCGCGCTATCCGTGATATGCCCTACCCAGAAATGACGCAGGATGGTTGCCTGCGCCTGCTGATTATGGGCGGAAGCCAGGGGGCACGTGTGTTCAGCGATATTCTCCCCAAAGCCATTGCCCTGCTGCCTGCCGCCTGCCGGGCGCGTTTACGCATTGACCAGCAATGCCGCAAAGAATGCATTAATGAGGTGCGAAAAGCCTATGCCGATATGCATGTAAGTGCTGATCTTGCACCATTTTTTACGGATGTGCCTGCCCGTTTGGCATCGGCGCACCTGGTTATTTCGCGGGCGGGCGCTTCCACAATTGCTGAAATTACTGTTGCAGGACGCCCCGTAATACTGGTACCTTACCCGCACGCGACGGGAAACCACCAGATGCATAACGCCAATACGCTGGAAAATAACCAGGGTGGCTGGGTTATGCCACAGGAGGCTTTCACCGCTAAAGCACTTTCTGCCCGCATTGAGGCATTTCTTGGCCTGCCTTCCAGTCTAGCCAAAGCTGCACATAATGCCCGTGAGCTTGGCCACCCGGATGCTGCTGGGAAACTTGCCGATACGGTAGAAAAACTAGCATTTATGTCTAACACTTAAACTAAAAGGATATTGTGCATGTCAATTGAACAAACCCTTGCTTCACGTAATATTACCCTTCCCCCTGCCAGCAAACCGGCAGCCAGCTATGTGCCCTTTGTGGTAACAGGGAATCTTGTCTTCATCTCTGGGCAGTTACCGTTAGGTATTGGCGAACTCTCTGAGTATGTGGGGCAGCTTGGCCGTGATTTTTCCATCGAACAAGGCAAAAATACCGCCAGAACTTGTGGCTTAAACGTGATTAGCCAACTAAAAGAAGCCTGTGGTGGTGATTTAGAACGGGTGAAACGCTGCGTGAAACTGGTGGTATTTGTCAATTCCACCGGCGATTTCATTGAGCATCCACAAGTGGCTAATGGCGCCTCCGACCTGATGAAAGAAGTATTTGGCGATAAAGGCGAACATGCCCGTTCCGCCATTGGTGTCAGCCAGCTTCCCCGTGGTGTTGCGGTAGAAGTGGAAGCCGTATTTGAAATTGCATAACCATCCCTAGCCCCTCTCTAACACAGAGGGGCTTTTGCTCCTATTACATATCCGAACCATGACAAAATCTACCCCCTACCCTGCCGCCTCAAGCAGCCCGAACTTTCCTGAACTGGAAGCAGAAATCCTTGCTCTCTGGGAAAAGGAAGGCGCATTCCAACAATCCGTCAGCAACCGCCCTGGTGAAATTAACGGCCATAATAACGAATTTGTATTCTATGATGGCCCGCCTTTTGCCAACGGCCTGCCGCATTATGGCCATCTGCTTACCGGCTTTGTGAAGGATATTGTAGCGCGCTACCAGACCATGAAAGGCCAGAAGGTGGAGCGGCGCTTCGGCTGGGATTGCCATGGTTTACCCGCCGAAATGGGCGCAGAAAAAGAACTGGGTATTTCCGGCCGTATTGAGATCACCGAGTTTGGCATTGAGAAATTCAACGAGCATTGCCGTAAATCCGTTATGCGCTATACGCAGGAATGGAAGGATTATGTTACTAGGCAGGCGCGCTGGGTAGATTTTGAGCATAGCTATAAAACGATGGATACCAATTATATGGAATCTGTCATGTGGGCATTTAAGCAGCTTTATGAGAAGGGGTTGGTGTATGAATCCATGCGCGTGATGCCTTATAGCTGGGCCTGCGAAACCCCGCTTTCCAATTTTGAAACACGTATGGATAACGCCTACCGCAAGAAAGAAAGCAAGGCAGTAACGGTGGCATTTAGCTTGAATAACCCACCTGAAGCTGCTCCAACAGGATGCAGTGCCTATAAAATGCTGGCCTGGACAACCACCCCCTGGACACTCCCCAGTAACATGGCACTGGCAGTCGGGAAAGACATTAATTATGTAGCGGTCGTCAAAGACACTATCTGCTATATTATCGCCGAATCTTCCCTTAACGCCTATGAGAAAGAGTTGGGGGACACGATACAGGCGCGGTTTAAGGGAGCAGATTTAATCGGCCTCACCTACGCACCACTATTCCCCTATTTTAAGAATACCGAATATGCCTTCCGCATCCTTTCCGGCGATTTTGTGCTGGAAGGCGATGGCACCGGCACTGTCCACCTCGCCCCAGGCTTCGGTGAAGACGACTTTACCCTGTGCGTAGAAAACAGCATCCCCGTTATCTGCCCAGTGGATAATGCCGGAAAATTTACGGCGGAAATATTTGATCTGCATTATGGTGCACCCACGAGCAGTAACACCCCCACGAGCAGTAACACCCCCACGAGCAGTAACACCCCCACCCCAACCCTCCCCCCTCAAGGGGGAGGGAGCAAAGCGGATACCCTCCCCCCTCAAGGGGAGAGCAAAGCGGATACCTCTCCTACTCCCTCCCCCTTGAGGGGGGAGGGCACCCCTCTTAATTCCTCCCCCTTGAGGGGGGA
>CAZXPG010000066.1:0-8267 GCA_964643145.1 uncultured Rickettsiales bacterium
AGCATAGTCTGCTCACATTGCAACCTAACCAATTCTTGAACTGTGAGCAGTATATAATGGATACCCCACTTTCTGATACGGCACTGGATACAATTTTCCGCGATGCCCGCACCTATAGTGCCTGGCAGGAAAAACAGGTGCCAGATACCTTGCTACACCAGCTCTATGACTTAGCTAAAATGGGGCCAACCTCAGCCAATTGCTGCCCGATGCGGTTGGTATTTGTGCGTTCTGAGGAAGCCAAAGCCAAGCTAAAGCCGTGTCTAGATGCAGGGAATGTTGATAAAACCATGCAAGCACCGGTGACGGCCATTATTGCCTATGACCTGGAATTTTATGATGAACTGTCTGTGCTGTTCCCGCATACGGATGCACGTTCCTGGTTTGCCGGAAATGCAGATTTTGCCCGTGAAGTGGCCTTCCGCAACGGCTCATTACAAGGGGCGTATCTGATAGTGGCGGCGCGTGCGTTGGGGCTTGATTGCGGGCCAATGTCAGGCTTTGATAATACGAAGCTTGATGAGACATTCTTTGCTGGCACCAGTATTCGTTCCAACTTCCTGTGCAATCTGGGCTATGGTAAGCCGGAAACCTTGCATCCGCGTAATCCGCGCCTCGATTTTGATACGGTATGCCGCATTGAATAACCTCAGTTTTGAATAATGTCTGCTAGCCTGTTTCCTGAAGAAGAATCTGCCGCAAACCGTGGGCCGGTGCCGTTGGCAGAGCGTTTACGCCCTCACAGGTTTGAAGATGTGGTGGGGCAGGCGCATCTTCTGCAAGAAGCTGGCCCACTCCAGCGGATGCTGGAATCAGGCCGTATCAGCAGCCTGATTCTCTGGGGGCCACCTGGCTGTGGTAAAACCACCCTGGCGCGTATCCTGGCAGCGCAAAGTGGCATGGAGTTTGCCTCACTTTCTGCGGTGGTGAACGGTACTGCCGAACTGCGCACGCTTTTTGCTGAGGCGGAACTACGCCATAAAAAGGGGAGAGGAACGCTGCTGCTGGTCGATGAAATTCACCGGTTTAACCGTAGCCAGCAGGATGTGTTCCTGCCCTATATAGAAGCGGGTATCGTCACGCTGGTGGGGGCAACCACTGAAAATCCCTCCTTTGAACTAAATCCGGCACTGCTCTCACGCTGTCGGGTGTTGGTGCTACATGCGCTTTCGTTAGACGATATGGAAGGCTTGCTTATGCAGGCAGAAGGGCATTATGGGCGCGTATTGCCGGTGATGCCAGAAGCCCGTGCCGCCTTATGCGGCATGGCAGATGGTGATGGGCGTTATCTCCTTTCCTTATGTGAAGAGCTCTTTCAGCTTAAACGCGGTACGCCACTTGACAGAGAGGCGTTAGGAAAGATACTCCATAAGCGGATGCCGCTTTATGATAAATCACAGGATAGCCATTATAACCTGATGAGTGCTTTGCATAAGTCACTCCGCGGTTCGGATGTTGATGCAGCACTATACTGGCTGGCACGTATGCTGGCAGGGGGGGAAGATCCGCTCTATATTGTCCGGCGGTTGGTGCGCTTTGCCGTGGAAGATATTGGCCTGGCAGATCCACAAGCAGTGGTGCAGGCACTCGCTGCCAAGGATGCCTATGATTTTCTGGGTAGCCCAGAAGGCGAATTGGCGATTGCCCAGGCGGTAATATTCCTAGCAACCGCCCCAAAATCAAACGCTGCCTATCTGGCCTATAAAGCCTCGTGTAAGAGTGCGAAGCAGTATGGCTCATTACATCCCCCTAAGCATATACTGAATGCTCCTACCGCGTTGATGAAGGCGGAAGGTTACGGTAAAAACTATGCCTATGACCATGATACGGAAGCAGGCTTCTCAGGGCAGAATTATTTCCCGGAAACAATGGGGCGGCAATGCTATTACCAGCCGGTAGAGCGTGGCTTTGAGCGTGAGATTAAAAAACGCCTAGACTATTGGGAAAAATTGCGGCAACGCACTCACCAGAAAGGGGAAAGGTGAAATCTATCCACGAAACCTGTGGATAAGTCGGTGTATAATAGGTGAACTATAACGGGGGAGTATTGGGATTGCGTGATTTTTTTGCATGTTGCACAAAAAATAGGCAATTAGGTAACCTATTGTATTATAGATATAATAAAATTTACTCACTATGTGCTGAGAGAAAAACTCGCGCTAATAGAAGCACTTAGGAAAAATCTTTTATCATGTGTACAACATCAGCTACGCTAAAACTTCATTTATTGCGTGCAGGTGTTTTTTAGTGTCGATATAAAAACGCGATTGCATTATAGCAGCAACTGGTAAAGAAATGGTAAAGCTATCCACAAAACCGGTGGATAACTCAGTGTATAATGCTGGGATGAGTCGTGGCTCATATTGAAATATCTTATATTTCTTGAAGTTTGCATAAAAAATAGGCAAATTTATCGGGTGTTGATATCAATAGTATGAAGGTGTCATGTGGATAAATATACGCAGATAGGATGTGTTGCGGATAAGACAGTAAAGGCCCAGGCCGCTTTTCGTGCCCTGACCCTACGCTATGGGTTGGTGGATATGGATCGGGTGGCTGGCCAGCCTGTGGATGTGATTGTGGTGCTGGGAGGGGATGGCTTCATGCTGCATAGCCTACACCGCTTTATGCATTATAGGGTGCCGCTCTACCCGATGAATTCGGGAACGGTGGGGTTTCTGATGAACCGCTATTCCGAAGACGAGCTGCTCGAACGGCTGGAGTGGGCGGAACTGACCGAAATTGCACCGTTGCAAATGACGGCCACTGGCATTAATGGCGAGGAATACCGGGCATTGGCTGTGAATGAAGTGTCACTGCTGCGCGAGTCTAACCAGGCGGCTAAAATTGCTATCCATGTTGATAATGCTATCCGTATGCAGGAATTGGTGGCCGATGGGGTATTGGTGGCAACAGCGGCAGGCAGTAGTGCCTATAATCTTTCAGCCGGTGGGCCGATTATCCCGATAAGTGCTAATATCCTGGCACTAACGCCGATTAGCCCATTCCGTCCGCGCCGTTGGCATGGGGCATTGCTTCCCCATACGGCGGTGGTGCGTTTTGAGGTGATAACCCCCTATAAACGCCCCGTTAGTGCTACTGCTGATTTTAACGAAGTGCGTGATGTTGCCTCTGTGGAAGTGCGGGAAGCAACAGGCCAGATGTTACAACTGTTATTTGACCCAGACCATAGTTTGGAAGAGCGTATTATCCGTGAGCAGTTTATCCCATGAAAAAAATATGGCCTGATGCAACTCTGTGCTTGCACGTTTAGAAGTTTTCTTTTATAAGGTTCTGGCATTCCTTCCTTTCGCATATAGATGCCCAGATAGCTCAGTTGGTAGAGCAGAGGACTGAAAATCCTCGTGTCGCTGGTTCGATTCCGGCTCTGGGCACCATGTTTCTCTCCTCCCTCTGGTGTTGTAGCAAAAAATGAAATCAAGATCTTTTGTGTCTCAGAGAGCGCAGCATCCGCTGGCTTCAACATTTGGTGCAATGAACAGTCATGTTCTATCCAGAAAGGGTAGTATTTCTCCCACCAAGCAAAAAAGCCAATATCATTCCCCCGCAGTATTGCGGCAGTGTTTTGAAGAGAGTAGCGAGGACGGCATCAGTGATCTTGATGCGGCACTAGCACTGCTAAGCAATGCACCTTATCCGCGCTATGATTTTCAGAACAAGGATGGGAATACGCCCGTGATGGTGTTGCTACACCATAAAAAAGATGTAGAGGCGGCGCAGTTATATTTTGCCACCACGGTTGTACTCCATGATCTCTCCAATAACAAAGGGGAGCGGCTCGTGCATCTGGTTGCACGTCGGGGGGTGATCCGTATATTGCACGACTTACAGGAAAAGGGTGCAGATATGAAGACAGTAACCAAAGAGGGCTATTCTGCTCTCCATATTGCGGTGCAAGAGAACTATGCTGCTATAGCGGAGTGGCTGCTGAATACGGTAGGAATTTCTTCGACACTGCAGGATAATCACGGAAAAACTGCCAGTGATTATGCATTTAGCTATTCAATGAAACAGCTATTTAGTCCACTACCCATGACACCAGAGGGTGCTGATATCGAAAACGATATGCAGCCACACGAACCTGGCCCGGCGCGGCGGCGCAGCAGAAGTAAAAGCTTTGCGAGCTGGGAAGAAATGGTGGCTATCGCAAAAGAGAACGGTAAAGAGGAAGGCAACTTCCTATAGGGCAACCGCACTATCATAACCTCAGTTTTGGATAAGCCGCGCTTATCCAAAACTGAGGTTATGATAGTATTGCCCGATTTCCTGATAGGTATTTTATCCTTTTTTCAGTATAGACCTTATTTTTGCGTTCCTGCTTTATGCAGCATTGCTTGCACTCAAGCATAGTCTGCTCACATTGCAACCTAACCAATTTTTGAACTGTGAGCAGTATAGTGCAGAACGCAAGTGCCAATTGCCGTAAGTGTCTTGCGTTCATTGTAATAAGGAGGCCTTATGAAGAATAGCCAGGAAATGCAGGTGGATGTAGCCATTATCGGGGCGGGGAGTGCTGGCTTATGTGCTTGTTCTGAGGTTAAAAAAGTAACCGATAATTTTGTGCTGGTGCATGATGGTGATTATGGCACTACCTGCGTTCGTACGGGCTGTATGCCCTTTGCTGCCTTTGCCCAGGCGATACATTTATATCATCAGCGTTATTTGTTGTGGGAACGGGGGATATCGGGTGCTGACCAACTCGCGTTGCACCTTCCTGCCTTGCTGGATTATGTGCGGAAGGTGCGTGAACATTTCTTGCATACTATCCGTGTTGCGACGGCGCATTATAAACCTCATCTCATAGAGGGTTTTGCCTCATTTATAGCCCCCACGATGCTACAGGTGGGTACTAGGCGCATACGGGCAAAAAAGATCATTATAGCTACCGGATCAAGCCCGATTGTGCCAGAAGAATGGCAAGATTTTCAGGAATTTATCCTCACCTCAGATACCCTATTTGAGCAAAAAGACCTGCCACCCGTCATGGCGGTGATAGGGCTTAGTATGCTTGGTATGGAAATGGGGCAGGCACTCAGCCGCGCAGGGGTGGAGGTGAGTGGTTTTGATAGGGGGGAAACTATAGGCAAATTAACCGATCCGGTGGTAAATAGCTATGTTTTTGACCATTGCAATACGGAAATGCCGCTGTGGCTTGGGCATAAGCTAGAGCTTTCCCGTATGGACACGAAGATACAGGTGAAAGCCGGTAGTAAGAGCCTGCTTGTCGATAAGCTATTTATGGCACTGGGGCGCGCACCCAACCTGCACGGTATGGGGCTGGAGGCACTGGGCATTGTCGAGCGGGGAAAACTGACGGTACCATGTGACCCGCACACGATGCAGCTAGGTAATTTACCGATATATATAGCGGGTGATGTTGAGCGTGAGCGGCCTCTCCTTCATGAAGCCCAGGATGAGGGGCATATCGCCGGATATAATGCGGTGCATAGCCCAGCACTCCATTTTAAACGCCGCACCTTGTTGATGGTGGTGCATACCGATCCGGCTATTGTCATAGTAGGTGCTGCGTGGGAGAGTTTACCGCCTCATAGTTTCTATGTTGGTGAAACCAGGTTTGAAGAGCAGGGAACGGCCTCGCTGATGGGGGAGCCGGTAGGCATATTGCGTATTTACGCCCATAAAAATAGCAGCGTGCTGTTAGGTGCGGAGATGGTTGCCCCAGGTGGCGAGCATTTGGGGCATTTGCTTGCCTGGTTGATCGAACAGAAACGCACGGTGTTTGAAGCACTCTCTATGACATTCTATCATCCCGTCATCGAAGAATCACTACGCACGGCATTGCAAGAGTTGGCCGCTAAATTTCCTGAAGAAGCGGGCAAACACCCTATTGAACTGCAAGACTATGCAGCGTAATATAACCTCAGTTTTGGATAAGCACGGCTTTCCAAAACTGAGGTTAATATACTGAAGCCACGTGAAGAGTGTTTTCAGTATAGTCCTTATTTTTGCGTTCCTGCAGAATGCAGCATTGCTTGCACTCAAGCATAGACTGCTCACATTGCAACCTAACCAATTCTTGAACTATGAGCAGTATATTCCAATTCCCCTTATAAAAAGAGAGAACTATGGCACCTCCCCAATATTCGCGCCGTCGTACTAAGTCACAGCCTGCTGGGTTAGATAATGGCTATTGTGGGCCACACCAGCATCTTCCCCCAGATGGGCAGATAAAGGAAGTCTCCGCGGTTGACCGAGCATTACATGCGGCGTTTGGTAGGTTTACAACGGGGCTTTCTCCAGCGGCACTGGCACTGGCCTATTGTGACTGGGCCATGCATCTGGCACTTTATCCAGGGAAACAGATAGAGCATCTGCAACGTGCCTGGCAGAAGCTATCTGCGTTACAGGGCTGCACGATGCAGCATCTGGTTCATTATAAGAATGACCAGGCTAGCATGCCTTTGGTGAAGGGTGATAAACGGTTTGCCAGCGAAGGATGGCACGGCTGGCCTTTTACTCTTTATGCGTCCCTGTTTTCTGGTATGGAGGAATGGTGGCAGGAGGTGGCACAGGCGCGTGGGGTTACGCGGCATCACAGGGATGTAGTCTGTTTTATGACACGGCAATGGCTGGATATGGTTTCTCCCTCTAATTTTCCTCTGACGAACCCTGATATACTCAAACGCACACTCGAACAACATGGCATGAATTTTGTTCACGGAGCCATGAACGCTATGGAGGACATAAACCGGCATCTTGCCCATGAGCCGCCGGTGGGGGTAGAGCATTATCAGGTGGGGCGAGATGTGGCCGTAACCGCAGGGAAAGTGATTTACCGTAACCGACTGATAGAACTGATTCAGTATAGCCCGGTAACAGATGAGGTCTATAAAGAACCCATACTCATTATTCCCGCCTGGATTATGAAATATTATATCCTCGATTTATCGCCGGATAATTCCCTGGTGCGCTATCTAGTGGAACAAGGCCATACAGTGTTTATGATTTCCTGGAAAAACCCCGGGGCAGAAGACCGTGACCTTAGCATGGATGATTACACCCGGCTTGGCGTCATAGAAGCACTGGATGTGGTGTCAGCGATTGTGCCAGGCAGTAACATTCATACGGTAGGATATTGTATCGGTGGAACATTGCTCGCTATAGCTACCGCTTTCATGGCAGCAAAAGGAGATGACAGGCTGAAGACTATCACCCTTTTTGCAGCCCAGACTGATTTTGAGGAGGCGGGAGAATTACTGCTCTTTATTGATGAAAGTGAGCTGACCTATTTAGAGGATGTAATGTGGGAGCAAGGGTACCTGGAAGGTGATCAGATGTCCGGTGCTTTCCAAATGCTGCGCTCGCGAGATTTGATTTGGTCACGCATTGTACAGGAATATATGATGGGTGACAGGCAGCCAATGTTTGACCTGATGGCCTGGAATGCCGATGCCACCCGGATGCCCTATACGATGTATTCCCAGTATCTCCGTAACCTTTTCTTGAATAATGACCTGGCGGAAGGGCGCTATAAGGTGGAGGGAAACGAAGTGGTGCTTTCTGATATTACCACGCCAGTCTTTGCTGTTAGCACGCTTACCGATCATATTGCGCCGTGGAAATCAGTCTATAAGATACATCTTTTTGTCGATAGTGATGTCACCTTTCTGCTTACCAGCGGTGGCCATAATGCGGGCGTTATCAGTGAGCCAGGCCATAAAGGCCGCAGTTTCCAATATGCCACTAAAGTGAGTGATGGCCATTATAGGGACCCGGAAATCTGGCAGGAGACAGTGGAAAAGCATGAAGGTTCCTGGTGGCCCGCCTGGCAGGCCTGGTTAGACGGGCACTCAAGCGGAAAAATCCCACCTCCTTCCATGGGAGGAGGAACGTTCCGCCCTCTTTGTGATGCACCCGGAACTTATGTATTTGAGAAGTAGATGTTGGATTTTAGATTTTAGATTGTCGATGTCTAACATCTGCCATCTAGCATCTACTATTCCGCTACTATAACAGTTGACAGGCGCATTTGACAGGCGCATTCCCTCCCCCTTGAGGGGCACTAGTGTCCAATAAAATTAGAGGGATAGGATTGTAAAGGCTGACTCACGCTTGAAAGCACTGTATAATACTGTTGTCGAGACATAAAAATACAGGAGTCAGCCCGATGCATAGTAATAGTACATTTCAAAACATAATGAAAGGATTACCTCGTTATCAGTTTGAACGGAGGCGGTTTCAAGGATGAAGTGCAACGGTTTGGTTTAGCATAGCATTTTTGGTAA
>CAZXPG010000067.1:0-8119 GCA_964643145.1 uncultured Rickettsiales bacterium
TTGACATTATTTTTCAATATCATGCCAGTTTTGGATAAGCAAAGCTTATAAAAAACTGAGGTTAGATAATAAAATCGTTACTTTCACGAGAAGAAAGCATATGCTGGTTTCCCATCCAATGGCATAACTCCTCTAATGTAAGCTGGTTAAGATAATCAAACTGCACTTTCTCAAGCTGCGCGCATAAGGGCTGGATGACGCGGGTTTTAACCGGATTATCCTGCCCCTTTGCCACCTTCTCCACCTCAAGAGCATGCATCAGCACCGCAATTTCCCCTAAGGTAATCTTACGCCGTTCCCGCATTAATACATACCCCCCTTTAGGGCCACGAATGCTGCGCAAAATATGCCCGCGCACCAAACACTGCATGATCGGCTCAAGATAACGGGCTTTCTCGCCTTGCAGTTGGCACAATTCCTTACTGTTCACCGGACGGCTTCCTCCGGTTTCGGCAATAATCACCAGCGCCTCAATACAGGCGCGCAACCGCTTAGAACAAGGCATTTAGGCTGGCACCCCACCATGCACCCCAGTGGAGCCGAACCCTCCTTCCCCACGCGCTGTTGCATCAAGTTCCTCGACAAGAGCAAATGCCACATGCGAGAAAGGAGCAATAATCATCTGGGCAATACGCATACCGCGCGACACTACAAAACTCTCCTGCCCCAGGTTAATCAGGATCACACCAATTTCCCCCCGGTAATCCGCATCAATCGTGCCTGGCGTATTCAGCACCGTTACGCCATTCTTCAGCGCCAGCCCCGAACGCGGCCGCACCTGTGCCTCATAGCCTTCCGGCAAGGCAATAGCAATCCCGGTAGGGATCAATTTGCGTTCACCAGGGGCAAGTGTAATATCTTCCCTAACCGCCGCCAGCAAATCCACCCCCGCACTCTGGCTGGTGGCATAAGAAGGAAGCGGTAGGCCTGTAGCTGATTCCAGTTGTTTAATAGCGATCGATAATGTCATTAAAGTTCCTCTTTTGTTGGTGGTTAGCTGTTTTTGATACGTTCTAAATTTCGTACAAGGTAATGCATTTTTGTTGCAGGTGTAATACTTGCAGAAGCTTCATTCTGCCGTTCAAGCCACTCAGCATTGTTTTTAGCAATCTCTAAACCACCATTACATGTGACTTTAGCAAAAATACGCGAGTCATTTTTCTGGTATCCACCTGACACAAGGCTGCTCAATCGCCTTTCTAGAGCCTCACTTCCTTCTCCAGGGCGGTTATACTTTTCAAAATGCAACATTAACCACACCTCATAACACTCTAGTAATGCAGTTAAGTAATAATACGCTGATTTCTTATCTTCACATACAATAAGCACGCGGTCATAGGAACGCTTCGAGGGTTTGGGGCGCGTGGGGTTTTTTCCTCTTCTTTCTTGTAAATTCATAGCTCGTCAAAATTCCCTAAACTTGGAACACCACCATAACGGCCTGAGAGATAGGACTTCTCAATTACCTCCCCTTTACGTGGGTTAAAGGATAATAAGGACGTAACAATCGTAGCTCCTTCTTTGTCCTTATCAACTAGCCATATCTGATCTCTATGAAACAACCCCTCCTCTTGAAGTAACGATGTATTATGCGTTGTAAAGATAAGCTGCGCACCTTTGCTATTAAGCCCTGGATTATGAAATAACTTGATAAGTGCAACAAGCAAATTACGATGTAAGCTGGAATCGAGTTCATCAATGAACAACAATTTTCCATTCTCTAACGCATCAATGATATACCCTATAAAAGAAAATAACTTATTAGTACCATGCGATTCATCTTCAAAATCAATAAAAACAGGAGTTTTCCTATCATTCATAAGATGTGCTGTTTTTATTCTTATCTTCTCAGCATTTTCTAAGAACTTCTTTTTTACATCGGCTTTAAGCTCAAACGGCGACTTGGTAAAAAGCTCGTCATCTTCACTAAACTTGCTTCTCTCCACAGCAATATCCGTGATACCAATGTCAGCATCGTATAGGTAACGTAGAATTGTTTTCTTCTTATTATCATCCGCTAAATAATCAACAGTCTGGTGCGATGAAATTTCTTTAAAACCTTCTAACAAAAAAATATTTTCTTTAAACCAGTTGAAAATCGGCTCTAATGCTTCCACATTACGTTTTACTGCCATCGAAAGAAAAAGCATATTTGACAGCGTTTCCTGTTTCAACTGCGCTTTATTTTTATGCTTGATATAGCTACCATTGATAACCCAATCATAGCCAGATGTTTGATGGTTAAAACTCCGTTCAAAGCCCTTTGTTTTTCGAGAGGTTAAATAGACATCTAAAAACTCATACTCTATCCGCTCATTCGTAAGCATAAAGCCGTAATGGTAGCGAATTCCATTGATAATCACCTGTATATCAAAACTGCTAGGTAATTTACTGGTGTTGGCATCTAAGAGAAAAGGCTTGAAGTAATCAATTTTATCACCAGGTTGCATTTCTTTCTCAGAATTCTGTACAAACCAGCGCATGAAATATAGAGCATCAAATAACTTACTTTTTCCTGATGCATTGGCTCCATAAATTACCGAAGACGTCAATAAATTAGGGATAGCAGTTATACCTGATGGAATAGTATGCCGAATAACGCCTTCCTTTTGACGCAAGGATGAGCCTTCCAACATACTTAATGTCTGGGTATCTTTAATGGAGTAGAAGTTCGATACACTGAACTCTATAAGCATAATTTATAGCCCTATAATATAATTCCACATAAGCTTATGCATCTTCGCTACAAAAAATCAACCAAAATGAAAATGGTTTTTTATCGCCATCAACCCTTCCCGGTAGCTGGGAAAGCGTAATACCACCCCTAACTCGTGTTTGATCTTTGTATTTAAAACCCTACGGCTACCATCGTAGAAACTGCGGGCCATGGGGGAAAGTTCGGCTTCTTCAAAGGAAATAAGCGGCGGTGGTGCCACTTCAAGCAACGCTGCTGCGTAACGGATCACCTCTTCCTGCGCGCAAGGATAATCATCAGCGACATTATACACAGTGCCAGGGTGTGGCTGCATGATCGAGGCAACAAGCACCTGCGCACTATCGTCCACATGAATACGAGAAAAAAACTGGCCTTTTTTATCAATACGCCGCGCCGTGCCCGCTATAAGCTTATCAAATGCCGATCTTCCCGGCCCATAAATCCCAGCCAACCGGAATATATGCACCGGCAACCCAGTATCAAGCCATTGCTGTTCCGCCAGCACCCGGTTGACAAGGCGCGCATTAGGTGGGTTCAGAGGTGCCGTTTCATCCACCCACTCGCCTTTGCTATCACCATATACCCCTGTGGTTGAAAGATAACCGACCCACCGCAGCGAAGGTAAGTTTTGAATTGCGGCACGATGGTGCTGAAGCACCAGATCCCCCGCAACATCAGGGGGAATGGAGATAAGGAGGTGTGTTACGGTTAGAGGCAAAGGCTGATGAAATGTGTCACGGTGCGTGCCGTCTACCTTCCACCCTTGTGAAGATAACAATGCACCAAGTGCCTTGGCGGTATAGCCAAACCCATAGCAGAATAAATGCGGCTTAGGCACGTGTTTCATCGGTACGCAATGATTTTTTAGGGGGAAGCTTCACCACAAACATCTTCTGAAAGAACTGCCCGCGATAGGCATAGATACGCAGCAGCAGTTCTATCAGGAAAAATCCATTCAGCACATCCTTAGCACGGGCAATAGTTGCTGCCTGCTCAGGAGAAAGCTGCACAAGCTGCTCCAGCCCCCACAACGCTACATAGGCAAAAAGCACCAACCCAATTACTATCTTGGCGAAACGTGAATCTAAATGTTTCTCAACCAAAGCCCGCACAATGACTATACCCCCATCCGCTCTACCATCAGCTTTTTGATTTCAGCAATCGCTTTCGCTGGGTTCAAGCCTTTAGGGCAGGTTTTGGCGCAGTTCATAATGGTATGGCAACGATACAGCTTGAACGGGTCTTCGAGCGCATCTAAGCGGTCACCGGTACGCTCATCACGGCTGTCAGCAATCCAGCGGTACGCTTGTAACAGAATGGCCGGGCCTAAGAAACGGTCGCTATTCCACCAATAGCTTGGGCAAGAAGTAGAACAACAGGCGCACAGGATACATTCATACAGGCCGTCGAGCTTTGCCCGATCTTCCGGCGTCTGCAACCGTTCACTGCTGGCGGGTGCCGGTGTATCGGTTTTAATCCATGGTTCAATGGATTCATACTGGGCATAGAATTTGTTTAAATCCGGCACCAGGTCTTTCACCACCTCCATATGCGGCAATGGGGTAATTTTTACCTCACCCTTCACATCCGAAATCGCTTTGGTGCAAGCAAGCGTATTGGTACCATCAATATTCATCGCGCAGCTACCGCATATCCCCTCACGGCAGGAGCGGCGGAAGGTAAGGGTAGAATCAATACTATCCTTAATCTTAATCAGCGCGTCCAGCACCATAGGGCCGCAATTATCCATATCGACTTCAAAACTATCCATACGTGGATTGTCCTGCTTGTCTGGGTCATAGCGGTAAATACTGAACTTCTTCATCCGCTTGGCCGTTTCCGGTGCTTTGAATGCCTTGCCTTTAGTCACTTTTGAATTGCGGGGCAAACTGAATTCTACCATAAATATGTCCTTATTCTATCGTCATCCTATACGGGTTTAACGAAGCATTCGCTTTATTAAGCGGTTCCGTTTTGTTTTTGGGTGCAATATCTGGCACCAGTGGCAGGTTTTTCGCCCGCTTTGTTTCTATTTCCTTTATCGCCTTCGTCAGCATCACCGTCCGTTCCGGGTTGGTGGGATGCGTGGTCGAGACTATAATCGCATCCGGGTTCTTCACTGACATTTTCCGCCAGAATCCAGGTGCCACCGCTATATTATAGCCTGCCAGTGCTGTAATATACATCCCCACATAATCTGCTTCCAGCTCAAAAGCGGGGGAGTAGCTCTCTACTGCCACTTTTGCCCCATTCTTGGCAAAAGCCGATTTGGTTTTTATCCCCTGCGATGCTGCCATCGCGTCTACCATCATCCCAAGCAATGTGCCAGTATAGGCATTATATTGCTGCGCTGCCACATGACCCATAATATTATGCGCCAGCTCGTGCCCCAGCACCACCGCCAACTCATCATCGCTTTTGACAAAGCGCATCATCGCAATATTGACCTTGATCTTTTTCCCATCTGCCGAGGCATTCACCCCTTCATCGGTACTCAGCACAAAATCATAGACACACATCCCGGCGTTGACAATCAGCTGGTGACATAATGTTGCTCCCGCTCTTGCAATGGGAAGCGCCACTCGCACTAATCGCTGTTGCATAGCCAGATGTTCCTGCATCCTGGCTTCCTGCCGCCGTAATGTATCTTCTTCTGCTACTTTTGCCTGTTTATCTGCCTCTGCTTCAACCTCTAGCTGGCTAACCTTGGGCACGTCAGTCACAGGTTTGGCGCAGGCAGGAAGAAGAAGGATAAGCAGGATAATCAGGCGCATAGCACGGTTAGTACACCCTCTTCTTCGGAGGGAAATACTGCACCTCATCGGTTAGCGTATATTGATGCACCGGACGATAGTCAATCGACACTTTCCCTTCCCTGTCAATCCAGGCAACCGTATGTTTCATCCAGCGTTCGTCATCACGTTCTGGGAAGTCTTCACGCGCATGGGCGCCACGGCTTTCCTGCCGGTTCAACGCCCCATACAGGGTTACCACCGCCTGATCAAGCAGGTTTTCCAGTTCGAGGGCTTCCACCAGATCGCTATTCCATATCATGCTGCGGTCACTGATTCCCAGTTCTTTAAAGCTGGCATGTACCTTATCAATCATCTCACGGCCTTCAGCCAGTGTTTCTTCCGTACGGAACACCGCCGCATGGTTCTGCATCACTTTCTGCATATCAGCGCGAATAGAAGCCGCCGGACGCGAGCCACTTGCATTACGGATACGGTCAAGACGGGCAATCACTTTATCGGTTGCGCCTTCTGGCAGTGGCTTATGTGGCATATGCGGTTTAATCAATTCAGCGGCGCGGTGGGCACTGGCGCGGCCAAATACCACAATATCCAACAACGAGTTGGAACCAAGACGATTAGCACCATGCACCGACACACAGGCAGCTTCACCAATCGCCATCAAGCCCGGCACTACCGTATCAGGGTTACCATCTTTCAGCGTCACCACTTCGCCATGGTAGTTGGTTGGAATACCACCCATATTATAGTGCACCGTTGGCAGCACCGGAATTGGCTGCTTGGTGACATCGACACCGGCAAAAATAGCCGCTGTTTCAGAAATGCCCGGCAAACGTTTATGCAGAATGTCTGGGTCAAGATGGTCAAGATGCAGGTAAATATGGTCTTTATTTGGCCCAACACCCCTGCCCTCACGAATTTCAATGGTCATCGCGCGGCTTACCACGTCACGCGAGGCCAGGTCTTTGGCGGAAGGCGCGTAACGCTCCATGAAACGTTCCCCTTCCGAGTTCACCAGATAACCGCCTTCCCCACGCGCACCTTCAGTAATCAGACAACCTGCGCCATAAATGCCAGTGGGGTGGAACTGTACGAACTCCATATCCTGTAGTGGCAAGCCAGCACGCAAGCACATGGCGTTACCATCACCGGTACAGGTATGGGCACTGGTTGCAGAGAAATAGGCACGGCCATAACCACCCGTTGCCAGCACCACCATATGCGCTTTAAATAGATGCAGCGTGCCATCATCCAGGTTCCAGGCCATCACACCACGGCACACCCCATCTTCATCCATAATCAAATCAAGGGCAAAATATTCAATGAAGAATTTGGCGCTGTGTTTCAGTGCCTGCTGATAGAGCGTATGCAAAATAGCATGGCCAGTCCGGTCTGCCGCAGCACAAGTGCGTTGCGCCGCCTTGCCTTCCCCATAGTTGGTGGTCATACCGCCAAATGGACGCTGATAGATTTTGCCGTCTTTAGTGCGGGAGAACGGCACACCGTAATGTTCCAGTTCAATCACTGCATCCGGTGCATTTTTGCACATATATTCAATAGCATCCTGATCACCCAGCCAGTCAGAGCCTTTCACGGTGTCATACATATGCCAGCGCCAGTCATCTTCGCCCATATTCCCCAGTGCCGCACTCATGCCGCCTTGTGCCGCCACCGTATGGCTGCGTGTAGGGAATATTTTGGTAATACAGGCCGTAGACAACCCTGCCTCCGCCATACCAAAAGTGGCGCGCAGCCCGGCCCCACCGGCACCGACTACAACTACATCATATTCATGTTCAATAATGTGATACGGCATATTGGTCCTTATTTTAGAAGGTGCCCCCTTAGACTGGGGAGCCTTATTTACATAGTTACGGAAAATAACGATAAATGGAACACGATAATCGCGCAGGCACCGGCTACAGCGGTGGCAATGGTGAAAAGCTGAAGCACGGCAATGGTAATGACTTTCGCCATTTCACAATGCACATAATCCTCAATAATCACCTTCATCCCCAGCAAGCCGTGATAAAGGGCAACGCCTAAGAACAACAGCAGCATCACGGTGTTAAAGGGAGAGGCAATCAACATTAAAAGCTGCACATCCGAACCGCTTACCATCCGCACCACTAATGTCACAAACCACACCACCAGCGGTATTAACGCCAGGGCAGTTAAACGCTGCATCCACCAATGCCCTGTCCCTGTTTTAGCGGAACCCAGCCCGCGCACTTTTCCAAGTTCTGTGCGTAATGTCATAATATACTGCTCACAGTTCAATAAGTTGATCAGATTGCACTGTGAGCAGTATATGCCACAATGCAAGCATCCCCTGCATTATGCAGGGGATGCGCGGCATTTTCGTGTTCCCTGCAATACATCTTTAGATGTATCTAAAGATACATAATGCAGGAACACAAAAATAATGTATAGCCTAAAACCACTCTTCAAGTGGTTTTAGGCTATCTTCCTTTATTTTAACGCCAAGCACCAGCTGAGCAATGTTAGAGCGACGGTACCAGCCAGCACCAGCATTCCGGTTTTATCGGCAGTTGGCACCTTAAAGCCCATGCCAATGTCCCAGAATAAATGTAGAATACCATTGAGCAGGTGATAAAACAACGCCACAGACCACAAAAACAGCAGTGCC
>CAZXPG010000068.1:0-7714 GCA_964643145.1 uncultured Rickettsiales bacterium
CCCTTTTTTTAAAAGGATTATAGCAGTGTTGCGCTTCAATGTTGAGTCCGCCCTGTATACAGTCACCTTTCCAAAATGAAACAGAATTACCAGCTTTACTAGGACAAATAGTAAGTTCGTGGAAAACTACTATACCCTTGATTCGTAAAACAGGAGGTTTGCGCGACGCACAAAGAGGAGCATTATTTGCTATTTTTTCGCACTGGACTCGTAGCAATGCAGTGGCAACCGTTGTTTTGCCAACCGGCACAGGAAAAACGGAGACACTGCTCGCTACTATTGGTACGCATTCGCCAAAATGTAGCCTTGTCATTGTGCCTTCTGATGCCTTGAGGACTCAATTTTTTGAGAAAGCCTGCACATGGGGACGTCTTGGGAGCATCGGAACAATAGACTCAGCAATGCAATACCCTGTTGTAGGAATGCTTCGTTCTGGGTTTAAGACACTTGATGGGCTTCGTCGTTTTGTTGGAAGTTGCAATATCATTGTGGCTACTATGCCAATATTGACCAAGATGTCAGAAGAAGAATTAGAAATTTTAAGAAATAAATGTGACTTCGTTTCTGTAGATGAAGCACATCATTTAGGTGCTCCTAGCTGGGCAAAGGTTATGGAAATTTTTCGTGAATCTAAAATTCTACAGTTTACTGCCACTCCGTTCAGAAATGATGGTAGGCATATCAGCGGAGATATAATCTACACATATCCGCTTTCTCATTGTCAGGAAGAAGGATTTTTTCGTCCTATCCAATTCATCCCAGTAACAGAATTTTTTGATGATAAAGCCGATGAAGCAATTTGTGAAACAGCAGTGACTAAGTTGCGTGATGATTTGGCAAATGGCTTTCAACATTCATTAATGGCACGTACATCATCAAAAGAGCGGGCAAAAAAGATATTCGCCATGTATCAGGCACGGCACTCCGATCTTAATCCTGTGCTTTTGTATAGTGGAATGAAAGCTGTAGATAAACTGAATTCTAAGAATATGCTACTGCAAGGACGGAGTAAGATAGTTGTATGCGTTGATATGCTTGGGGAAGGATTTGATTATCCACCGTTAAAAATTGCAGCAATACACGATGCACACAAATCTTTACCCATCACATTGCAGTTTATTGGAAGATTTACTCGCTCCGGAGAACAGAGCATTGGCGATGCCAGTGTAATAGCTAATATTGCAGATCCAAAAATGCAGGCGAATATATCTGCTTTATACAGTCAGGATGCTAATTGGGATAAGATTATCCGAGGATCATATGAAGGAGCGATAAATCATGAGATTGATTTCCAGAACTTTATTAATGGCTTCGTATTCGATGGAATTAGCGGATTTTCCTTGCGTAATATACGCCCTAAATACAGTGCATTCGTTTATTCTGTTGCATCAGAAGTGGATTTAGAAGCTCTAAAATCCTCTTATAATGATGGCACTTATTATCGGCTTGCTCTTAATGCAGAACAAAATGTGGCTGTCGTCATACAAAAAGAGAATAAAACTGTAGAATGGGGAAACATCATTGAGTTAGAAAATACAAACTATAATTGCTTCTGTATCTATCATGACATTGAACATGGCTTGTTATTTATTTTCTCCAGCGGCAAAGAGGTTCCTGATCGTATTGCAACTGCCATATCTCCCGGAGCAATCCGTTTAATAGATAAGAAAATTCATCGCTGCCTTCATGGAATCAACAGGCTTATGCTCTCCAACATCGGATTGAAGCAACGACTTGTAGGACCGATTAGATATCGTCAATACATTGGCTTGGATGTCGGTCAGGGAATGAAAGAACGAATTACAGAAAATACATACACCGCGATGTTGTTCGGTGCAGGATATGAAAACGCTGAAAGAACCAACGT
This sequence comes from uncultured Rickettsiales bacterium, assembly GCA_964643145.1. Lineage (GTDB taxonomy): Bacteria > Pseudomonadota > Alphaproteobacteria > Rickettsiales > Arcanibacteraceae > CAZXPG01. Next base: position 1,868 of record CAZXPG010000068.1, read on the forward strand.
AGGATGCTCTCTCAAAGGGAAAATATGGTCTAGAAATGCTGGCGCGTTGATGGAATGGACAAAATGGTGCAGCAGTATCGGTGCAAAAATTATTGATAATACCATTGATATTGAGACGATTTTGGAAGGGGTTCTATTCCCTGAGGATATATCTGAGTTACCTGCTGACCGAACGGTTATTACGGCAGACTGGTCGGACTTTATTTTTGAAAATATGTATGAAAGAACGTCGCTTATTATTGGCTCAAACACTTTTGACATTGATGATTGCCAACTTGGAATCAATATTAGTGCGACCAGCCGCAACAAAATTCCATTTTTTATTGAACATCCCGAAGGCCGTATCCCATACGAGTTAGAACTTAGTGATACTGTTCCAGAAAAATACCTCATCAGGTGTACCGGCCAAGACTGCCAGTTTAGTATTGGTAGAAACACGGCTGCTGGCACAGAAATATTTAGAACAAATCCTCCGATGTTCTGGTTTGATGACTCCTCTGTGCTGGTCGAGGGATGCCTTCTCGTAAAAGCAAGTAAGAATCAAGAAGGTGGTATTTATGATATTAGCCGTGCGACGGCTAAGGACTGGACTGACACCAACATCAGAGTTGAAAGTCAGGGAGTGAATAAAATTACTGATTCTATTCAGAGGGCTATAATTCATGACGCGCAAGCTGAAGATCCATTCTTAGTATTTGATGATGATGGATCTGGCGAGATTGCCGATGTGGTCGCGATGTATAATCACGAAAACGAAGTTTTAGTACGCTTTTACCATTGTAAATATTCATCTAATGATGCCCCGGGCATAAGAATCACAGATGCTTATGAGATATGTGGCCAAGCACAAAAATCTGTGAAATGGGCTGGCTCCAAAGAAGTGCTTGTTGAGCATCTCAGAAAACGTGAAAGGAACCGACTGAAGGCTGGAAGAAATAGCCGCTTCGAAACAGGTGCAATGCAGGAGTTAAATACATTCTTGGCATTGGCAAAACAAAAAAAGATACGATTTGAGGTCATTCTGGCACATCCGGGAATTTCGTATGCCGGATTATCTTCTAATTCTGATCAGGCAAGAAACATGCTGCGCCTTTTGGCTGCTACAGCTTCATACCTAGCAGAAACATTTGAGATGAGAATGTCGTTAGTTGTTAATCAATAGTAGCATAACACCCCACCCGCACCTGCGCCCTAAGCAGCGCATAATCCTGTAGTGCTACTGGAAAGGCGGCATCCGGCGGTGCGGCTTCTATCTCATCGGCCAGCTGGTTCTGGAAATTGCGGCTGTATTTCTTCACCGGCAAGCAGGTGGCAGCGTTGTCAGAATTTACCATCGCGCAGGCGCTGAGTAAGCTCAGGACGGCTACGGGGGGCATCCATTGTTGCACGAAGTTGGGCATTGCGTATCTCCAGTGTTTTTTTGAGGTTGTCGGCGCGTTCGGCGTTGCGTCCGGCCTGACGCGCACCGAAAAGCACCGTGATGACGGAAAGCAAAGCTGCGCCCCATGTGGCGAGGCGCAGTGCGTTGCCAGATAGCCAGCCGGTAAAGAGCCTCCACATTAGCGTAGCCCCTTGCGATGATCGTCAATCCGTGCCCAAAGCATGGCTGCGATGCCCGCCAGCGTCACGGCGAGCAACAGCCATTTTGCGCTTTCCAGATACGGCGCAACGGTGAGCAATGCAGAGGTGGCGGGTTCAATCGTATCCTGCACGGCCTCAATCGTCATTACGCCCATTGTGCCAACGGTAGCAGCTTTTCCTGCTTTGACGGTGCGTGTTTTTTGCAGGTTTGGTGCGGTAGGTTCCACACCGGCCAACACCAGTGCCTTGGTAATTTCCGTATCGCTGTAAGGTTGTTTGCCGTTTTCGTGCTGGATGATTGCTTCAAGCAGTGGCTTTAGGTGATCAAAGCGGTGCATATCCAGCGGGCGGTTTGCCTCAAAGCCGGTGCGCTGCGCCACTGCGCGAATATAGGCGTTGGTGTTGTTCTCCACGTCCGGAGCCCAGCGGCGGATAATGCCTTCAATGGTGTTCAGGCCGTGCTTGTCCTGATAGGTAATCAGCGTGCGAGCCAGCGCACGGATGCCGTAAATGGGTGACTGGAAGGTGAAGAACTGGCTATCCGTCTGGTCTTTGGCCAGCCCCTGCCATGGGTCAGACGATTTGCGGATATTGCCGGGATTGTGATTGCGGATGCCGCGAGGGAGTAAAACGGTCATAAGAGCCTCCTTTAAGGTTGGGTGATAAGTTGTTTGATGCCCTGCCACAGCGCCAGCAGCAGGCCGGAAATCGCCGCTGCGATGCACGAGCGTTTCGTCCATTTGATGATTTCATCGGAGCCGGTGCGGGATTTTCGCAGGTAGAGCATGTCGGCCTGCATTGCGGTGGGGTCGGTAGTGTCCACGCCGTATTTAGTCAAAGCATCCTCGATGCCATCCCGCACAGCGCAGCGGATGGCTTTTTTCAGTTCTTCTTCCATGATGATTTCCTATGATTGCAATGCAATGCCCCACTTGGCGGAAAGGTAGGTTTCTACCTGTTTACGTATGACAGTTGGTAATGCCCATCCATAAATAATAATTTCTCCGATATAATAATCCGGTCCCTGGCCGCCGATAAGCGAAGGCACTGGCGGAGTAGTAATTGCTCCAGTATTGGTGGAAGAAAAAATATAAGGAATATTGGCTGAAACAGCTTTGAAGATGCTGACATTAGCGCTTTTTTCTATGCCGTTAATAGTAGCGATACCACCTTGTGCACCCCACGATACGAATTTATCATCTGTAAACAGATGTAACCGCATGCCGTACCCATCGGCAATAGTGCTATAATTGCTTGTTTTAGCGTAGAGTCTTGGCCAGTTGTTACTATCGGTGGCATACATTACCACCATAAACATGGTATATGCGCCGCTAAATCTTAAACTGGCATGGTCAGCTATTGAGAGTAATTGGCTTTGTGTTGTTGCTTGTAATGCAGGTTTGCCGTTAATACCGTTTGAAGCATATGGAAACCGAAGAGAAGAATCGGATTGTACCGCATGATTATTAAGTCCGGAGCGATCATATACCTGGCTTATTCCGTTAGAACTATCAATCTGTACCGTTTTCTGATTATAAATATCCAGCCATAATCGCAAATCATCTAACTGGCGTGGGTCAAATCCTATAGACAGTATGCCCTTGAAATGTGCTGCCAGCGTATCATCAAAGCTGTTTGTATAGTGATAAGCATTGGGCATATTACCAAGTCCATGGTCCGTGTGGTTGCAAGTATTGCATTGTGGTGCGAATCACGCCGCCGGTGAAATCGCTACCGTTTGCAGTCAAGCGGATAGGTGTATTGGAATAAAAGGCGGTGGGACCGATAACGCCTATGTTGGTAGAATCCAAGCTTGCCCCGATGAAGTTCCCGAACTTTGTAGTTTCTCCGGCAATGCCTACACCAAAGGAAGTTGCGCCAGTGATGGCGGTAACTACCCGAACATTGACAGTGAGTAGGATTGCGCGGTCTGGAATTTGAATGGTGCTATCAGTGGAAGCACCCGTAACGCTTACGTCTTCCGTTTTATGTTCCACCCGCAAATACTCGCCGGTGTCTTTCATGATTAAGCCTTCAGGAATCCAAGCAGAGCCGTCATAAATATAAAACTGCTCTTTGCTCTCCACCCAGAATTTGAGCAGCTTGAACGGCGCAACGAAAAACCAGCCGCCTTCTATGGCTTGTGCAATCTGTTTTGCTTTGCCGCTCCATGCACCGGTTGGGGAATCGCCGATAATGTAACAGTCACCGAGCGCCGGAGAGCTGGGAGGCGTGTTCAAATCCACATCCTGCGCGACAGATTGCACCAGCACGTCCAGACGATTTAATGCCTCATTGTGAGTTACTTCTTTCTGTGATTGCGATTGCAGTATATAAGGTAAAACTAGGCGATACGTATTGCTCATAAAAATATTTCTCTTATGCGGTTAAACAACTGTAAAAGCAGGCTTTACTTGCAGGTTGAGGTGTTTTAATCTCTCCGCAGGGCATATGCCCCGGAAGCTTGAAATCTTCCTGTAACGGTCGGTCTGCACCCCCCCGCTTAAGGGTGTGTTTTTATTACTCCTAGCCATATGGCCGGGGGGCTATATCCATGTCCAGGCGCAAGCTAAAAGATATAGCGGCTGAAACTTAGCAGTCATTTCAACTCCCGGCCACCAGCCCCCTGGTGGCCTTTTTGTTTTAAGGTTCAACCTCAATACGGAGTTAAAGACTATGATGCTCACCAAACAGGAAAAACAGGAGATACGGGCTATTCGCAGAGCCATCGGCGCGAATATGCAGGCTGTAAGGATGCAAAAACGAATCACATTACAGCGCTGCGCCCGCATCACCGGCATTTCCATTGCCAAGCTCGACAAATACGAGATGGGAAAAGATGAACTGAATATCCCGGCGCTGGTGAAGATTTCCGGTGTGCTGGAAGTGACGCTGGATTTCCTGCTTGATATTAAACAGTCGCAGTAGCTCCATATCCTCTACCTACCACGGCGGATAGCTGATAGATTCGGACATGCACTTCTGTTTGTATGCTTCCGAAATCGTCCACCTGCTGAGTTGCCGTATATTCGGCCTGCGGAGTTGTTACTGAAAACATCCGCTTGATTAGGCTTCCGTCCAATATTTCAACCTCATATTTTTCCGATTCTTCACCAAGCGGCACGTCCACCCCGTCGCGCCATTCTGCATCGACGCGGGAGCGGCGCACCCAGCTGATGGTGAGATTGCCGGAGCCGTCGCGCAGGCCTGTCACATGCACCGGCGCGAAGGGTTTCAGGTTCCGCCCGGTATAGGTGAAGGTGATCTCGTCGGTGTTGCCCAGCGAGTTGCCAACGCTCACTGCTTTGTAAAATAGTTCGCGCCCGATCAGGTTGTTAGCGATTGCGGTGGTATATAAAGCCGGAGAAAGCAGGATAAACCTGTCCCCGGCGGTATGACTACCCACCGCCCATTCCGTGCCCTGCCGCCCGCGCAATAGCCGGGAAAGGCGGTATGTCCTTTCGCCGATCAGTTCCGCATTCTGGAATTGCACCAGCTCGTCACCGATTAAGGCGGCGTTGGCACCGTTCAGCACAGCCAGTTCGCTGACGCTGGCGAGGCTGCCGCTGGTCAGCACCACCTCTACCTGATTCACCTGATCCCACGTTTCCGTGATACCGGCAGCAAGGTCGGTGATGATCGCGCCGAAGGTGGCCGCGCCCTCCAGCCCAGCCAGCAGGTTGAAGGTATTGCCGCCATCTTCCCCACCGTCATCGGAACGGTAGATCGCCGCACCGTTCCAATCCGCCCCATCAGGAGCCACGCCAAGGCGCAGCAATCCCTGATTCGGTACGGTATCGGTCGGAAGCGGCGGCGCGTCCACGAATTGAAGCAGCGTGTCTGGCACCAGCACCGGCGGCGTGATATTCCGCGATGTTTCACCCGGCGGGGTGTAGAAATCGTAGGAACTCACATCCTCCGCCACGGCGCTGATTTTCATCAGGCCGTTGGCTTCCATATCGGTTTTAATGACGCGCATTTCATGCGAAACCCTGGAAACGGTCACAGTAATGACATCGGTTGGCTCCAGCCGCACATATTTGGGCGGCAGCGTCAGGCCGAAACTCAGGCGCTCCTTCCATGTGCCATAGAGGGTGATGTCGGCCACCTGCTTGGCCTGCGTCGCACCCATGACAATCGGCAGATTGATCGTTACCTGATCCACCGCACGCACCACCTGCCGCTGGGAGGTTTGCGTCACTGGATCATAATTAACCTCAGTTTTGGATAAGCTTTGCTTATCCAAAACTGGCATGTTACTCTAAA
>CAZXPG010000069.1:0-7323 GCA_964643145.1 uncultured Rickettsiales bacterium
AATAACTGGATTGATGGCGGCAATGGTACTGATACGGTGAGTTATTCTTCTGCCACGCCGGATACGCAGGGTGTGCCGCTTTCGGTGATAGTGGGGAGTTCTGGAAGCAAAAATGCAACCGCTATTGTTGAACGTACCATCAATCCCGAGCAGAATACCGATACGCTGGTGAATGTTGAGAAAATCATCGGCACTAGCAAAGATGACATATTCACTCTCACGGAAGTGGTGGATGAGATGGTTTTAGATGGGGGAGAAGGAGAGGATACGCTCAAGTGGGAGGGGCTGCCGGGAACGCCGTCGGTGAATGTGCAATATGGCAAAATGCAACTTGCACGTCGGTATATTGATGATGATTTTGAATATTACGACCGTGAATATGGATATTTCGGTTATATGTATTATTCCGATGACTTCACCGAACAAGACAACCCTAACTATGTAAGCCTGCATTTCAGCAACTTTGAGCAGTTCGAGGGCGATGCACGCTATAAGATCGGTAAAAGCTACGGCTTCCCCTATTCCTACACTATCCAGGCCAATGTGCCCCTTAACGTCGATTACCGCTATTCCGACTACGCCATCCGCGTGGATTTTTCTTCACCTTTTATTGAATCCTTAGACGCAAATGGAAACGTTGTGGCGGTTGATACGGTTTCTCCGTTGCGGACAATTGATGGCACGCCCTATGCCGATACTTTCACCGGCACACCGTATAAACCTACCGATACGGGTGAACGTCGTGTTTCCATCTATGCGCGTGAGGGCGACAATGTATATAGTTTCCTCACTCGCGATAACACGCATTACAGCATCGATACTGCCGTGGGGGGTGACATGCGCGCCGGTGACCAGCAGATTTATCTGGATGGTATCCAGGTAAAAGGCATCGCCCAACAAGTGACCAACCGCCTGGAAGGCAGCACCTATACATTGAAACAGGAGGATAATTCACTGTTGGTGCTAACCTATTTAGATGATTTTAATGGTTGCGATAATTCAGGCACTAACTCCCGTCCATTGGTTGCTTAGAATAAAAATATGGAGTATAAAGGGAAAGAAACAAGCAACAAATCAAAGCTTAATTGGCTGGAGAAGATTCATTATGGTTTTACTCTTTTGATTGTCCTTATTTTTCCATTTTTTGCAATGATAACTGAAGCAGCAAAGAAGGAATATGATATAGTTCTATTTTTCTTCACAGGAATAGTTTTTTATTTTCTACACAGATATAGAGATAAGCTGCATTTTCCATATAAAGAGTTGTTCTATGGGTTCTTTATGTGGGTATTTTTTGTATTGCTTGTGGTTATATTAATGGTGAGGCCGTTTTATTATACTTTTATTGTTGTTGACAATAAGGTTGTTTTTTCTGAGGTTAGATTCTTTGTGGCAGCAATGCTAACAACTTTTCTTGTTATAGTAAGTACACGCTTCCCTGACCTTATTCGATTATACACTAAAGGTGTTAGGGTTAAAGGTACGATTACCAAAATATATGTCATGGCGTTTTCGTGCACTCATTTCACAGAATTATGTTTTCACTTTAGTTTTTGCGACACTGATAATAATACACATTTAGTTGATAAGTATTTTGTATACGCGCCACGTTTAGAAAAATGGAATGTCGGCGACGCGATAGATATTATATATGACCCAAAAGTGCCTGAACGTTGGGCTTGGATTAACCAGTAACATTTTACGAATGCTATTATGAAAAATACACAACCGGAAATTTCTCCTACACTCTCACCAACTCCGTCTCTAGCTGTTGATCCTAATACGGCTGCGCTAATTTATGGATTAACGGCAGGGTTGGCAGGAGAAAGTCTTGGTATACTACTGAATGAATTAGGGCCCACTGGTCAAATGGTAAAATATCAGTTTATTGCACCAGGGTATGCCATAACCGCCTATGCTAATTTTTATAAATTAGATCAAGACGGAAAAATTGTGTATCAGGGCGCGGTTGAAGGAGTAGAAGGAACAATCGTCGATATTTCATTAGCGTATGTCGCTTCTGAAACAGTTGCACTTATTTCGCAAGTCCTTTGGAATACCCCAACGGTTCCTACTAAAATAGCAGGAGCTATAGGGGGTACAGTTTGGCTGGCATTAAATCCTGATATTGCAAATGATGTAAAAACAATCATCATTAACGGAGTAAATGCTGCTATTGAGGCAACTGAAGAATTTACGGAGACAGTGGCAATCAGTATTCTTGATGTGTATTCTAATAATAAATTATCACTTCAAAACACTGACGCCAAAACCACTATCACCTACACCCCTGATCCTTCAAGTGCGTTGTTGCCCACCACGCAAGACATCATCGACGCTATCATCCCGATTAAACAATCGCCTATCGCTGGTAACCCGTTTTTTGACCATCCGGAAGTGAATATCACCCTGCCTTCGGGGCGCTCTAGAGCCTATATCGGCACGGATGCATCCGAGGCTTTCAACCTTATCCCTGGCAGTCAGGTTCCGGGAGGTGGGACACTTGTCTACACATTAGGCGGCGATGATGAAATTGGGGTTAATGGGGGTAATAACTGGATTGATGGCGGCAATGGTACTGATACGGTGAGTTATTCTTCTGCCACGCCGGATACGCAGGGCGTGCCGCTTTCGGTGATAGTGGGGAGTTCTGGAAGCAAAAACGCAACCGCTATCGTTGAACGTACAATCAACCCCGAGCAGAATACCGATACGCTGGTGAATATCGAAAAAATCAATGGGGGAGAGGGAGAGGATACGCTTAGTTTTTATAGTTCTCGACCTCTAGATAGAATGAGTATTAGGCCTGCCGCCTAATATTTGTTATTGGTTGCGTGAATTGAATAAATAACATTCAATATATCTATTGATTTCATTATTTAAATTTAGTATAAAAATATGTGGGAAATACGTTTTGCCCGATATACGGCCAAATGGTCTTTGAAAAAACGGTTGGTAACTGCCTTTGGTGGAGGTGCTTTTTTTATAGCGGTCATAATGATGCTTAATGTTATTATGGCCGGGTATGACCACTGGGAGCTACAGGAGCCTAAGTATCCTGTTGGTGTGGAGAATGTAGCGCTAACGCTTATAGGGGGAGTCAAAGTTACGCTAATAAAGAAAGGTTTTGATAAAGATGGTTTAGTGGTTTCCTTTTTTAGAATATTACAAAAGCCTTTTTATGAAAGTGCTATACGAAAAGTTCCTTCTACAGATGGTGAGCGTGTTTATTGGAGATGGATGTATAATCTTACAGATCAGCTTTCAGATGATTCCTCAGAAGGAATAAAACGTAATTTTGCGATGCTGGAACAGTATTTTGATGTAGTGGCTTTTGATCCTATTGGGAACGTATATTTAGATACAGTATGGCGCTATTCTGCTATTGAATATTTCTCAAGTTATTTGTTGAAACATATTGATGATATAAAATTGTCACCTTTTATGGAGAAGGCATTAAAGCAAAAAATTATCAGGGTCAAGTTGCACTATATTGATAAAATGGATATAGAAAAATTTCTCATAGGAAAATACTCGCCAATGCTGCAAGAAAAAGTGCCAATGTCAGATGAGGATAAGTATATGCCGTTATTGTTTCTTCTTAATACCTATCATATTCTTTTAAGTAGTAATTTCACCTCTTGTAATGATACGTTAATTGATAAGTTGATTCCTTTACAGAATAGAATCCTAAAAGTAGTGGAATTATATAACAATATCGGACTATCTGCCCGATATAAAGGCCATATAAGTGATAATATCGGTTATATCGAAAAAACATTTCCTAAAACTACCAAAACCCTAAAAGACAAGTGTAATATCCATGCCTAAAAATTTCCGTTTATTAGATCAATCCACACCCACACTAACACCTACATCTGCGCCTAATCCTGCTTATGATGCCGTTATTGAGATAGGCACAAAATGCTTAGGGTTGCTTGATACAAAAATGGAGATGATGCTTGACGAGGTGGGGGCAAGTGGCGGTGTTAAGCTGTATTGGAAGCATATTGGCTATACTGGTGAAGCTATTAGTTATGTTATTAATGTTCAAAAAGAAATAGACGAAAATGGTCAAGTAGGGTATCGAGCGCAATTTGTTGAAGAGACGGCATTTGTCACAGGTCTGCTGGCTAAATCAGCTGTTATTGGCTTGCTCTCCCCTTATATTCTAGCCTCATCCCCATCTGCGGTTGGCCCCGTTACAATAGTGTTGGGTGCAGATTATGTGGTTGGTAAAGCATTCGACAGAGGTGCCCCTATAGGAGATTTGGTACGCCTGATGGCTAGGGAGGGATATGATGGATTTTTAAGGGTGGCTCCATTATTAGACGATACAGTTAAGGATATTGCCGCAATTATTGTGTCTAAAGATACTGATGAGAACGTTAAACTAGAAAATTTCAATAGCCACACCGCCATCACCTACACCCCTGACCCTGCAAATTCTTTGGTTCCCACTGCGCAAGACATCATTGATGCCATTATCCCGATTAAACAATCTCCTATCCCTAACAACCCGTTTTTTGTTCATCCGGAAGTGAACATCACTCTACCTTCGGGGGAATCGAAGGCTTATATCGGCACGGATGCTGCTGAGGCTTTCAACCTTATCCCTGGCAGTGAAGTGCCGGGAGGGGGGACGCTTGTTTACACATTAGGCGGTGATGATGAGGTTGGGATTAACGGCGGCAATAACTGGATTGATGGGGGTAATGGTACGGATACGGTGAGTTATTCTTCTGCCACGCCGGATACGCAAGGCGTGCCGCTTTCGGTGATGGTGGGGAGTTCTGAAGATAAAAACCTAACCGCTACGGTCAAACGTACGATTGACCCAGAGCATAATACCGATTCGCTTTACAATATCGAAAAAATCATCGGCACTACCAAGGATGATACCTTCACCCTCCAGGAATTCATCCCTAACCTCACCTTAGATGGGGGAGAAGGCGAGGACACACTCAGCTGGGAAACCATGACTGGGTTCCCATCGGTGAATGTGCAATATGGCAAAATGCAATTATCACGGGCATATGTGGATGATGGTTTTGAATATTATTACAGCGAAGGAAGCGGTGATTGGTATTACTCGGATGATTTCACCGACAAAGAAAACCCGAACACTATCACCATGCGTATCAGCGGCTTTGAAGCGTTCCAGGGCGTCGGGCTCTATATGCTGGGAAAAAGCTACGGCTCGCCCTATTCCTACAACATCCAGGCCAGCAGCCCGATTGCGGCCGATTACCGCTATTCCGATTACGCCATACGCGCCGATCTCTCCGGCCGTACCATCGAGACATTAGACGACGAAGGCAAGGTTATCGCCACCGATACCATACCTGCGGTGAATGACATTTACGGCACTCCCTACTCTGATTATTTCAGCGGTACTCCTTACAGCGCCAGCGACACTGGCAACCGTGACGTGTGGCTGTTTGGCCGGGAGGGTGATAACGTATATAGCTTCCTCACCCGTGACAATACCCACTATCATATCGATAGCCAGCAGGTGGGCGGCGATCATCAACAAGGCAGTCAGCAGATTTACTTAGACGGCTTCCAGGTGAAAGGCACCGGCCAGCAGGTGACGAACCAGCCAGAGGGAAGTACATACACGCTTAAACGTAGTGATGGTTCGCTGTTGGTGATGCGTTATGTTGATAGTGATGGCAATCTTGATGCACGTAGCAGTGATTTGCGTATCCAGAAAGCTGGGGTGGATGGCAGCAGCATTACGCTTTATGGGTTTAAGGATGGGCAATATGATCTAAGTGCCAGCTTGCCTAACCCACTGAAAGAGGGGGATATTGTGTTGAGCGATATTCGTAATGCAGGAGAGAAGTTGACGCGCTTTGGTGATGGTCGGCTGTTATTTACCTATAGCGATACCAATTTTGCCACACGTGCCGCCGTGCTTTCTGCCGAAGGTGAATTACTTTACAGCTTCAACCAACCGCTCTTTGAGGAAAGTATTACTGCAAGTGCCACTCTTGCTAATGGTAATGTGATGGTTTCCGATGGTAGTGCCATTACGGTTATCACATCTCATGGTGCTATTGCAGTGAATCGGAAGCCTTTTTCCCTTAGTTTTGGTTCTCCACGCATCAGCAGCCTGGCCTGTCGTACTGATGGCTCGGTTGCGGCATATTGTGGTGCTATTACCCTGCTTGACCAGAGCGGAGAGGTGATAACAGAACTGTTTGCCGGAGGTTCTGGCTCGGGCGTTTCTGTGCAACTAGCAGCAATGAATGGCAATAAACTGGCCATGGTTGAAACCAATGGTAACAGCTATACCAGTTATTACGGGCTGCGCATGTTAGGTGCAACAGGGAACCAACTGCATTATCATTCCCATCCCTTGCCTGCGGATAGCCGTGTCCAAAACGTGGTTGTATTGCCTGAAAGCGACAGGCTGATGATTGCAACAAAGCAGCGTTACCTACAGCAGTCAGGTAGCACGTATAGCTATCGCTATAATACGACAATACGAAGTTTTGACAATAGCGGGCAGCAGGTTGGAACCTATGCCCCACCTCCCAATAACCAGGATGTCTATTACGGTCTTGCGGTGCTACCTAATGATAACATGCTGCTTATATCGGAGAAAGCGTATCATTATGATATTGATGTTTTCTCTTCTTCGCTTACTAAAGTGCGAGCTACTGTTGGTAGTGATCGTTATGGGCGATTATATGCCCGTAGATTTGCAACTTTTTCTGCGTCTGCCGAAGGAAAGGTGGTGGGGGTGAATTATAACCCTTATAGGGCGGAAGGGCCGGCATTCCTCAAAACACTGATCGATACTAGCCTGTTGCTACCGCCCTCCAATGAACTTGCTGATGCCAGTGTGACACAGCTTGTAAGCGGGGTTGGGGAGACAACACTGGTTTCTTCTTCCGGTGTGGCAACCACCTTTACCATCACCCCTTCCGCTCATTCCATCACCCATATTTATGGATTAAAACCTACCGATACCATCGACCTTTCTGCATTTGGTGAGGTGGAATCAGCGGTAGTGCGCGTGGCCAGCAGGCGCAGATTGGCGGAGTCTATCAGTAAGCAGCAACTGGATATTACTTTTACTGATAACTCTACTCAGGAAATTCTGTTTTATAATGCGCCGCCGCTGACGCGCTCTATGGTTATCGGCACTATTACCATAGCGGGGCTCAGTACAGATGCGCCGAGCGTGGTGCCTTCAGTGTTCCCAAGCGTTTCTCCGAGCAACACACCCTCGATTATCACGGTTGCGCCGAGCGTTGCACCCTCGATTATCACGGTTGCGCCGAGCGTTGCACCCTCACCATTCCCCTCGCC
>CAZXPG010000070.1:0-7318 GCA_964643145.1 uncultured Rickettsiales bacterium
GGGCTAGTCTGCTCACATTGCAACCTAACCAATTCTTGAACTGTGAGCAGTATATCCTAATCGTTTTATGGTAAACTGTAATCCTATGAATAAACAACAGATACTTAAAAAAATTCAGGCAAGGCTTAACCAAGAGGCAGAGAGCCTTGCGCGAGGTGCTATGCATGCCCATAGTTATGCTACCAATAGCGAAAGCAAATCGGAGGGCAAATATGATACGCGTGGGTTGGAAGCCTCGTATCTGGCAGAGGGGCAGGCAAAGCTGGCAGCAGCAAGCGCGCAGGCAGTTTCACTGTATAGCACGCTAACGCTTCAGGACTTTTCTGAAAATACAGCGATAGCACTAACAGCACTGGTTGAATTGGAATATGAGGGTAAGCATAAATACTGTTTTATCGGCCCCAAAAATGGGGGGATTACTATTGAGCACGAAGGTTGCTCTATCACACTTATTACCCCAACCTCACCACTCGGCCAGTTGTTGATAGGCCGGAAAGAAGGTGATTATATTGAAGTGATAACTGAACACTCAATCCGTGAATATGACATTATCTCCGTAAGGTAGACCTCGGCCGATTCAAACCTAAAGTGCAGTGGGGAGATTTTTTGTGAAAAAAAGGCTGTAGTCATTCCAAATAATTATTCACTTATCCAAAACTGAGGTTATATAGCTAGAGAGCATGAATTCCCATTGGTTACTTATCGCCTTCGGCTTATTCTTCACCCCAAATAGCCTTAAACCCTGCTCACGTACCACATGCAAAGAATCTACACTATACTTATCATTGAAGATAGCAAAGCAGACCGCAGCTTATATAAACGCTTTCTTGCCCTCTCCCCTACTTATAGCTACCAATTTATCGAGGCATCCAGTGGTGAGGCGGGAATTCACGCAGCTTTAGAACATTCTCCCGATTGCATCCTGCTTGACCATTACCTGCCGGAAATGAGCGGGCTTGAGGTGTTAAAAAAGATTATCAGCTATAAAGGCATTGCCCCGATTATTATGCTGACCGGCCATGGCGATGAGATGCTGGCAGTCAATGTCATGAAGGCGGGTGCACAGGACTATCTTCCAAAAGACAAGATTACTCCTGTTATCCTGCAACGTGCTGTGCATAACACGATAGAACGGGTGGGGCTATTGTTACAAGTGCGGCAACAAAACCTGGCACTTAAACAGGCGAATCGTGAATTGAGGAAAGCGAATGAAAAGGCAGAAATTGCCAATAAAACCAAAGGGGAATTCCTTGCCAATATGAGCCATGAAATCCGCACCCCCATGAACAGTATTATCGGCATGACAGAACTGCTTCTTACCACGCCACTCAATGCTGAGCAGATGGAATATGCCCACAGCCTACATAGTTCTGGTGTGTTATTACTGGATTTAATCAATGATATACTCGATTTTTCTAAAATTGAGGCCCATGAACTTTCCCTTTCCCCCAGCATTGTCGATATGCCCGCACTTATCACCGAACTTACCCACCTACTTATGCCAAAAATACAAGAAAATACGATTGACTTTGCGGTATTTTATCATCCTTCCACCCCACGTTTTCTTATCGTTGACCCTATACGCATCCGGCAAATATTGCTGAATCTCACCAGCAATGCGATTAAATTCACCCATAATGGTTATGTTATTATACGTGTATGCCCGCTTAATAAGGATGCAACCACGATTACATTGCGCTTTGAGGTAGAAGATAGCGGTATTGGCATTGCACCTGAAAAGCAAAGTTATATTTTTCAGGAATTTACCCAGGTTGATAGTACCTCCACGCGTAAATATGGTGGCACGGGGCTTGGCCTCTCTATCAGCAAGAATCTAGTCACTCTCATGAACGGACAGATAGGAGTGAATAGCGCACTGGGAAAAGGTGCATTATTCTGGTTTACTCTCACCTTGCCTATGGCTGAAAACACAATGGAAGAACCATATTCACTCCCCACTCATCTACAACATATACGTATATTATTAATTGATGACCGCCCTAGTAACCAGCGTATTATGCATAAGTATCTTACCAGCTATCATCTCCGCTGCGATATAGCCTCCTCGGCCAATGAAGCCTATCGTATCATACAGGAATCGTTGTTCTATGATGTTATCTTCATTTCCGAACATCTGCATGACGCAGAGGGCATAACGCTTGGGAAATCCTTAAAAGCACTTCCTGGATTAGAACAGACGCATCTTATCCTTCTGACCTATTTTGGTAAGCCACTTCCAGCCGATATAGTGCAGCAGGCCGGATTCAGCAACTATATCACCACACCACTCTTTCCCCTCGCCCTACTACGCCATATCGAACAGACTATATCATTAGCTAGCGATGATACTGCCCACACCCCTGCCTATGCGCTAGAGCCCCCAGATCTTTCCCCTCGTTTAAACAGCAACGTCCTGGTAGCCGAAGATTTTCCTGCCAACCAACTGCAAGTAAAGCGTATGCTGGAAAAAATGGGCTGCAACGTCACCATTGCCGCTAATGGTGAACTGGCCTTAGCACTACTCGATAACAACCCCAGTGCCTATGATATCATTCTAATGGACTGTCAAATGCCAGAAATGGATGGTTATGAAGCCACACGCATTATCCGCTCCCATCGTTGGGGAAAACATATTCCCATCATCGCCATGACCGCACATGCCCTACAAGGCGATAGGGAAAAATGCCTGGCAGCCGGTATGAGTGACTATATTAGCAAACCCATCCGCATGACCGAAATGGAAAAAATTATCACCAAACACCTTCACAGACCATCAGCACGCGCTTAATATAACCTCAGTTTTGCGTTCCTGCATTATGTATCTTTAGATACATAATGCAGGGGGAAATGCCACGCTATGCCTGCTTTATGCAGCATTGCTTGCACTCAAGCATAGTCTGCTCACATTGCAACCTAACCAATTCTTGAACTGTGAGCAGTATATAATGGTTATGTATTAATATTTTTATTAATTTTGCTACAAATATTTATATATTAACTTTTTGTTAAGATATGCCTGCCAATATAACTAGACCAACATTATTATCCCCAACAATCCTCATATTTTTCCTAAAACGAAAGCAGACACATGTGTAAGTCTACTATCCGTCTTCTAAAGAAGGTAGTATACGGCAAACGCTTATCCGTCGGCTATTTCATAGGTTAAAGCCTGTTAGAAATAGCGGCAACCATGGCGTTCATCCTGATATACGGTTATTTTCTTTTGATTAGGAAAAAATGAACCTATAAGGAGCGCATATTATGGCTAAAGTTTATACCAGCGGAAGAAAATATGATAACGATCGTAATAACGATACACATACACGCAATGATCGTATCAGCAACTATTATCATCATTATAGGGATTATCATGATTACCGTGATCATTCCTCTACCACTGATGATAATAGCCCGCCTCCCCCCACTGATACTGGTACGGATACACCCTCAACACCAAGCACCCCCTCAACACCAACAGTGCCGGATGTTCCTGCACAACCCTCTTCCCCCTCACCTGTGATTACCAGTTTTACCGGTGGGCCTTACTATACCGATGCGCTGATTTCAGGGCAATCCTGGACAGG
Organism: uncultured Rickettsiales bacterium; assembly: GCA_964643145.1. Taxonomy (GTDB): domain Bacteria; phylum Pseudomonadota; class Alphaproteobacteria; order Rickettsiales; family Arcanibacteraceae; genus CAZXPG01. Next base: position 3,585 of record CAZXPG010000070.1, read on the forward strand.
TAGCGTAAGCAAAGCCGCTGAAGTACATTATACTTATGCCACTGTCAGCACCTCCAATGATAGTTCTGAAGGTGTTAGCAACCCCAGCATGTTAAGCAGCAGCCAGCAGGCCGCGATGGATAAAGCCTTCCAGGCCTGGGAAAATGTGGCAAATATCGACTTTGTGAAAGACAGCACTGCTAGCAGCAATACTGATATTATTGTTCGGCAATCGGATCTTTCCAGCGGTTCTGGCGTTACCTACACCTGGTGGCAGGGTAGCAGCTTCACCAAAGCCGATATTATCCTCGATAATGCCTATATTAAAACCACCGATGTGGGCAGCTATGGATTTATGACCATGATGCATGAAATCGGCCATTCCCTTGGGCTAAAACACCCGGGCAATTACGATTCCGGCACGGGTGGTGCAAATGGCCCCTATCTTCCCACTTCTGAAGACTCGCTGAACAACTCGATTATGTCCTATAACAAAGGGGCGGTTGCCAGTTCACAGAACCCACCAGCAACCCCAATGATTTACGACATTGCCGCAGCACAGTTGCTCTATGGTGCCAATAGCAGCTATAACAGTGGCGATACCACCTACACGCTTAACGGTACGAAGCTGGTTTCCACCTTGTGGGATGGTAATGGCAAAGATACTCTCAGCGCCGCTACTTATAGTGGTAACAGCACCATTGACCTGCGGGAAGGCATTAACAATATCACTAAAGTGGGGCAGTCGACACTATGGGTTGCCTTTAACAGCAATATTGAGAATGCCACAACCGGCACAGGAAGCGATACTATTTATGGCAACAGCCTGCATAATATCCTTACTGGCGGTGCTGGAAATGACACCTTAACCGGTGGCGCCGGCAATGATATTTTTGTTTTCCACAAAGGCGATGGCAAAGATGTGATTACCGACTTCCAGCATCATAGCGGCGCAAATGGTGATACCATCTGGCTGGATAGCTCTATTTACAGTTCGGTTACCCAGCTAATAAGTAACATCACTTCCAGCAGTAACGGGGCTATGCTCAACCTTGGTAGTGACACTATTACGCTGACAGGCGTAAGTGCTGGCACACTAACAGCCGAGGATTTCTATATCGCCTAACCAAAACATACTCCCCTCTCCCTCTTCCTTGAGGGAGAGAGGGGGTGCCCCCCCCACCAGAAATGTTCCCTTTCCCAGAATACTGGGGAGTGTAGTCATACAATATTTTCAGTTGCCTTTTTGCTCACCCCATGTAAACATATGCTGCTCACAGTTCAAGAATTGGTTAGGTTGTAATGTGAGCAGTATATGCTGGGCAATGCCAAAGTGTTATACATGAAATTGGTAAGACTATCGCTCAAGAGGTCTAATAAAAGGAAGGTCGTATAATAATGGTTCAGTGTATCAGCATTTTTTCCGGAGCAGGAGGGCTAGATGTTGGTGCTCTCAACGCTGGTGCCAAGATTATTGCCTGTGTTGAAAACAACCCCGATGCGGCACAAACACTGCGGCTCAATCACGGCCATTTGAAAGCAACCATTCTTGAAAATGATATTCAAGAGGTCGATTTTAAACAATGGAATGGAATTGATGACACAATTTTGATTGGTGGGCCACCTTGCCAACCATTCTCCAAAAACGGCTATTGGGTACGTAATGACAACCGTCTCATCCAGAACGATCCACGCAATCTGTTAGGACAGTTCTTGCGGGCGCTTTCCGAAATGCAACCAAAGGGCTTCCTTTTCGAGAATGTCGAGAGCATTCTTCATCCCACAAACAAGGAAGAGTTTCAAAGATTTGTAAGTAACGCAGAACTATTAGGATACCGTTGCACCCCGTTTAAGACCGATGCTGCGGATTTTGGTGTTCCTCAGAAACGGAAGCGAGTATTTGTCTTTGGTGTATTGGGCGGCAAGAGCGCAATTCCTGTGCCAATAGCTACCCACGCCAATCACAGCAAAAAAGAGTTTGATCATACTCTTCCCGACTATGTGGGTGTTGGTCAATTTATTACAAAGTTTGACACAAGCCAATACACGGAACCCCAAGAAGATGCCAGCCAGGGGACATATTTTTATGAACTGACGCACGTTCCAGCAGGAAAAAATTATATTGCACTATCAAAGTTAGAGGGATATGAAGGACGTATATTTCGGTCTGGTGGCAGGTTCTGGAACTTCTTGCACAAGCTGCACCCCGATCAACCATCGATTACCATTGCAGCCCAGCCTGGCCCGTGGGTTGGCCCGTTTCACTGGAGCAATAGACGGCTCAGAGTACCAGAAATAGCGGCAATACAAACATTCCCAGACGGCTATCAGTTTGCAGGCAACCGACGATCAATCCAGAAACAGATCGGCAATGCTGTTCCCTGTATGCTAGCTGAGAAAATGGTTAAGCATCTGATAGAGAAAGCCTTATGACACTGGATACATCCCTGCTCTACTATTTTGTTCGTGATGCTCTTGCGCCATATTCAGAGGATTTTGCGATTCGTAACAAACAAAACCCCACCACCATGCAGATTAATGGCAATATGTATTTCATCCATATTTCCTATGTGCACGATTCTGGAAACCATCGTGACAATGCCGATGAAGTCCGTATCCAAATATCACGAGAATTGATCAAACAACAAAGACGCCGCCATGAAGAGAGGCAGCGTGTTGCCTTTATTGGTTTCTTTGAAGGTGGTAAAACATTTGTTGCATGGGATCCTCGTTATGTTTTTTCGCTTCAGGCAAAAACTGTAGTCTCTGTTTATGCCAGAAAGTCACAAGAAGATGGGGTGGCAAAGCAATCTGCTGCTGTTCACCAGTTCTACGCACAGCACTTGAGAGAAACCAGTTTTGCTATCGCTTTGCCCTCGAACGCGCTTGGCTTCTACCTTGAGAATATATCGCACTTTCACGGCATCCGTTCTGAGGGGAGTATCCAATCACTAATCCACAACCATAGTGAGGTTCTAGCTGATAATATAAAGGGCATAAGTGGCGGCTTTGATGTTGAACAAGGAGAGGTAAGGGAGCGTTTCACCTTCACCAGAAAGGCATACCCACGCGACCCTGTTTTCAAAAAGGAGGTTCTCGCTGCTTATGACCGAACCTGCTGTATCTGCAATCGTCAATTGGCTATTGTCCAGGCAGCACATATTATTCCGCATTCTGCACCAGAATGCAAAAACACTGTTACCAATGGCCTAGCATTGTGCATAGAGCACCACCGTCTTTATGACGATGCACTGCTTCTGCCGGGCCCGAATCGTCGCCTAGTATTCAATGATGAGCGAGCAGAATATCTCCGTCAAACCAACCAAGCAAGAGGTCTCGATGAGATTGCAGCACAACATGACACAGAGTTCAACCTCCCTGCCCGCGCCGACTGCTATCCCTCAGATGACTACCTACAACAAGGATTGGCGATTAGATTGGGGCAATGATCTTGCTTATCTCATGCGGCAGGCAGAAGAAGCAGAACAGATGCTGTCATACCTTTCCCCTTGCGGTTCTGAGACTGCCAGAAAGAAATTAGGGTCTTACTATACTCCAGCAGATGTTTCCCTGTTTTTCTGGAATGAATTTCTGGTGTTAAATACGATCAAAGACCCGATGCAAGCGAAGGAATTCTGGAAGCAACATCACTTCATTGAACCCGCAGCAGGCGCAGGTGCTCTTATTTTGGCCTTGCTGAAAAAAGGGGGGGAGTTGGGGCTATCACCTTATCAATTATCTTTAACTGAACTCAC
>CAZXPG010000071.1:0-6889 GCA_964643145.1 uncultured Rickettsiales bacterium
GCATAGTCTGCTCACATTGCAACCTAACCAATTCTTGAACTGTGAGCAGTATATACATCACCAGTGTCCTTGAATATATTCCATATGCAGGTAGTTAAAGCTATATTTCATACAATATTCCCACGCTGTCTTCCAGCCTGCATAATATACCGGATCCTGCGCCATATAACCATTCTGCCTGAACCGATAAAAGAATTTCTGGAGGCTATTGGTGTTTGCGGAAATAGCCGTCTCACACCCATCTTTCCACCCCTCCTTGAATTTAGCTGGGCCTGGTGGGCCTTCCATTAGCATTTTCTGCTTCCAAGGCGCACCGGTCATTACCGGACGGAATTCCCCCGTGCAGCCAGAAAGCAACAACACAGTGAATAAGAGCAGTAATACGTTTTGTAGGCGCATGGTATGTCAATGTTAATAAGGATGATCACGGTTACCATGGCTATGTGTTGCCTGGGTCATCACATAGGTTCTACAATAGGCATAGGCATCTTTCCATATCTGGTAATAGACAGGGTTTTGCGCCAATACCCCATCCTGCCTAGCCTTATGAAACGTTTTATAAAAAGGCGAACCATATCCTGCCATCCCACTCTCGCATCCATCCTTGAAGCCCTGCTGATATTCAGGCGGGCCAGGAGGAGGGGTAGTATCCAACGAAACCGGCTTAGTAGGGTCACAAGCGGTTACGGTCACAATGAATGAGACTAACAGAGCATAACGTAAGGCAGTGTTGATCATATTAATGCCCCTCCCAGTCAAGCCGGTCATTACAATAGCCATCCCCATCATGCCATCCCCGTACATACATACTATCACTTACCATTCTTTCTGCGTCAATACGCTCCGATAATAAGCGCAATGTTCCTGACCCGGTGATACCGAGTATAGTCTGGCAGCCATCGCGAAAACCTACGCTATAGCTATCATCCCCTGTTGGCAAGCCACGGATATAGGCACGCCGTGGAACGAGTGAGGTTGTTCGTTCCATGGTGACAGGAACGGCCTTAACGCCGGTAAAGTTTCGTATAGAAAACTTCCCCCCACATGCCGATAACAACAATCCAGCCACTGCAATAACGGCTATTTTAGCGACAACGGCCCACCAGCGTTTCATAACACCTCTCAACAATCCTAACCCTAAACTATAACATACATATCATCAGAATGCCACACTTATTCAAGGAGTCGTGCTGAAAACCTTTCGCGGCCAGAAGGCTATCTGGCTATTGACACACCTACGAGGATACGAATACAATGGCTATAGCCACCCTCAGTATGGATAAGCGTAACATATCCAACGCCGAGGTAGCCATTAACACTGAGGTTATCCCTATGACTAAACGACACGCTGCCTCCTATCATCCTCTCTCCCTATTTAAGGAATGGTTCGCCGATATTGAGAAACTCAGTGCCGAAAACCCTATGGCCACTGCCGTATGCCTCTCTACTGCCAGCAGCCATAATATACCTTCCGCCCGTATGGTATTGCTAAAAAAATATGATGAGAGCGGGTTTGTTATCTACACCAATATGGAAAGTCGGAAAGGGAGAGAATTGCAGGAGAATCCCCAAGCTGCACTATGTTTTTACTGGCAGCATTTAGGGAAACAGGTACGTATTGAAGGCAAGGTAGAGCGAGTAAGCAATGAGGAAGCCGATGCCTATTTTAACAGCCGTCCCCTTAACAGCCGGATTGGTGCCTGGGCTTCCGAGCAATCGCGCCCCATGAAACATAAGCACGATCTGATGAAACGCGTTGCCAAATATACAGCCTTATGGGCGGTTAAACCCATCGAACGCCCCCCATATTGGACAGGGGTTAGAATTGTTCCAGACTATTTTGAGTTTCTCTATGAGGCTCCCAATCAGCCCGCCACATGCAGGCAATTTATACTTGAAAACGGCAAATGGCATGAATCATGCTATCTTGATGCGTCAATATAACGCCCATAACGTTGTGCAAGCTGTGTAGTAATGGCTCCTGGCCTGCCCTGCCCTATTGTTTTTCCATCAATTGTAACGACGGGCAATACACGTGATGTTGTGCTGGTTAAAAACGCTTCTTCAGCCATAGCGATTTCGCTTAACGTAAACGGACGCTCTTCAATAAAGATACCAGCCTCTTTTGCTAAGGAAAGCACTGTCTGGCGAGTAATGCCGTTCAGGATAGCACTTGTAGCTGGATGGGTTATTACCGTATTGTTTCTTACCAGATAGACATTAGAACTACTGCCTTCCGTCACGGTTCCATCATTTTCATACAGCCAGGCTTCTCGCACCTTCGCACGTGCCGCCTGTTCTTTGGCCAGAATATTCGGCAGCAAGGCGATAGATTTAATATCACGCCGCCCCCACCGTATATCAGGATGAGTAATCGCCCCCACCCCATGAGAGCGCATAGCATCGCTTGGGGTTTTGGGGCCTGACACCGTAATGACGAGTGCCGGTTTGATGCCTTTAGGAAAATCGTGGTTACGCTTCGCCACGCCTCGTGTCACCTGAATATAGACACAACCGCTCTGGCAATTATTATAATGGAACAATATGTTCATTACCGACAGCAACGCTGCCCGGCTCATTGGTATGGCAATTTCCAGCGCACCAAGCGAACGTTCCAGCCGTTCCAAATGTGGCACCACATCCACCAATATGCCCTGCTCAAGCGCGATAACCTCATAGACACCATCAGCAAACTGATAGCCACGATCTTCAATATGTACCGACGCTTGCTGATGCGGTATATAGCGGCCATTCACATAACTTATTTTCTGCATAACAGGTTCTTGTATATTAAAAATATTCATATTTCATAGAGAACATCATCTCTGCTTTTTTAGCCATCTTAGGCAAGAATAACACAATCATTCTATCTCCTGGCCTGATAACCGTGTCTTCTGAAGGGATCAGCACCTTATTATTACGCACTATTGCCCCTATTTTTAACCCATGCGGCAAGTCCATATCGTGAAGCGACTTCCCCGCCACTGACGAAGCCTCAATCACCTCCACTTCCATGATTTCGGCCTTACCATCGCAAATGGCATGTACCGAACGCACTTTTCCCCGGCGTGTATGGCGCAAAATACTCGACACTGTTGTCTCACGCGGGCTAACGGTTACATCCACCCCTAGAGATGCCACCAGCGGGCCATAGGCAACATTATTATTTACCAATGTAATAGCACGCTGGCAACCGGAACGTTTGGCAAGCAATGAACAGAGAATATTCACCTTATCATCATTCGACACCGCAATAACGGTTTCCGCCCGCCCAATATTGGCCTCCTCTAGAATGCTTTGATCCAGCGCGCTACCGTTAATCACCGTGGTATGGAAGAGTTTATCGGCAATAAATTCTGCCCGCTCCTTATTGATTTCAATGATTTTAATACGCATATCCTGGTGTTCTGATTCTAACATCTCTGCCAAGAACAGGCCAATATTGCCACCACCAACAATCACCACCCGACGCGCTTCTTTTTCTTCATAGCCAAACAGCACCATAAGCTGCTTTACATCCTTCGTATCACACACAAAGTAAATTTCATCGTTGGCCATCAGGCATTCATCAAGATCGGCAATCAAAAATTCACCTTCACGGAAAATACCAAGCGGCATTACACTCAGCCCGGCAAGCTGGGTGCATATTTTATGCAATAGCATATTTACCATCGGGCATACACGCGTAGAACGCAGGGCAATCACTTGCAATCTACCATCGGCAAACGGGATCATATCTAGCGCACCCGGCACATGCAACCGGTCATATACTGCCCGTGCCACTTCTATCTCAGGCGAAATAATCACATCAATGGGCAGATTATCATGCTGATACAGCTCTCGCCATTCCGGCAATAGGTAATTCTGATGACGGATACGAGCAATATTAACCGGCACATGAAACACTGAATGGGCCACTTGGCACGCCACCATATTCACTTCATCGGAAAATGTGACGGCAATCACCATATCGGCATCACGCGCCCCAGCAGCTTCCAACACACTCGGATGTGACGCAAACCCTGTCACACCCTTTACTTCCATTCTATCCTGTAATTCTGCTACCAGTTCAGGTAGTTGGTCAATAACCGTGATATGGTTATCCTCATGGGCAAGCTGCATGGCAATGCTTTTCCCTACCTGACCTGCACCACATATGATAATTTTCATGCTAATAATACCTTACCTCAGTTTTGGATAAGCTTTGCTTATCCAAAACTGGCATGTTTTTTTCATTTCCCAGGCAACATTCCACCGGCGCATGGTCGGACGCTTTATCCCAGCTACGCACATTCTCATTCACCCGACACAATCTTAGCCTATCAGCCGCTTGGGGTGAAAGGAGTAGATGATCAATCAGCATTCCCTCATTCTTTGCCCAGGCACCAGCACGGTAATCCCACCAGCTAAACTGCCGCGCCTCTGGGTGCAAGGCACGAAAGGCATTGGTCATCCCTAAATAGAGCAATGCCCGGAAAGCATGCCGCTCATCGGGATGGAAACAGATACTTCCATCCCGTGCTATAGGGTCATAGACATCCTGACGCTCCGGCGCAACATTATAGTCGCCCCCTATCACCAGCATTTCTTCATAGGAAAGCAACATATGCATATGCCGGTATAAGCGTTGCAGAAAATCTTGTTTGTAATGGAACTTATCGCTTCCAATGCTATTGCCATTGGGCACATATACCGATGCAACCCGTATTACTTGCTGCGCTGATAACGTCACTACTGCTTCAATATAGCGCGCTTGTGTATCATCACCATCCCCTGGCAGAGTGGTGACAATATCCTCAACGGGGAATTTTGATAGAATCGCCACGCCATTATAGCTCTTCTGCCCATGCACTGCCACATTATAGCCGAGCGCTTCTATCTGTTCATAGGGGAAATTCTCAGCGGTACATTTCAACTCCTGCAACAGGGCAATATCTGGCTTGTCTTGCTGTAGCCAGGCAAGAAGATGTTCAAGGCGTGAACGAATAGAATTCACATTCCACGTCGCTATCATAACTGGTGAAAACCCCACTACTTCCCCCTATAATGCTGCAACACGTGTCTTACGGGCTGCTTTACTGCTAGTATCTGTAACAAAACGGGCAATGGCAGGCACAATATGTTCACGGAAGCGCCTGCCGTTGAAAATACCATAATGCCCAACATGCTCTTGAAGATGGTAATGTTTTTTCTCGGTGGGAATATTATGGCAAAGATGGAGAGCCGCTTTCGTTTGCCCAACACCAGAAATATCGTCAAGCTCGCCTTCTATCACCATCAGTGCTGTGTTAGAAATGGCAGCAAGATCAATATGCCTCCCCTCCGAATACATCATTCCTCGCGGCAATGCGTGGCTTTTAAACACCGTCTGGATGGTTTGCAAATAAAACTCCGCCGGTAAATCCATCACTGCCAGATATTCGTTGTAGAATTTTCGGTGCGCCTCAGCACTTTCGCCATCACCCACTACCAGATGCGTGAAAAGTTTCATATGTTCCCCGACATGGCGCTGCATATTCATAGCCATAAAACCTGCTAATTGTATAAAACCCGGATAGACAGGGCGCATAAAACCGGCATAGTTCATAGGAACACGGGTAATGACATTAGACTCAAACCAGTTCATGCTGCGCCTAGCGGCAAAGTTATTGACTTCAGTGGGGCTTTCCCTTGTATCAATAGGGCCACCAATCAATATCATACTGGCAGGGGTGGCTGGATGATGTATCGCCGACATAATCGCCGTTGCCGCTAGCACCGGCACTGCGGGCTGACACACCGCCATAACATTAACACCTTCCCCCAGATATTCCATAATATCAATCGTATAGTTAATGAAATCATCAAGATCAAATTTTCCGACAGAAAGCGGAACATCACGGGCATTTACCCAATCGGTAATATAGACATCAAAAAACGGCAAGGTGTTGGCAACCGTACCACGCAGCAAGGTGGAATAATGACCAGACATCGGGGCGACGATCAGCAATTTTGGCTGCGGTTTAACACCCTCTTTCCTGAAATGGAGCAAGTTACATAAAGGCTTACTCCATAAGGATTCCTCGCTCACCGCCACTTCTTTTCCCTCTACCATTATAGTTTGAATATCAAAAACAGGTTTAGGATAATGGCGCGTCATGCGGTCGGCCAGTTCATAGGTGGCAGCAAAGGAACGTGCAGCCGCTGTATGGGAAAAAGGGTTAAAGGGGCTATCTGTCCACTCTCCCGCTGATTTCAGCATCATACGCATAGGGGAAAGTTGCGCTCTGCCCATCTCTATGGCGGTATATAGGATACTATTTTCAAAAATGGAAGGCATCATTATAGGGTACTCATCACGCAAAGGGCTATCTAAAGGCTGCTGGAAATAGGGAGGAAACACAAGGAGGTAATGATATACTGCTCACAGTTCAAGAATTGGTTAGGTTGCAATGTGAGCAGACTATGCTCCAATGCAAGCAATGCTGCATAAAGCAGGCATTGCGCGGCATTTCCGCGTTCCCTGCAATACATCTTTAGATGTATCTAAAGATACAGATATGTAAGAACGCAAAAATAATGCTAGCACGATCATGACAGTAGGATAAGCTATGCTTATCCAACACTGAGGTTGTTTACCTTACTTTTACATGTTCCGGGGCTTTTGTCTATATAGTTTTTAGGCTTGCCACCCACAATGCCTATTTTCACTAACAAGAAATATGTTCCCTAAAGCGATAAGAGTAGCTATAGTGTCGTTGGAATGCTACTCAATCAAAGTTTTGACAGAGATCTGTTATATACTGCTCACAGTTCAAGAATTGGTTAGGTTGCAATGTGAGCAGACTATGCTTGAGTGCAAGCAATGCTGCATAAAGCAGGCATTGCGCGGCATTTCCCCCTGCATTAT
>CAZXPG010000072.1:0-6767 GCA_964643145.1 uncultured Rickettsiales bacterium
AGTAAGGGGGCAGCCTCCTCTCTCAAGGGGGGAGTAAGGGGGCAGCCTCCTCTCTGAAGGGGGAGTAAGGGGGCAGCCTCCTCTCTCAAGGGGGGAGTAAGGGGGCAGCCTCCTCTCTCAAGGGGGAGTAAGGGGGGCAGCCTCCTCTCTCAAGGGGGAGGGTAGGCGCAGCTAAAAATCCCTCCCCCTTGAGGGGGGAGGGTAGGGTGGGGGTGTACTAGCTTGCGGCGCGTTTTTCTTCCCCGAAAGCCTGTTCCACCTCGGCCATATTCTGGAATTCTTGATCCTGTAAATTACGGATAGCCTGAATCACCTCCTCAGAGGCGTTGTTATTTTGTGCCTGCCGCACCAGTTCGTTCACACGTGCAGGGAAATCAATGCCTTTCAACGCTTGTGAAATGCTTACCGCAGAAATAGGGGTTCTCACCATTATTATTCTCCTTTCATAGCTAATATTAAACGAAAGTAGAGTAAATACGAAGAGTGATAAAGTTTCGATAGTGCCCTCACCATAGGTTCTTAAGGAATGGTGAGGGCAAGCGGTTTATGCTACTTTCTGCTTGTGTTTCGCCGCATAGACCAGTGCAGCCTGCGCCGCAGCCAGTCGAGCAATGGGCACACGGTAGGGCGAGCAGGAGACATAGCTTAACCCTAGGCTTTGGCAGAAATGGATGGAAGCCGGGTGGCCGCCATGTTCGCCGCAAATCCCCATTTTAATATCAGGGCGTGTTTTACGACCACGTTCCGCTGCTAAGGCAATCAGTTCGCCTACGCCTTCTTCATCCAGCCGCACAAATGGGTCTTGTTCCAATATGCCTTTATCCTTATAGGTTTGCAGGAAGGAAGCAGAATCGTCGCGGGAAATACCGAAAGTCGTTTGTGTCAGGTCGTTGGTACCAAAGCTAAAGAATGCTCCCACTTCCGCAATCTCACTGGCTTTCAGAGCGGCGCGCGGCAGTTCAATCATGGTGCCTACCAGATAATCAAGCGTGGCATTATGTTGGGCAAATACTTCTTTCGCTACCCGGTCAATCGCCTCTTTCAGGATAGCCAGCTCTTTTTTGCTCATCACCAGCGGAATCATGATTTCCGGCACCACTTTCTCTGCTGCCTTTTTATTCACCTCAATTGCCGCTTCAAAAATAGCGCGTGCCTGCATCTCGTAAATTTCAGGGTAAGAGATACCTAAGCGGCAACCACGGTGGCCCAGCATCGGGTTTGATTCTTTCAGTTGCGCTGCCCGGTACTGGATATCCTCAACCGACAAACCCGTTGCTTTTGCCACTTCCTGCATCTCTTCATTGCTGTGCGGCAGGAATTCATGCAGTGGCGGGTCAAGCAGGCGGATGGTCACCGGCAAGCCAGACATGATGGTGAAAAGTTCAACAAAATCGCTACGCTGCATGGGGAGCAGTTTAGCCAGTGCCGCTTTGCGCCCCTGTTCGTTGTCGGCCAGAATCATTTCGCGCATAGATACAATACGTGCTGTATCGAAGAACATATGCTCCGTCCGGCACAGGCCAATCCCTTCTGCGCCAAACTTGCGTGCCGTGGCGGCATCCAGTGGCGTTTCGGCATTGGTACGGATTTTAAGCTGGCGCACTTCATCAGCCCAAGCCATGATTTCAGCAAAATCATCGGAAAGCTTCGGCTGAATAGTGGGCACTTCGCCTAGTATCACTTCACCGGTAGAGCCGTTAATAGTGATAATGTCGCCCGCTTTCACGGTGATGGAACCGGCAGTGAAATATTGTCCGGCATAATCAATGCGCAGCACACCAGCACCCGATACACACGGCTTACCCATGCCACGTGCCACTACAGCCGCGTGCGACGTCATGCCGCCACGGCTGGTTAAAATGCCTTCGGCGGCGTGCATTCCGTGAATATCTTCCGGGCTTGTTTCAATACGCACCAGAATCACTTTCTGCTTGGCGGCAGCCTGTTGCTCCGCTTCTTCCGCAGAGAACACCACCCGGCCCGATGCTGCCCCAGGGGAGGCGGGCAGGCCACGGTCAATGATGATACATTCCGCCGTCGGGTCAAGTGTTGGGTGGAGAAGCTGGTCAAGGGAAGCCGGGTCAATACGCCCAATTGCTTCTTCCTTGCGGATCAATCCTTCTTTCACCATATCGACAGCAATTTTAATGGCAGCAGAAGCCGTGCGCTTACCAGAACGGGTCTGGAGAATCCATAATTTACGGTTCTGCACGGTGAATTCAATATCCTGCATATCGCGGTAATGGCCTTCCAGCCGCTTATAGATTTTCACCAGTTCGGCATAAACATCAGGCAGTGCTTCTTCCATGGAAGGTAGTTTGGAACCGCTGCGCTCCTTGCCCTTAATCGTGATAGATTGTGGCGTGCGGATACCGGCTACCACATCCTCACCCTGGGCGTTAATCAAATATTCACCGTAGAACATATTTTCGCCAGTGGATGGGTCACGCGTGAAAGCTACACCGGTGGCGCAATCTTCGCCCATATTACCAAACACCATCGACTGCACATTCACCGCCGTGCCCCAGCTTGCCGGAATATCATGCAGCTTGCGGTAGGTATTGGCACGCGGGTTCATCCAGGAGTTAAATACAGCGGAAATAGCTCCCCAGAGTTGCTCTTGCACATCTTCTGGGAATGGACGGCCAGATTCTTCCTGTACCTTATCCTTAAATTCCTGTACCAACTCTTTCAAATCATCGGCAGTCAAACCCGTATCCAGCTCAACGTTACGGCTGCGTTTTTTCAGTTCCAGCATTTCCTCAAAATGGTAATGGTCAATCCCCAGCACCACATCGGAATACATCTGGATAAAGCGGCGGTAGCTGTCATAGGCAAAACGTTCGTTGTTGCTTTTTGCGGCAAGCCCTTTCACCGTGTCGGCATTCAAACCCAGGTTCAGCACCGTGTCCATCATCCCCGGCATGGAAGCGCGGGCACCGGAACGCACCGATACCAACAGTGGATTAGCGGCGTTGCCAAATTCAGCCCCCAGGTGCTTTTCGATGACCTGTAAGGCGGATTTTACCTGCTCGTGCAAGCCTTCCGGCATTGCTTTGCCATTATCATAATAGGCGGTGCATACCTCGGTGCTGATGGTGAAGCCAGGAGGCACAGGCAGCCCAAGGGCGCACATTTCCGCCAGGTTTGCTCCTTTTCCTCCTAACAGGTTTTTCATATCGGCTCTGCCTTCAGCAGCACCATCACCAAAATTATACACCCACTTGGCCATGTTGTTTTCCATTATCCTTCAATTTTTTCAAAATTAGCTACACCATCCAGCAGGCTGCGCACTTCTGAGAGCAGCATTAGACGGTTGCAGCGGGTTTCGTGATCCTCACAATTGACGATGACATTGTCAAAAAAGGCGTTGATCGGTTCCTTCAGCACAGAAAGCGCCAGCATCGCCTCGCGGAACTGTTCGCCTTTCAGCGCCTGTTTCACATTAGCGCGGATACTTTCCAGGCTGTTATATAAGGCTTTTTCTTCATTTGTCTTTAGCTTGGCAATATCCGGCAGCTGGTTATAGCTTGCGCCGTCTTTCTTTTCCTCCAGGGAAACGATAGTGGTTGCACGCATATAGGCTGCCAGTATAGCCGTTCCTTCCTCAGACTCAAGAAAACTTTGCAGCGCATTAGCACGTTCAATCAAACGCGCCATATTATCTTCATTGCCGCCATCAAATACGGCATTAATCACATCATGGCGGATATTCTCGCTTTTCAGCATTGCTTTAACACGGTCGGCAAAAAATTCAAGCAGTTCAGCCCGGTCTGCTTTATCAATATTAAACAGGGAAACGCTTTCCGCCAGTACAGTTTTGAGGGGGATACGGATGTTGTTTTCACGTAAAATACGGATAATACCCAAGGCAGCACGGCGTAGGGCAAATGGGTCTTTGGAACCCGTCGGCTTCTCGCCAATCGCAAATAACCCCACCAGCGTGTCAATTTTATCCGCCAGTGCCACCGCCATACTGATCGGCTTGCTGGGCGGATGCGGGTCATTCTGGCTTAGCGGGCGGTAATGCTCAGCGATGGCTTCTGCCACCTCGTTATCTTCGCCGTCATGCGTAGCGTAGTACCCCCCCATAATACCCTGTAATTCAGGGAATTCCATCACCATTTCACTGACCAGATCAGTTTTGGCAAGGAGTGCCGCACGTGCTGCTTTGGTAAGATCAGCTCCTGGTATGTAGGATGCGATAATTGTCGCCAGTTTTTCCAGCCGCTTGGCCTTATCCAGCACCGTGCCAAGCTTGGCGTGGAACACTACTTTTCCCAAAGTGGGCAGCCGCGATTCTAGGCTTTTTTTCTGGTCTTGCTCGAAGAAGAAGCGGGCATCAGAAAGCCGTGCGCGCAGTACCCGTTCATTCCCGGCGATAATTTTCTTGCCGCCATCAGTAGATTCCATATTAGCAATAGTAATGAAATAGGGGGCGAGCTGCGCATCATCTGCCATCACAGAGAAATATTTCTGATGGGTGCGCATGGAAACACTGAGCACTTCTTTGGGCACATGCATAAATTGTTCATCAATAGTGCCAAGCAGGGGAACAGGCCATTCGGTAAGCCCGGCAACCTCTTCAAGCAAGCCTGCATCGGGTAGCACAGTATAATCACCGCGAGGCAAAAGCTTTTGCATAGTTGTTTCAATAATGCTCTTGCGTTCCTCTCTATCTAACATCACGAACGCCGCGCGCAGTTTTTCCGCATAATCAGCAAAATTGTTAACGGTAAAGCTGCTTTTAGCAAGAAAACGGTGGCCGTAAGACTGGTTATTGGCGGTTAAATGGCCGAAAGTAACAGGCAACACCTGCTGGTTAAACAAGCAAAGGACATTCTGAAGCGGGCGCACCCAGCGGATGGTGGATGTGCCCCATTTCATCGATTTTGGCCAGCTGATACTGCTTATCACCTGCTCAATTGCGGGAACCAGCAGGCTGGCAGTGGGCGCGCCTTTCTGCTCGATGCTGCTGAAATAAAAATCACCTTTATCGGTTGCACGCACTTCCAATTGGTCAAGTGTTAAGGAAACTGATTTCAGAAAGCCAGTAATCGCCGCTTCCGGTGCCCCTACTCTTGGGCCTTTCTTTTCGACTATAGTGTCAGGCTGTTGCTCGGGGATACCCGTTGCAACCAGCGTCAGCCGGCGTGGTGTAACAAAACTCTCTACCTTCTCAAAAGAAATCTGCAATTCCTGCAAGCGTACACTCATCCGTTGCTTCAGCTCAGTCGCAGCGCCGGCCTGCATACGGGCGGGAATTTCTTCGGAGAATAGTTCAAGGAGCAGTTCAGCCATAGTGATAATAGTGTATAAAAGTTATAGAGGAACCGCAGACAATACGGGTGTTTTTTCCTTCACATGGTTTTTTTCATCCACCAGCACAACGGTGGGGCGGTGGATGGCAGCTTCTTCCTGGCTCATATGGGCATAGGCGCAAATAATCACCAGATCGCCAGGGCTAACCAGATGCGCTGCTGCGCCATTAATTTGTATCATTCCTGAATGTTCAGGTGCTTCAATCACATAGGTGGTAAAACGCTTGCCGTTGCTGATATTATAAATATCCACCTGTTCATGCAGTAAAAATCCCGCCGCTTTAATTAAGGCCGCATCAATGGAGATCGAACCTTCATAATCAAGATCAGCCTGAGTAACGGTGGCGCGGTGTATTTTGGCTTTCAGTAAGGTAAGGAACATCGTGGTGTATAATCTTAACGGTTTAACTGGCTTTCTACCCATCTATGGCAGCAACTGCGTGCTAAGGCACGTACACGGGCAATATAGGAGGCGCGTTCCGTCACACCAATCACCCCACGCGCATCCAGCAGGTTGAAATTATGGCTGGCCTTAATGCATTGATCATAGGCAGGCAAAGGAAGACCACGGGCAATCAGTGCGTTACATTCTTTCTCGGCATCGTTAAAATGCTGAAGTAACATGTCGGTATCAGCATATTCCAGGCAATAGGCGGAAAATTCCTGTTCATTCTGTAGGAATACATCGCCATAGCTCATGCCGGCCCCATTCCAATCAAGGTCATAGACATTCTCAATGCCTTGAATATACATTGCCAGCCGTTCTAGCCCATAGGTGAGCTCACCCGATACTGGGTCACACTCCACCCCGCCTACCTGCTGCATATAGGTAAATTGTGACACTTCCATGCCATCACACCAGACTTCCCACCCCAGCCCCCAGGCGCCAAGGGTTGGGCTTTCCCAGTCATCTTCAACAAAGCGTATATCATGTTCAAGTGGGTTAATCCCTATGGCGTGCAGGCTTTCCAGATAGAGATCCTGGATGTTAGCAGGGGAGGGTTTTAAAATCACCTGGAACTGGTAATAATGCTGCAAACGGTTGGGGTTCTCGCCATAGCGTCCATCTTTTGGGCGGCGGGAAGGTTGAACATAGGCGGCATTCCAGTGCTTTGGCCCCAGGCAGCGTAACGTAGTGGCCGGATGAAACGTGCCTGCTCCTACTTCCATATCATAGGGTTGCAGCAGCACACAGCCCTTTTCCTCCCAAAAATGCTGAAGCGTCAGGATAATAGACTGAAAAGATGTATTCCGCATATACTGCTCACAGTTCAAGAATTGGTTAGGTTGCAATGTGAGCAGACTATGCTCCAATGCAAGCAACGCTGCATAAAGCAGGCATTGCGCGGCATTTCTGCGTTCCCTGCAGAATGCAGGAACGCAAAAATAAGGTAACCTCAGTTTTGGATAAGCACGGCTTTCCAAAACTGGCATGATATTGAAAAA
>CAZXPG010000073.1:0-6356 GCA_964643145.1 uncultured Rickettsiales bacterium
TTCAATAACATGTCAGTTTTGGATAAGCAAAGCTTATCCAAAACTGAGGTTATATCTACTAAGATGCTAAAATAATACATGACATCGTGGTCAAGATGAACTTCCTCCCCCTTGAGGGGGGAGGCTAGGTGGGGGTGATCAAATTATAACTAGTGAACGGAGTGAACAGCTTAATTTACAAGTAATTCGCTATGCTCACAAATATTCTTTATCACCCCCACCCCAACCCTCCCCCCTCAAGGGGGAGGGAGTGCGCTTGTCAACTGTTATAGTAGCGGAGTAGTAACATCTAACACAAACTAATTCCTCAGCGGTTTCCCCACCTCCAGCATATGCTCAATCCTAGCCAGGGTGTCTTTGTGTCTGACCAACTCCATAAAGGCAGCACGCTCTAAATCGAGCAATTGTTGCTCAGTGAGCACTTGCAGCATATCCGTTTCGCCACCGGAAAGCACTTCCGCCAGCTTCCTGGCAATAACCTGGTCATGGGCGGTGGCTTTACCGCTTTTGGACAGGGCTTTTAAGCCCATCTCCATCGCGGTTCTGGCCGTTTTTCCTGGTAAGGCAATAGTTACTGGCGCAGGTGGCTGGTAGTTCACTGCAAGCGTTAACGCCAGTGCTTTAGCATCAGCCAGAAGCCGCGCCCGATTCATGGTGATACGGCTCTTGCTGTTAAGCAGCAGCATATCTCGTGCTTCTTCTGCTGATTTCGAGGTTTTGGCCATACCGATTAATTCAAACACTTTCAGAATAGCAGGCATCACGGTTGCCGTTTTCAAGAACGGGATCATAGCGAACATCCGCCCCAGCCGGGCTGTGAGTTCAGTTGATTCCTGCTGCTGCCTGATATGGCGAAGAAGCAGTTCTTTACAACCGCCCCAGCCAGGAATCAGCCCTACCCCAACTTCCACCAGCCCGGCATAGGCTTCCACATGCGCCTGCACCGCATCAGAATGGAGCAGCATTTCACATCCCCCCCCCAGTGCCATGCCATTTACGGCTGATACCACTGGGAATGGTGAATATTTCAGTGCCATATAGGTATCCTGCCCCTGCTTGATAATATCGTCAATCATAGGCCAGGAAGCGGTATTAGCGGCAAACAGCAAGAAGCCGAGATTGGCCCCCACCGAGAAATTATCGGCATCCGTGCCAATCACCAGCCCTTTATAGTCTTTTTCAACAATAGCAATGCTGTCGCGTATCATTTCAAGCACGGCAGGATCAATACTGTTCATTTTGGTGGTGAACTCCAAACAGACAATATCATCGCCAATATCCCACAGGCTGGCGGCACCGTTTTTGGCAATCGGGGTTTTTCCGTATTTCATATCGGCCAACGTCCATACCCCTGCATCACGCGGCACTTCCCTATAGCTTTGTCCGGTAAAGTAGCTGCGTCCTTCATAGAAACGCCCCTCTCCTACGGCTTCTAACAAGGGTGCCACGGGCTGCCCAGCCTCTTTCAGTTTTGCTACAAGCCAGGCAGCTCCCAGCATGTCAATCAACTCAAAGGGCCCATATTTCCAGTTATAACCCAGCTTCATGGCAGTATCGACCGCGATAATATCACCTGCAATTTCCGGGATAAGTGAAGCAGTATAGTTCAGCGTGGAAGCCAGCACATAAAACGCATACTGCCCACCTCTATCACTATGCTCAAGCAGCGCGCGTATACCACCGGCTTTGGCGGCGGCAACGCTATCAAGCTGTGGCTTCTGTTCCGGGCGATATTCCCCCGTTGCCAAATCAAGCACCTGTTTTTCTTTTTTGCCATTTTCCCTATTCAACCGGTAGAACCCGCCCTTGCCTTTACGGCCAGTATAGCCCTCGGCAATCATTTTTTTTACCAGTTCCGGTTCCTGATATATCTGGCTAAACGCATCACCTTCAGGCAAGCTGTTAAGCATCGACACGGCCATAAGCGGCATTAAGTCAATCCCGATCAGATCAAGCAGGCCAAATATTCCGGTTTTAGGAATACCAACCGGCCTGCCCATCACACTATCAGCCTCTTCTACTGTCACCCCCAGTTCAAAGGCAGAGCGCAGCCCCTGCATCATCCAGAAACAACCAATGCGGTTGGCAATAAACCCAGGAGTATCGTTACAACGCACCACCCCTTTTCCTAACCGTATATCAGCAAAACGATTGATGGTTTCCACGGCTTCGGCGCTGCTATCCTTTCCTACCACCAATTCCAGCAGGCGCATATAACGCGGCGGGTTAAAAAAGTGGCTGATGAGGAAATCTTCCCGGAACTGTTCCGGCATCCCATCCACCAGCTTGGCAAGCGGCAAGGTTGAGGTGTTGGAGGACACGATAGAACCAATCTTCCGTACCTTATCAATACGGCGGTAGAGCGCCTGCTTAATCTCCAGCCGTTCAATAACTGCTTCAATAATCCAGTCTACCTCGCCTAAATCCTTGAGATTATCTTCCAGATTACCAGGCGTTATCAACCGTGCATTGCGCTTATGAGTGAGCGGCGCAGGTTCGGTTTCAAGCAAGCGGCGGGTGGCATTTCTGGCCAGCATGCTACGGTCAACCGCCTCTTCCGGCACAATATCAAGCAGCAGCACCGGCACACCAGCATTGGCAATATGTGCCGCAATAGCCGCCCCCATCACCCCCGATCCAATCACCGCAACTTTATTGATCTCTTTCATCCTGAACCCCAGTAACGTTAATTTTTATCCCCTCACAACTCCCCCTCTCTAAAGAGGGAGAGGGGGAGTTGTGAGGGGCTTTGTACTATAATACTTTATAATTTCGGCAAATGCCAATCTTTTACATCAGGGCAGGTG
Organism: uncultured Rickettsiales bacterium; assembly: GCA_964643145.1. Lineage (GTDB taxonomy): Bacteria > Pseudomonadota > Alphaproteobacteria > Rickettsiales > Arcanibacteraceae > CAZXPG01. Next base: position 2,808 of record CAZXPG010000073.1, read on the forward strand.
CTACAGCCCAGGCGAAACGCGCTAGCTAACAAATGGTGGTTGACTAAATGTACATTTCCTTTCATTCTATCGCTCTTAGGAAAACTTTTTCAGGAGATATTCATGGACATTTCATTTGCCCCCATCATTCTTCCTACGACCGGTGCTATTGTGATCGGCGTCACGGAAGAATTAACCCTGCGCTCAGATACTGCCCGCACTATTGACAGTAAAACCGCTGGCGCGCTTAGCCGTGTTTTGTCACTGGGCCGCTTTAAAGGGAAGAAAGGCGAGTTCCTTACCCTCCAAGCCTTGCCAGGGCTTGAAGCCGATGCGGTAATGCTGGTGGGGCTTGGCAAACATGAGGCCAAAGACTGGAACGAGAACCGTATTACCCATTGTGGTGGCACCATTGCTTCCCATTTAAACAGTGCTAAAATTAAAGAGGCCGCTATTATTATCGAACAACCTGAAGACCAGGCTGTTTCACCGGCCGAAGAAGCCGCCCATCTTGCCTTAGGAGCCGTGCTGCGCAGCTACCGTTTTGATAAATACCGCACCAAAGAAAAACCCGAAGACCGCCCCACTCTCAAACATGTCACCTTCTTGCTTGATGCGCATACACAAGCTGAAGCCGCCTTTGCCACCCTCAAAAGCATTGCAGATGGTGTCTATCTCACCCGTGACCTGGTATCTGAACCACCAAACGTGCTTTACCCTGAAACCCTGGCTGAACGCTGCGCGGCTTTATCATCCCTTGGCTTACAGGTAGAAGTATTCGGTGAAAAGGAAATGGCACAGCTTGGCATGGGAGCGCTGCTTGGCGTGGGCCAGGGCAGTATCCGTGAATCCAAACTGGTGGTGATGCGCTGGAATGGTGCCGAGGATAAAAACGCCCAGCCAATTGCCTTTATCGGTAAAGGTGTCACGTTTGATACGGGTGGTATTTCCTTGAAATCTCCCAACGGCATGGAAGATATGAAATATGATATGGGGGGTTCTGGTGTTGTTGTTGGCCTGATGAAAACCCTAGCCAGCCGTAAAGCCCGTGTGAATGCTGTGGGGGTTGTAGGGCTGGTCGAAAATATGCCAGACGGCAATGCCCAACGCCCGAGCGATGTGGTTACCTCCATGTCGGGCCAGACCATTGAAGTGTTGAATACTGATGCAGAAGGCCGCTTAGTGCTGGCGGATGCGCTCTGGTATTGCCAGGACAGGTTCAAGCCGCGTTTTATGGTAGACCTGGCCACCCTTACCGGTGCTATCACTATCACTTTTGGTTCTGCTTATGCCGGAGTATTCTCCAATGACGATACTCTCTGCGAGCATCTGCTTGCCGCCGGACAGAAAACCGAGGAAAAACTCTGGCGGTTGCCACTGGGTGATAACTATGATAAATGCCTCAATTCTGATATTGCCGATATGCAGAATATCAGCAACGAAAAAGGTGCTGGAAGCATTACCGCCGCTCAGTTCCTCAAACGGTTCGTGAATGATGTACCCTGGGCGCATCTGGATATTGCCGGTGTTACCTGGTCGCGCAAAGATACCGATCTTTCCCCCAAAGGTGCAACGGCTTTTGGTGTGCGGTTGTTGAACCAATTAGTACAAGACCATTACGAAGCGTAACCCTTATTGCCCCCTCAGTGTTGAATAAGCGCAAGCTTTCAACATTGAGGGTAGGTATCGCGATGAATGAATATAGGCTGAAGCAACGTATCGCACTCAATGGACCGCTGAATATCGCCAGTTTCATGGCAGAAGCACTCAGCCATTATTACGGCAGTCGTGACCCGCTGGGGTCACAGGGCGATTTTACCACCGCCCCCGAAATCAGCCAGCTTTTTGGCGAAATGGTGGGCATCTGGTGTGCCTATAGCTGGCAACAAATGGGCTGCCCGGATAGGGTGCTACTTGTGGAACTTGGCCCTGGGCGTGGTACGTTGATGCATGATATCCTGCGAGCAACGCGCCATGTCCCTGGTTTCCACGCTGCCATCCAGCTACATCTGGTGGAAACAAGCCCAGTGTTGCGCCATAGGCAACAGGAAAAGCTTTACCCTATGCTGGTTAGCTTTCGTGATAGTGTTGCTTCCTTGCCAGAAGGCGTATTACTTGTGGTGGCCAATGAGTTTTTCGATGCCCTTCCTATCCATCAATATAGTAAAACCACCGCCGGATGGTGTGAACGTGCCATTGCCTTAAACGCTGAAGAAAAACTGTGTTTTACTCATACCTCCCTTCCCACCACCTTTTCCGAGCAACTCGCTAGCCTGTACCCGGAAGCCCCTGAGGGAGCGGTGCTTGAAACATGCCCCGCCGCCACTGCCATCATCCGCACTCTTGCTACCCGCATGACAGAACATAAAGGAGCGGCACTGATCATTGATTATGGCTATGATTTTACTGGCAGAACACGGAACTTTCACGATACGCTGCAAGCACTGAAAAACCATGCTTATGTGCCGGTGCTTGCTGCTATTGGCGAAGCTGACCTCACTGCGCATGTCGATTTTACCGCGCTGAAACACGCAGCAGAAGAAGCGGGCGCGGTTACCTATGGGGTTATTTCACAGCAGCAATTGCTTAGCCAGCTTGGCATCTATCTTCGTCTGGAGCAACTGTTAAAGCACGCCACAGCCACGCAACAAGAAATGCTGCGAAACGGTGTGGAACGGCTGCTTTCCCCCACCCAGATGGGTACATTATTTAAAGCAATCAGCCTCACTTCCCCCGATATTCCAGCTCCGATAGGATTCACCCTATGACCCGCTATTTCACGCACTCACGTTTTGCTGCCACACATGCTTTCTTCACCCGCAACCTTCCTGGTAGCACCCATAATTACCGCATTATGGCCAACCGCACCATTGCCATGCACGAGCTGGGTTTAAGTGGGGAGTCACTCTGTATCGTAGAGCAGAAACATACGCCGGATGTTGTCACCGTCACCACCCCCTGGCCAATGGATAGTGCCCCGGTAGCTGATGCTATGGTCACTACTATGCCAGGGTTGGCGCTTGGGGTGTTAACTGCCGATTGTACCCCAGTATTGTTTGCCGATATGCAAGCAGGCGTGATTGGCGCAGCCCATGCTGGCTGGAAAGGTGCCAAAGCAGGGGTGGTAGAAAACACCTTGAAAGCCATGCTGGAGCTGGGTGCTTCTCTTGCCGATATTCATGTTGCTATTGGCCCGTGCATCCAGCAGTATTCTTATGAAGTAGGGCCAGAGTTTTATGAAAATTTCCTGACTGATGCTAGCAGCAATGCAGAGTTTTTCATCCCCTCTACACGCACAGGGCATTTTATGTTTGATATGCCAGCTTTTGTCACCTCTAAACTTCAACAGGCTGGCGTTACATCTGTCTATAATATGCAACGTGATACTTGCTCAGATACAGAACATTTCTTCAGCTACCGTCGCTGTTGCCTGCGCAAGGAGATATATAACGAAAGCCTCCTATCAGCTATTGTGCTTGTATAAGCAGTTTTAATTTTTTGATTTCTATTGTAATATAACCTCAGTTTTGGATAAGCTTTGCTTATCCAAAACTGGCATGATATTGAAAA
>CAZXPG010000074.1:0-6009 GCA_964643145.1 uncultured Rickettsiales bacterium
CAGAGGAATATAACAATGAAAAACAGTCAGTTAGAGTTATTGGACACTAGTGCCTCAAGGGGGGAGGGTTGGGGTGGGGGTGATAAAGAATATTTGTGAGCGTAGCGAATTACTTATAAATTAAGGTGTTCACTCCGTTCACTCATTATAATTTGATCACCCCCACCTAGCCTTCCCCCTCAAGGGGGAGGGATTTCATCTTGTACTCGATGTCATGTATTATGGTAACACCTTAGTAAAATCCAAAACCCCCAACAAAAGTAGTAGCATGAACAAAGTAGCGGTAATAGGCACAGGGGTCATGGGAAGCGGGATTGCTGCTCAGTTGGCCAATAGCGGAACGGCGGTTATTTGGCTTGATATTGTGCCAGAAGGCGCAAGAAACCGCAATATCCTGGTGGAGAGTGCGCTATTGCGTATGCAGTACCAGTCATCTACATTTTTCACGCTGAAAAACAATGCCCTGCTTATTACCTGCGGCAATCTGGAGGATGACCTGCAATTACTGCATACGGCAGACTGGATTATTGAGGCGGCACCTGAGAAGCGTGAGTTGAAACAGCAACTATACCGTATTATTGATGATGTCAGGAAAGCAGGCGCTATACTCTCTTCGACAACCTCCACCATCCCGTTAAAAGACCTGGTAGCTGGGCTACCGGAGGGGTTGAGGCGTGATATGATGGTAACCCATTTCCTTAGCCCCCCCCGTTATACCCATTTGGTGGAATGGGTGGCAGAAGAAGAGAATGTGCCGTCCCATATCCATCATCTGCTCGAATTTATTGCCGTCCGCTTAGGAAAAACCTTGATCCGTGTGCAAGATACGCCTGGTTTTATTGCTGGCCGTATGGGAGTGTTCTGGCTGGTAACGGCGCTGACTAAAGCAATGGCGATGGGCATTTCCGTTGAGGAGGCGGACAGTTTGCTGGGGAAGCCGCTTGGCATTCCGAAGAGTGGTGTGTTCCGGCTGATGGACATGATAGGCATTGATACCATATCGCTGATGGCGGAATCGATGCTTAGGCACTTGCCAGCCAGTGACAGTTTGCACCAGCTCTATAAGGAGCCGCTGCTTATCCGGCGGATGATCACGCAAGGCTATAGCGGCGATAAAGGCAAGGGCGGCTTCTACCGGGTGCTGAAGAAAAACGGTTTTTCCTTTAAACAGGTGATGGATCTGGCAGGAGGGCAATACCGGCTTGAGCATGAAGTGCTGCTTGAGAGTCGCGATAGTGAAAATATCCGTGGGCTGGTAACCTTCCCGGACAGGGGAGGGGAATATGCCTGGCAGGTGATGTCACATGTGCTGGCCTATGCCTGCCAGCTGGTGCCGGATGTTGCAGAAAATATCTATCAGTTGGACACGGCAATGAAAGCGGGGTTTAACTGGCGTTACGGGCCGTTTGAACTGATTGATCAGCTTGGCCCAGCCTGGTTTGCTGAGAAATTAAAGCAGGAGAAACGCCCAGTGCCTCCCTTGCTTGCCCGCCTGGGAAAAGGGCATTTTTACCGGGGAAGGAGCTATTATACTGCCAGAGCAGGCAACATACAATATGCCCCCATACCCTATAGTCGGGAGGCCTGGCAACTGGCAGATATAACAACAGGTAAAACACCTGTGCTTGCCAATGATTCGGCCGAACTATGGGATATAGGGGATGGTGTGTTGTGTTGTAGGTTAATAACCCCCATGAATCATCTCGATAGCAGGGTGTTCGCGCTGCTTGAGCAGTCAGTCCAGCAGATGGAGAAAGGGTTCAAGGCGTTGCTTATTGGCAGTGACAACCTTCATTTTTCTTCCGGGCTTGCGCTCAGGCAATTACTGGAATATGTCCATAAGCATGAATATGAAGCAATCAGTGCACTCCTTACGCATGGGCATGCGGTATTCCGTGAGCTCAAATATGCCCCGTTTCCTGTAGTGATGGCGGTAAGTGGCAGGGTGCAAAATGCTGCATGTGAAATGGCCTTGAGTGTTGATGCAGTGCAGGCACATGCTAATACCGTCATGGGGCTTGCGCAGACTGAAATTGGATTACTGCCGGGGCTTGGGGGCTGTGCGTCGTTATTATTCAGGCGGCTTTCCGCAACGGATGCACCGGATGAGCGTATGAATGCCGTGTTTCAGCTGTTTGAACAAATTGCTTTTGCCCGCAAAACCTACTCCGCTGAAGAAGCGCGCGAGAACTTCCTGTTAAATGACAGTAGCCGTATCTCCATGAACCGGGCGCGGCTGCTTGCGGATGCCAAACAATTATGCCTTAGCCTGGCGGAAGGCTATAATGCTCCAGAAAAGCCAGCAGTGCATCTGGAAGGAAGCGTGATCAAGGCCGCGTTAGGAATGATGTTATATGGGTTGCGGCAGGATAAAAGAATTCCCCCCTATGAAGAAAAAATATTCTGTCAGTTGGCTAATATTCTGTCTGCTGGCAGCATTGACGTCACCCAGGCAGTGACTGAAGAGCAGCTTTACGTATTGGAACATGCCGCATTCATGCGGCTGGTGACGATGGAACAGGCGGCACAGCGTATGGCCTATATGTTGAATACAGGGCGGGTGCTGAGGAATTGAGGGATATGGAAATCCAGTATAATAGTTACTTGCAGTAAACAGGTTGCTCCCGTACATTATAGTTTTTTTATAAGGTTTGCTTATAAGAAACTGAGTGTATGTATGTGCCATTAAGCGGGAGTAGCCCTATGCAATATGATGCAGGGTTTGATATATCACTGAATAAAATCTATAGCATACGGTGCTTCTATGTGCTGTTGGTAGTGCTAACAGGCATTTTTCTGCGAGTGTATCATATTGATAGCTATGATTATAGCGTAGATCAGATTATGCATATTCAAATAGCAGAAGGGAAGGATTTAAACGAAGTATGGCAATTTTCTAAAAATGAAACCCACCCACCCCTAGGGCATTTCCTGCGGTATTTCTGGATGAAGATTAGTGATAACCCTGTATGGGTACGCATGTTATCTGTTATTCCAGATATTGTGCTTATGGTTATGTTCTTTCTGTTAGGGAATAGGCTCTATCCTCATGCAGGCATTGTGGCGGCAACCCTGGCAGCGCTTAGCCCGGCCTTTATCAGTCTGGCGCAAGTTGTAAGAAATTATAGTTTTCTTTCATTGTTCTTCATGTGTTGTTTATATGGGTTGTTCCGGTTTCTTGAAAAGAAAGAGTTAAAATGGCTGGCGTTTTATACGTTTTTTGGGCTCCTTACGGTCAGTACCCACTTCGGAGCTGTTATTCCCATTTTTGCTATTACACTTGCTGCTCTTCCTCAGTTTTATAAAGAAAAGAAAAATTTCTGCTTATGGGTGGTAGCCAATGCCCTTATAGGAGGAGTGTTTTTGTTTTTTTATTGGGTGGAGCAATGGCCGCCATTAAGCAAAGTATACAATTTTCCCCTTCCTTTTCAGCAAAAGCTTGTATTTCTTGGTGATGCCATAAGCAGCATGATCCATTTTCCGTATGATATGCTGGTTGAAGTTCCGGGGCAAAGTCGTGATTATATTGTTGCTGCCTGTTTTATATTAATGGTTGTAAGTGCCAAACAGATACGTGTTACTGCCCCAGTTTTATTTAGGATTATGGTATGTGTGCTATTGCTTTATATAATATTATGCACCTTGTCGTTATATGATAGTTCCTGCTATCGGCGAAGTATCTGGATTGCACCGTTTGTAATTCTACCAATCAGTATTTTTCTTACCAGCTTATACGCGGTAGCCGCTGTTCCTGTGAAACTAAAACGCTATGGTCTGCTCTGCCTTACCATCGCAATAGGCAGTTATGCAGCATGGGGCGTGAACAGTTTCGCGTTCTCTCAGGAGAAAGTCAGTAAAGATGATCGCATTGCGTTAACAAATTTTTTCCTTACGCATGTAAAAACAAATGATGTTGTCGTGGGAGGAAAAGTGTCGATGTTGGCATTTTATTATCATGTACTACACGATAACTATTATCGTCATATGCCTGTTCTTAATACTAAATCTTTTTATATGACGCGTAATATAGATATACGGAACATTGTCGTAAACAAGGTGGCTCTGGAGAAAGTATCATTTATCAGTACACCGTATTACTATGTAATGTTTCCTGCTGAAAGGTTTATGGCATTATTTACACATATAGTAGAAAGGAAATGGCTTGATAATGCAGGTTCTGTATGGTTCTATAGTACAGTTAATGCAGAAGAATTGATAGCTATGAAGCTTATGCAATGCCCTGGTCTAAGTGTTGAAATGACTAATAAATTTGTAACGGAAGACCCTGCGGTGTTTGTATATTCTCTTCCTAAAGCTACGCTTATTAACGATGTTGTCTTTCCGGGAGGGAAATATCATCATTGTTTGTTTTAGGTTGTAATATCAAAAGTGTCTGGATATAGCAGTCGGAACTGGTTACAATGACGAAAAGAAAACCGACATCCAGTTATAGGGTGATTGCAAGGAATTATGGTTAGATTACTGATACTTATTGTGGCGTATAATGCTGAAAAGCACATTAGCAGTGTTATAAGCAGAATTCCAGATGCATTATGGCATAGCGATATATATGAAACTGAGATACTGCTCCTCGATGATGCTTCGCAGGATAATACCGCACTTGCGGGCTGTTTGTATAGCCTTAAGGAAGGGAAGGTAATCAGAGTTGCGCGTAATGAAGTAAATCAGGGTTATGGAGGTAATCAGAAGTTAGGCTATATTTATGCCATGGCGCATAATTTTGATGTTGTCGCGTTGTTGCATGGTGATGGTCAATATGCGCCGGAAATCCTGATGGATTTAGTTGCGCCGGTTGCCTCAAATGATGCTGATGCTGTATTTGGCTCGCGTATGATATATAAAAAAGAGGCGCTTAAAGGAGGGATGCCACTCTATAAGTTCTGTGGCAATATTATTCTTTCTACTATCCAGAACAGTCTTATGTCCTATAAGTTGTCTGAATATCATTCAGGCTATCGTGTCTATAGTATCAATGCGTTAAGGCAGCTTCCTTTTCGCTATAATTCTGATTGGTTTGATTTTGATACCGACATCATTGTGCAGTTAATAGATAACCAGATGCGTATCAAAGAGTTGCCTATCCCTACCTATTATGGTGATGAAATATGTTATGTGAATGGCATACGGTACGCGGTTAGAATTCTATGGAGCACAGTGCTTTCACGTTTGCAGAAATATGGGCTTTATTACTGCCGTAAATATGACTATACCCCCACTGAATATACCGATAAAACCTTCTTTGATAGCAGCCATACATTTATCATAGAGCAGCTATTGCCAGCAAGAAAAGCGATAAAGGTCATGGATATAGGAGGGGGGAACGGGTATGTTGCCTCTCGTCTCAAACAGTTGGGTATGGTGGTGCATGGGTGTGACATGCTCCCTACTTCTGAAGGGCAGTATGACCGCTATCTACAAGTAGATTTAAATAAAGCAGCTTTTAGCGAGATTGAAGAAGAATATGACTATGTTATTCTTGGTGATGTAATTGAACATCTTGATGCACCAGAGCAATTTCTCGAGAATATACGGAAAGTACAGGGGTTCTCCAAGGCAACGTTCCTTATTACTACGCCTAATATTGCGTTTATCCTGATGCGGTTGCTGCTGTTACTGGGTAATTTTCATTATACCGCTAAAGGTATTATGGATAGAACGCACAAACGGTTATTTACCTTCAGCAGTGTTACGCAGTTATTAGAGGAATCTGGTTTTGTAATAGAAAAGACCGTAGGGATACCTGCTCCTTTTCCATTGATGATAAAAAACAGGCTGTTGCAGAAATGCTGTATCCATATCAATATAGGGTTAATTAAGATATGGAAAAGCCTATTTGCCTATCAGATTGGTATAGTCGCCGTGCCTGCCGTGACGTTGGAATCAAAAATACATGATGCGATCCAGCAGGGAAAAATACTATGGAGTAAAGCGCAGCTTACCCAAAACTGTCAACTATTTGAAAAATAATGATTCAAGGCGGCTTGAACC
>CAZXPG010000075.1:0-5909 GCA_964643145.1 uncultured Rickettsiales bacterium
TAAAACCAACAAACCAGCACTAAAAAACATGAACCTTATCCAAAACTGAGGTTACTGTACAACTTGACAGTGTTTCATTAAAAAGGACTATAAGACGCTAGTGTAAAATAAAAAAATAATGTAAAAGGTTAAAATAGTAAGTAATGACAGCTTAGGGAGGCCGTTATTACCGAGAGTTTTCTAGCCGTGCATGTCGTGAGAAGTAAACAGATTCTCTGACTGTAGGCAGTATATTTCTCTGGTGCTTAGAGAAAAAATTGGTTATGATGTATATTTTACGCTGTGAGCGTAGAATAAGTCAATGCAAAAACGTTGTTGCATAAATATTTTTATTAGATTTTGTTAGGAAGTGAGGTCCCATGAAAAAAGATGTATCTGAAGTGGCAAGAAAACTGAAATCAATCAGGGAGCGTACACGGTTGAGTATTCGGGAAATGGCAGAGCAGTTGGGGTTTGCTACACCTAGCGGTTACCAACATTATGAAGATAAGTATAAAAAAACTTATTTGCCGAAAGAATTAGTGGATAACCTGATTCGTATCATGGGGCCGCATGGTATCCCTGAACATGAACTATTGGAGTTAGGGGGTTTTACCTATAACGTGTCTGACCGTCCCGCAGAAAGCTTCAAACATGCGATGCATGGTATCTATGGGAATTCACGTGATAAAAATACATCATTCAACCCCAAGCTGCATACGAAAGCGGTATTAGTGGCGCGAGATGTGCTGGCGGCAGAGAAGCGGGAGGTAACGGAAGAAGCTATTGATACGTTGGCTTCTGATATGTGTGAAGTGGCTTATGTGAAGAAAACAGACCTGCTCACCGTTGATCTGGCGTGCTGGCTTCTTGCTGTTTATGATCAACAGGAAGAAAAAACCTCTGGCAAAACGCAGGGTTAGCAGGGGATCTACCGTTTCTCCAGCCTGCGTTGCAAGGTGCGCCGATGCATACCAAGGTCGCGGGCGGTAGCGGAAATATTGTAATTATTGCGTTTAAGAGTGGCGCGTATATGCTCTTGGCTAAGGCTGTAGAGGGTGCGTGATTCGCTTTCAATAGGCAGGTTAGGGTTGCCCTCCTGTCTGTTGAAAGCATCAATAATATCGTTTACATTCACAGGCTTAGCCAAATAATGCTGTGCACCTAGCTTGATAGCCTCCACGGCGGTAGCGATGGTTGCAAAGCCGGTGAGCACGACGATGCGGGTGTAAGGATCAATGGCGAGGAGCCTGGGGATCAGGGTAAGCCCGGAACCGCCAGGGATTTTTAAATCTACCAGCACGTATTCTGGCTGGAAATGCTGGGCTTTCTCCACAGCGCCCTCTACGCTGTGGGCAAGTGTTACGTCGAACTCTCTGTCGGCCAGCATCGGTGCTAGCACTTCACAGAACAGTGTGTCATCATCAGCAATCAAGAGTGTTTTTTTCATTGGATGGTCATGAGGGGTAATGTTACACATGCTTTGGCACCTCCATTGATACGATTCTCTAACGTAAGTGTGCCGTTCATCCGGCTGATGACGCTATAGGCTAAATATAACCCCATACCCAGCCCATGCGGTTTGGTGGTTGTGCCAAGTTGCCCCAGTGAATCAAGTATAGTGGGGCTGATACCTTCGCCTTCATCCTCAATGGTGATAGTGAGGCAGGTGGCTGTCCAGATAGTCATGCAGTGCATTGCTGCGGGCGAGGCATCAGCTGCATTGTTGAGCAGATTGATCAGTGCCTGTATCAGTGCATATTCAGCTTGTATTACCGGAATGGGTTCTGTACCGCTTTGTGAAAAGCAGCATGGTGCTTCTGGGCGTGCTGTACGAAATTGTGTGATGACTTCATCAATAAAACAGTTGACGGGTAATGGTCTGCCCGATTCAGCACGTCCTGCGCCTGCTTTGGCAGTGATATGTGAGATAATGGCTTTGCAGCGCATCGCCTGGTCATAGAGTATATCTGCCCGCCGTTTAGCCTCGGGGCTAGTGGCTTCGTTCTGGTAACGTTGGCTAAGCAGGCTGATCGTAGAAAGTGGGGTGCCAAGTTCATGCGCTGCCCCTGCCGCCAGCATACCAAGCAGCATGGATTGTTCTTCGTGAAGTTGTTTGGTTTTCATATCGGCTAGTGCCCGGTCGCGTTCACGTAAATTATGTGACATACGAATGATGAAATAGGATACTAAGAGTGCGCTGAGTCCATAGCTGATAAACATACCGTGAATATGCAGGTTAAAAAATGCGCCAAGATGGTAGTGGTGAAGATGTGGGATTTCGATATAAAAGAAGCTAAGGCATAAATAGCAGCCAAGGGTCAGGCTGGTAATAATCCAGCTATAGTGCCAGTGAAGCAAGATAGCAGCAATGACTACCGGGAGCAGGAAGAGCCCGACAAAGGGGTTGGTTGCGCCGCCGCTGAAATAAAACTGCATGGCAAGTGCCAACACATCAAGCAGCAATGAAAGAAATAGCAGGCTAGGGCTTACCGGTTTAGTGCTACGATAATATATAAATGTACCCATATTGAGTGCAGCCAGAAACATAAGCACCAGCAGCATAGGCAGCAGCGGCAAGTGAATATCCAGCACATAATGTACAATCCCTATCGCAATAAGCTGCCCCGTCATGGCGAGCAGTCGCAATAGGCAGAGCAGCAGCAGGTTTCGCCTGTTACTGGTATCGTCAAGATTGCTATAAGAAGGGTGCGGAAGTGTGATCATGGTTATATTCTAACCAGGCTTGAGGGTAAAATCAATGCTGGCTTTCCAGAAGAAAAATTGTTATATGCTTCATGTGAGTATTGTGTAACCTCAGTTTTGGATAAGCCGCGCTTATCCAAAACTGAGGTTATGTATAATGCGCGTGTTTAATATTACCTTATTGAGTGCTTCCTATACTGAAACCACGTGAAAAGTGGTTTCAGTATAGTCCTTATTTCCGCGTTCCTGCATTATGCAGCATTGCTTGCACTCAAGCATAGTCTGCTCACATTGCAACCTAACCAATTCTTGAACTGTGAGTAGTATATGTCCCATCATCTGATTCCTGAACAACACTGGACACTTCCCTCCCACATGGTAGTTGGCCGCAAAGTGGCCTATATCAATGCACGGTTGCTAGACCCGGAAAGCGGGTTGGATGTAATGGGCGCATTGCTTACAGAGGGAGATAAAATCGCCGATTTTGGCCCGGAACTGTTCCGGGAAGCTGTGCCAGAAGGGATTGAGGTCATTGATGTCGGTGGGCATGTGCTGGCACCGGGCTTAATTGATATTCAAGTGCATTTCCGTGAGCCAGGGCAGGGACAGAAAGAAACCATTGCTACGGGTAGTAAATCGGCAGCAGCAGGTGGGGTAACCACGGTAGTATGCCAGCCTAACACCAAGCCGGTGATTGATGATATGCCGGTGATTGAGTTTCTCAAAACCCGTGCCCGTGAAACCTCCTATATCAATATCCGCACCTATGCCTGTATTTCCAAGGGTATGAAAGGAGAAGAGTTAACCGATATGGGCAAGCTGGTGGAAGCCGGTGCTGTAGGTTTTACCGATGATGGCCTGCCCATTATGAACGCGTTGCTGATGCGCCGTGCCTTTACTTATGCCAGCACCTTAGGCGTGCCAGTAGCCCAACATGCGGAAGACCTGCATCTTTCCCAGGGGGGCTGCATGAATGAAGGGGCGGTATCCTTCAAGCTAGGCGTAACCGGTATCCCGAATATTTCCGAATCGGTGATTGTGGAGCGTGATATTTCCATCCTGGAATTAACCGGTGGGCATTACCATGTGCTGCATGTTTCCACCAAAGAAGCGTTGGATGCCATTCGGCGTGGTAAAGCTAAGGGGTTGAATGTAACATGCGAAGTGGCACCTCACCATTTTACCTTAACCGATGAGGCCGTGCTTGGCTATAAGACCTATGCCAAAATGAATCCGCCACTGCGTTCAGAAGCAGATAGGCAAGCATTGATCGATGGTTTGCGTGACGGTACTATTGATGCAATTGCCACCGACCATGCCCCGCATGATGAAGAAAGCAAACGCCTGCCGCTGGCCAGTGCTGCTTTTGGCATTGTGGGGCTTGAAACAATGCTGCCTTTATCGCTGGAACTGGTGCATAAGCAAGGATTTGCATTGCGCGATATACTAGCGCGCATGACCTATAAAGCCGCCGATATTATCCATGAACCAGCAGGCCGCCTGAAGAAAGGCGCACGGGCGGATCTGGTGGTGATTGACCTTAACCGCGAATGGACGATTGACATCCATGCTTTCAGCAGCAAATCCCACAACTCGCCTTTTGACGGCAGGCAGGTGAAAGGCCGTGCCATTCGTACAGTGGTGGCAGGGGAAACAGTGTATGTGGTTTAGGGATTAGAGTCTGGAGTTTAAACTCCAGACTCTTCGCTTATGCCGCTATATCTTTCGCATGGTAATTATTAAAGATATTCTGCACGGTGGCGGCGCGTGCTTCTTCGGTATTGACAGTAACCAGCACACGCCCCTGTTTAATATGCCGTTCATAATGCTCTGCTTCTTCTTCTGGAATGCCCCAGCCAACCAGCGCGCCGGTTAAGCCGCCGACTGCGGCTCCAGCACCACCACCAGCTAAGGCAGCAACGAGTGGCCCGGAAGCGAGAATCCCCACGCCGGGGATGGTGATGGAACCAATGGCCGCAAGCCCGGCTGCCAGTGCGCCCAGCACCCCACCCACCGCAGCACCGGTGGCAATGCCTTCCGGCAGTTTGGTTGCGCCTGCATGTTCTAGTATTTGCTGTTTGCGTTTATCGGTCATCATCACCCCGATTTCATTATCAGAAAAGCCCTGCTGATGCAGTTCGCGGATGACATTTTCTACATCCTGGTTATTTTCAAATATTGCGCTGACTGTTGTCATGATCTGCTCCCTGTATATGAGTTTATCGAGCGAGTATCAACGCTTTATCCTAAAAAAACTATCAGGGAAAAGTTGCTAACTGTTAAGAGCGTGTATTGTTTTGGCAATGTGGGCAATAAAAGCTGGAACGGCCTGCCTGGCGGATGCGAGCAATAAGCGTGCCACAACGATAGCAAGCCTCGCCTTCGCGTCCATATACCTGGAATTGATGCTGGAAATAGCCTGCTTCCCCTTTGGCTTGCACGTAATCTTTTAGTGTGGAGCCACCCGCTATAAGTGCCGCTTCCAGCACCTCCCGTATTGCAGTAACCAATCGGATACATTCGGGCTTTGTGAGGCTGCCTGCCGGTTTGCCAGGCGCAATACCCGCCACAAACAGGCTTTCACAGGCATAAATATTCCCCACCCCAACCACATTATGGTTATCCATCAGGGCGGTTTTCACTGGGCTGGTTTTGCCCTGGAAAATCGAGTGGAGATAGTCAGCGGTGAAGGCCTCTTCCAGCGGTTCTGGCCCCAGTGAGCTAAGCAGCGGGTGTTGGTGGAGCAAGGTTTGCGTGGTGAGGGTAATCAACCCGAAGCGGCGCGCATCATTGAACGCCATCTCACTGCCATTTTCCAGGATGAACAGTGCGTGATCGTGTGGCAGGCGTTGGTTCCGTCTCAGCGGATACACCACCACCTTACCACTCATTCCCAGATGCATGAGCAGCACATCATCACGTTCCAGCAGAATGAGAATATATTTGGCACGGCGGTTGATGGCGACTATCTGCTGCCCTTCCAGCACCTCGGCAAGGTTTAAGGGGAAGGGCAGGCGCAAATTGGGGCGGAACAGTTCCACCTGGTTAATCCTTTGCCCCACCAGCAGAGGGCGGAGGCCACGGCAAACCGTTTCAACTTCAGGCAGTTCGGGCATATGTTACCTTTTGACAGTGAGCAGGAATGTTGTATTGTTTCGTGAGGATACAATAATTTAACCTCAGTTTTGGATAAGCTTTGCTTATCCAAAACTGGCATGATATTG
>CAZXPG010000076.1:0-5769 GCA_964643145.1 uncultured Rickettsiales bacterium
GCCTTGAATCATTATTTTTCAAATAGTTGACAGTTTTGGATAAGCGTAGCTTATCTAAAACTGAGGGTACTATTAGTTTGCTGGGGCAATGCTTGCCTTGTGTAAATGATAGAATATCCCTTCTTTAATATCATCGGGAATCATTGCCAGTGTAAAGGTGCCTTCTAGTGTGATAGCGTCATAGGAAAAGGGCAGGGGTTTTTGAGTGGTGACTTCAATAAGCTCCGAAGGGCCTGCAGGCAGGCAAAACGGGCAACTGGGCGGATAGGGGCTGAGCAGAAAATGGCGTTGCTGTACTGTTTGCTCCAGCGGGAACATATATCCCTTGGCGCGCAGTGTAGTGTGATTAAGTGCGGTAATAGCGGGGTTATAGCGCACGGTCATTTCCGTTCCTTGCGGTAGAAGCTTGGCTTTAGCAAGGAGTTTCCAGTCTATAGTTCCATCAGCGGTATCAACCCTGCTGCTTAGTGCATCATTAGCAGCTAGCCGGGTTCTGTCTATTCCATTATCGTTATTGGCCAGCGTATGAATATCATGTAGCTGGCCTTGGAACATCTGCCTCACATGCTGCCAGCCTTGATAAAGGCCAAACAGGCAGAAGAAGAAGAGTAAAAGGGAAAGGGCAAAGTCTTTAATGGCCACCGCCTGTTACCGTAGCCTCAGTATTGGATAAGCTTTGCTTATCCAATACTGGCATGATAGTGAAAAATAATATCAAAAAGCGTCGTTTTTGCCATTATTTTAGATTAATAACAACGTTAATATTATGATAGGAAGCCATTGGCTTCCTATCATAATTAAATAATATACTCAAAATAATGGTTCAAGCCGCCTTGAATCATTATTTTTCAAACTAGTTGACAGTATTAGATAAGCTTTGCTTATCTAATACTGAACTTACCGTAGCCTGGTCGAGTTTGAAGAACATGCCCATTTCCTGATTGTTCACCAGCGAAAAGGTGCCGGCAACCGTGACAATGCCCTCATCCCAGCTCGCTGCCTTATTGCTGAATACTTCAATAATTTCACTAGGTGTACCAGGTGGGCAGAAGAAACAAGTAGGGGTGCGTTTGGAGAGAATAAAATGTTTAAATTTTTCAGTGGATTCCAGCGGCAGCATGAAGCCCTGTAGTGTGATTTTCTTGCCTACCATCTCTTTGACGCCATCGGAAAAACTGGCACTATAAAGTCCTGTTTTCTCATCAAAATCCACCGTAGTGCCAGAGAGTGCCAGCCATATCATTCCTCCTGCCTGTGGCAGTTTATCTTGCGCGGAGCGTTCATCCATAGGTTGCAAGGAGAAGGCGGAAAGCGATAGAAATGCAATGATAAGCGCAATAAAACGTGTCATGATCCTTTAGAAAGCAGCTGTGCAACATTCAGGCGATAGGCCAGTATAGCTGGGATAATAGCGGAAACAATGCTTAACCCCAATGCTGCCAGCATAACAGTTATTTCTTCTGAAGAAAAGCTGAAAGCCGGAATATAAATGTGTTTAGACTGTTGAATATAGCTGCTTAGGGCAAATATCATGCCATGGGCAAGCAGAGCGCCAACGATGGTTCCCGCTATGCCAAGCACAATACCTTCCATCAGCACAAAACCCACAATGACACGGCGTGTTGCGCCTAAGGTGCGCATAAGGGCAATATCATAGCGCCGTTCATGGATAATGCCAAAGAGTGTGATAAAAAAACCTATTGCAGCAATAGTAATCAGCACACCGCCAAAAAGGCTGATAACATCGCTGCCCATCCCCAGCATCTTCACCAGCCGTGCCACTTCAAATGCCGGGCTTGCCGCCTGGAGGCTGCTGGTTTTATTCACCATGCGTGGCATTGTTACGGCAGCAAGCGGCGATTTATAGGTAATGAGCAGTGCAGTGATCTCTCGTTCCGGTGGGGGAGCTTCATCTGGGTCATGCTCATGAATATTCCACACGCTGGCAGTATCGGTGAGCACCAGCCGGTCAAGCACGGTATGGGTGGGTTGCAAAATGCCAACAACCCGGTAAGGAAAATCAGCATGTACTTCCCCTCCACCTGTCAGGCCGTGCGATCCAGCAAATTCGTTACCCAAAGAAAGGCCGCTTTCCTTGGCAACATCACTGCCAAGCACCGCCTCCATGGGGGCGTTCCATGGGCTGCCTTCTGCAAAAGCAGCATGGTAATGAGCAATATAGTCGTTGTTCGTACCAACAATATGGAAGCCATGATAGCTATCACCCAGCGATACGGGGATAGCTTTTTTAACGAGGGGGTTGTTGCGGATGATTTCTGCTTCTCTTAACGGAATATTGCCTGTGGGGATATCCAGGTGAAAGACGCTGGAAAGAATCAGCTGTAGGGGGCTGCCCTTGGCTCCTACTACCAGATCAATGCCTTGTAAGTCATATTGCAGGCGCTTTTCGAGCTGTTCCCCCACATGCAGCAGGGTGATAATGGTGGCAATGCCGAGTGCCAGAATGAGGATGTTAAACAGGCTGTTAATGCGGTTAAAGCGTAAATTGGCCAGGCTTAGCGTGATGATGTTCATAGTGTTTCTCCCAAGGAAATAACATGCTCAAAATGTGTTTTGATACGGTTATCATGAGTGGAAACCAGCAATGTAGTATCCTGTTCTTTCGCAAGGCTCGTAAGAAGGCTGATAACCGTTTCGCTATTGTCATCATCGAGGCTGGAGGTGGGTTCATCGGCAAGCAGCAGTGCGGGTTTTAAGAGTAGCGCACGGGCAATGGCAGCGCGTTGTGCCTGCCCCTGGCTGAGTTCAGCTGGCAGCGTATGGCGCTTACTTTCAATCCCCAGTGTGGCAAGCATGTCAATAGCGTAACGTTCCTCTACCGGATATTTAGCCATATAGGCGGCAAGCAGGAGATTATCCAGCACTGACAGGCTTTTTACCAGGTGCAGTGTTTGGAAAATAATGCCGATATGCTGGCCACGGAAGCGGTCACGTATGGCTTCCGGCAGAGAGGCAATATCGGTATCATTGATAATAACCTGCCCGGATAGCGGAGGAAGCAGCCCGGCAAGCGTATAAAACAGGGTGGTTTTGCCACTGCCCGAAGCGCCGCTTATTAGGCATTGTGTGCCCTTTTCCAGGGTTGTATCAGGAAAGTGAAGCAGTGGCTTCCCTCTGTATCCCAGTAGCAGCTTAGAGGTTTTTAGCATGTTTTCTCCCATATATCGAGTAAGTTCATGGAAAGCTGGCCGTTATGGGTGGCGCAGATTTTTTCATCAGTCACTAGGGCACTGAAGGGCAGGGCCGGGATGGTGCTGCCAAAGGCACGCAGGATCTGTTGTGTTTGCTCGATGCTACCTGCATTTGCTATGGCAAACAACCTGACATTTGCCGGGGTGGCTGGCAATTTGTAGCGTTCCGCCTGTTGCTTCTCCTGCAAGACAATGGCAACAATATCCATAGTAGTATGTGTAGCTGCTAGTTCAGGAAGCAGAGACATTTCCTGTAAGCAGGGGGCGCAATCAGTACGCCAGAAGAGAAAAACAGTTTTCTTTGCTTGGGAAGCGAGCGTTGTAAAGGGTAGGGGAGCAGTGTCTTTATGAAGTGGTATAAAAGATAAATCTTTTCGTGCCTGTTGGTTAAAGCAAGTCACCATGTTATTGGCCAACCCTTGTATCAGGTGAAAATAGGCCTCTTTGCCGGTGTCATTATCACGTGCGCCCCATTCAGCATCGAGTATCCCCGTGCCGATTTGTGTTTTATCGGCAATCAGGTGAATGAAATTTTCCGGGAATTGCGGTTCGCTGAACAGGCAGACGGCGCCCCGGTCATTAGCTATCTGTTGTAACCGTGCCAGGGTTTTGGCTCCCGGTGTTTTATCTGGGGTTAAGGTGATAGCGCCAACGCCAGTTAGCTGGTAGTGTTTTTCAAAATAGTGGTAGGCATCGTGTGATACGAGATAGGGAGTGGTGCGATATGGGGCAAGTTGTTCAGCCAGTGATGTATCCAGTTGCTTGATAGCTTCCACCATGTGGTTGGCATTTTGCTGGTAGTGCGCTGCATGTTCCGGGTCTTTCTCGGTGAGTATTGCGGCGATATGGTTTACAATAATAATAGCATTATTAGGGTCAAGCCAGATATGGGGGTCAATTGCGCCCGTATGGTGGTGATGCTCTTCATGTTCGTCCTCGTCTTCATCCTCATCTTCCCAGATATGCGAATGGCGGATGGGCCAGGTGGTTAGCCCAGCAAGATGGGTGAGTGGTACAATGGTGGCCTTGCTATTTTGCAGCACTTTGTCCAGAAACAGCTCAAACTCTGGCCCAACCTGAACGATAATATCGGCCTGTTCAATTTTACTAATATCATTAGGCCGCAGGCTATAGCTATGGGGGGAAGCGTTCTTCTCAAGCAGTAGTTCCGGGGTAGTGACACCTTCCGTCACACCGCTCACCAGCGCGTGGATGGGTTTGATGGTGGCTAAAATACGCGGGGCGGCAATGGCCTGGTTGGCGCAAAGGGCAATAAGCGAAAAAAGTAATAGTAAAGGCTTCATGGTCACAGATGATAAGGGTTAAATATCATTCTGTCATAGTGCTGCTGCTATGGTTTGTAAAGAAAAATGTTATATTATAACATAACTAACCTCAGTTTTGGATAAGCACGGCTTATCCAAAACTGAGGTTAACTAGATTATCCCCATCTGCTTCCCTATCTGTGTAAAAGCCTCTACTGCCTGCATAATATGGCTCTCGCTATGGGCAGCGGAAATTTGCACGCGGATACGGGCTTGGCCTTCTGGCACGACAGGATAGAAAAACCCTACCACGTAAATGCCTTCTTCACATAAAGCGGCAGCCATTTGCTGTGCTATATGTGCATCTCCCAGCATCACCGGACAGATTGGGTGGGTATCGCCAGAAAGGGTAAATCCGGCTTCCTGCATGGCACGCCGAAAAAGCTTAGTATTATTCTCTAGCTTTTGTTGCAGGAATGAAGAAGTGCCAAGCAGGTCAAGTGCTTGTAATATGCCACCTACAATAGTGGGGGCTAAGCTGTTAGAGAAAAGATAGGGGCGGGAGCGCTGGCGGAGCAGTGCCACAATTTCCTTGTGTGCAGCAGTGAAGCCGCCAGAGGCGCCGCCTAAGGCTTTGCCAAAAGTGCTGGTGATAATGTCTACCTTGTCAATTACATTATAAAGTTCAGCTGTGCCTCTGCCGGTTTTGCCGATAAAGCCGGTGGCGTGGGAATCGTCAATCATCACCAGCGCATCATAACGTGCGGCAAGGGCGGTGATAACATCCACCTGGGCGATAATCCCATCCATAGAAAACACGCCATCAGACACAATTAATATGCGGCGTTTTCCAGCAGTGCGTGCAGTTTTTAACTGGCTTTCCAGCGCGTCCATATCGTTGTTGTTATAGCGATAACGGGCAGCCTTGCATAAACGTACGCCGTCAATAATAGAGGCGTGGTTGAGTGCATCAGAAATAATAGCGTCTTCTTCTTGCAGTAGCGGTTCAAACAGCCCGCCATTGGCATCAAAAGCAGCAGCATAAAGGATAGCGTCTTCCATGCCAACAAAGGCGGCAATACGTTCTTCCAGTGCTTTATGAATATCCTGGGTGCCACAGATAAAACGCACCGACGACAGGCCGAAGCCGTGGCTATCCAGTGTGACTTTGGCAGCGTTAATAATATCTGGGTGGGAAGATAGTCCCAGATAGTTATTGGCACAGAAATTAAGCAGCGGCGGTTTCAAGGATGAAGTGCAACGGTTTGGTTTAGCATAGCATTTTTGGTAAT
>CAZXPG010000077.1:0-5243 GCA_964643145.1 uncultured Rickettsiales bacterium
TGTTCAATTTACAGCTGATTTATATGGGACAGCTAAATTGAGGACATGCCCTAATTTGGCCTTTACTCTTTTCCTAAGAATTGTTATGAAAAGAGTAGCATTAACCTCAGTTTTGGATAAGCGCGGCTTATCCAAAACTGAGGTTAGCATTATTTTTATTTTCCATCCCGATAATTAGGGCTTTATCTAATGAGCAAAAAAGATATCAACAAAGTGGTGCTTGCCTATTCGGGCGGGTTGGATACATCCATTATTTTATGTTGGTTGAAAGAAGAATATGGCTGCGAAGTCGTTACCTTCACTGCCGATCTTGGCCAGGGTGAAGAACTTGAACCTGCCCGTAAGAAAGCGGAAATGCTGGGTGTAAAGGAAATTTACATTGAAGACCTGCGGGAAGAATTTGTCCGTGATTTCGTGTTTCCTATGTTCCGTGCCAACGCACTCTATGAAGGTGTCTATTTGCTGGGAACCTCGATCGCCAGGCCGCTAATCGCCAAACGGCAGATTGAGATTGCCAAGCTGACTGGTGCCGATGCGGTTGCTCATGGTGCTACAGGCAAAGGTAATGACCAGGTGCGGTTTGAACTGGGATATTATGCGCTCAAGCCTGATATCAAAATTATTGCTCCCTGGCGCGAATGGTCACTCCATTCTCGCACTGCGCTGCTTGATTATGCTGAAAAACACCAGATTCCCATTGCGAAAGACAAACGCGGTGAAGCCCCTTATTCCACTGATGCCAATCTGCTGCATACCTCATTTGAAGGAAAAATTCTGGAAGACCCCTGGGATGGCCGCCCCTACCCTGATATGTTCATGCGTAGCGTTTCTCCAGAAGCTGCACCGGACACCCCCACTTATATCGAGATTACCTTCAAGAATGGCGATCCAATCGCTATTGACGGCGAGAATCTTTCCCCGGCCGCACTACTTACCCGCCTCAACCATCTGGGAGGTGCCAATGGTATTGGCCGCTTAGACCTGGTTGAAAACCGTTATGTGGGGATGAAATCACGCGGGGTTTACGAAACACCTGGTGGCACGGTGCTTCTTGCCGCCCATCGCGCCATGGAAAGCATTACACTTGACCGTGGCTCTATGCATCTGAAAGATGAGTTGATGCCGCGTTATGCAGAACTCATTTATAATGGCTATTGGTGGTCACCTGAACGTGAAATGTTGCAAGCTGCCATTGATAAAAGCCAGGAACATGTAGAAGGTGTTGTCCGTCTTAAACTCTATAAAGGCAATGTATCGGTTGAAGGCCGCAAGTCACCGATCAGCCTCTACAGCCAGAAATATGTGACCTTTGAAGAAGACAATGTCTACAACCAGGAAGATGCTGCTGGCTTTATCCGTTTAAATGCCCTGCGGCTGCGCTTACGAAGCAATGCATTAAATACTTGATTTCTTCTTGTCATACTTGTAGAATTGCCCCTCTGCAAAGAAGAGTGTGTATTTTCTATGCCCGCGTGATGAAATGGTAGACATAACGGACTTAAAATCCGTAGGCTTCGGCCGTGCTGGTTCAAGTCCAGTCGCGGGTACCATCATATAGAACAATGACTTAGAGCCAAGAAGCACATGCTTGCCTGGCAGATACCTTTTATTAAGTCGATCCGAGCACACAAAACGGTGTCCGTTGCAGGCCTATTCCTACCATAAGCCTATCGCTACTGGTTTGCCATTAGACCCTTGAGTTTATAAAGCATATCCAGTGCTTCTTTTGGGCTTAGCTCATCCACGCTAACCGTCTCAAGTAGGCTGTCTACTGCCGAAGGCTTGAGGGGTTGGTTGGCATTGCCGGGCTGGATTTTGGCGAAGAGCGGTAGATCATCAACCAAATTTTCAATTCTTTGTCCTGCTTCTGATGCTTGCAGCATGGCGAGCACAGCTTCCGCGCGGGCAGTAACGCGTTCGGGCAGGCCAGCCAGCCGTGCCACATGGATACCATAAGAACGATCTGCCGCGCCTTCCATCACTTCATGCAGGAAAATTACATTTCCTTGCCACTCTTGTACGCGCATGGAATGGTTCCGCAATGCTGGAAGCTTCAAGGCAAGACGGGTAAGTTCATGATAATGGGTGGCAAACAGGGCACGGGCAGTGATAGTATCATGGATATATTCAAGACACGCCCAGGCAATGGAAAGCCCATCGAACGTGGCAGTCCCACGCCCGATTTCATCCAAAATCACTAGGGAACGCCGTGTTGCTTGGTTCAAGATGGTGGCGGTTTCCACCATCTCTACCATAAACGTGGAATGGCCACGCGCCAGATCATCGGCTGCCCCCACGCGGCTGAACAGCCGGTCTATCACCCCAATATGGGCATGGTCAGCTGGTACAAAGGAACCCATTTGTGCGAGTATAGCAATGAGGGCATTCTGCCGCAGATACGTACTCTTTCCTGCCATATTAGGGCCAGTTAACAGCCATACACGTTGTTCTTCTGCCAGGTTGCAGCTATTGGCAATAAAACGGCCCTGGCTTTGTGCCGCTTCCACCACCGGGTGGCGGCCTTTTACAATAGTAAAGCACAGGCTGTTATCAATATAGGGGCGGCTATAACCGTGCTCAACCGCAAGCTCAGCCAGTGCCGTCATTACATCCAGCGTTGCCAAGGCACCTGCCATCAGGCTGAGCGTGTCGGCATGGGCTAGCACCTGCTCGGCAAGATGCGCAAAAATCTCCAGTTCCAGCCGCAATATATGCTCTTTGGCATTAATGCTTTCACTTTCAAGCGCACGCAATGCCTCGGTGGTATAGCGTACGCCACTCGCCATTGTCTGACGATGGATGAAGCTGGCGTCGGTCATCTTTGGTGTATGCTGCGGTGTCACCTCTATATAATAGCCAATGACGTTATTATGCTCAATCTTCAGCGAAGGAATGCCGGTTTCTTCGCGGTAGTGTGCTTTCAGGGCATTCATTCGCTCACGGCTATGGTCACGTATATCACGTAGTTGATCGAGCTTGGCATTATAGTGGGGGCGCACAAAGTCACCATCACGGGCAAACATGCCCACCTCATCCTGTAATGCCTGCCGTAATTCCATGGCTAATGGCTCATGCCCATCCAAATGATGGATACATTCGGCAAGTATGGCAACAGGCGCTTCCAGCCCTGCACATTCCAGCACTTCTGCAATAGCAAGTGCCTGTTCGATTCCCTGGCGCAGGGCAAGCAGGTCACGCGGGCCGCCACGGTTCACGGCCAGCCGGGCCAGGGCGCGCTCCATATCAGGCACGGCATGGAGCGCCTGCCTGAGTGCGGTGCGAAGCCCATCATGCTCCACAAGCAGAGCTACCATATCAAGCCGCGTATTAATAGCCATACTGTCGGTAAGTGGGGCAGCCAGGTAACGCTGCAACAACCTTCCCCCCGTGTTAGTGAGGGTTTTATCAATAATACTAAGCAGACTGCCTTTAGAGTGGCCAGATAGGGTGGTGGTGAGTTCCAGGTTACGGCGTGTTGCGGTATCAATCACCATAAACCGGTCATTTGGCACTTTGCTAGGGCGTTCCAGCCGTGGCATTGCCCCTTTCTGCGTAAGATGGACATATTCAAGCACGGCCCCACAAGCAGCAATCTCAGCGCGAGAGAAGTTGCCGAAGCTTTCCAGTGTTACCACGTTAAACAAGGATTTAAGCCGTAATTCTGCCCGTACGCTATCAAAAAAATTGGCGACATGCGGCGTAAGGGCTGTTTTCCATTCATCAAGCACCGGTTTAAGGGTGGCTTCTTCCATCAGCATATCCGGCAAGAGTATTTCTTTGGGGGAAAGGCGGGAAAGATCCGCAGAGAGCGTTGTGGGAGAAGTGCTATTTACACCAAATTCTCCGGTGGAAATATCAATCCAGGCCAGCGCCAGCAGCCCTTCAGCCCGGGTAAGGGCCACCAGGTAATTAGCTGATTTTGCTTCCAGCAACATCTCTTCTGTCAATGTGCCTGGCGTGACAATCCGCACCACCTCACGGCGCACCACCGCTTTATAGCCACGTTTTTTGGCCTCTTCCGGGCTTTCCATCTGCTCGCAAATCGCCACCTTAAACCCATAGCGGATTAACTTGTGCAGATAGTTCTCACTGCTATGATAAGGCACCCCGCACATGGGGATATCCTGGCTCTCATGTTTACCTCGCTTGGTGAGCGCAATCCCCAACACTGCCGAGGCTTCTAGTGCATCATCAAAGAACAGTTCGTAGAAATCGCCCATGCGGTAGAACAGCAGGCAATCCGGATGAGCGTCTTTAATCGCCAGATATTGTTGCATCATGGGGGTAGCAGAAGAGGAGGGCATTTTCACCTATGTGTCAAATATATAACCTCAGTTTTGGGTAAGCGCGACTTATCCAAAACTGTCAACTATTTGGAAAATAGTGATTCAAGGCGGCTTGAACCATTATTTTGAGTATATACTGAAACCACGTGAAGAGTGGTTTCAGTATAGTCCTTATTTTTGCGTTCCTGCAATACATCTTTAGATACATCTAAAGATGTATTGCAGGGGGAAATGCCGCGCAATGCCTGCTTTATGCAGCATTGCTTGCACTGGGGCTAGTCTGCTCACATTGCAACCTAACCAATTCTTGAATTGTGAGCAGTATATACATACATTTCATCAATTTCCCTGTTCTACATACTGAAATTTTAGCTAATAAAGCCCAGAATGCACCCTGCAATGAGACAAAGGTCATATAATCTCATTCAGCCTTACAGTAGTAAAACCAGGAATATACGAAAAGGAATATGCCTATATTCTATGACGTATTTCATTGGAAAACACAACCCTCTACACAATATTATATAGGTTAAACACCGGACTCTGGCAGAGGTTAGGTGCCGTATAATCATTCAACCTTTATCCATGGAAGGCAAAAATATAACAACTATCAATATGTTAATTTTTATCATACAGGAGAGCATATAATGCCAGATCATCATTCAAATGGACAAGGCGGCCAGGGCGGTAACGATCACCACGGTGGACAAGGTGGCCAGGGTGGCAATAATCACCACGGTGGACAGGGCGGACAGGGTGGTAACGATCACCACGGTGGACAAGGCGGACAGGGTGGCCAGGGTGGCAATGATCACCACGGCGGACAGGGTGGCCAGGGTGGCAATGATCACCACGGTGGACAGGGCGGCCAGGGTGGCAATAATCACCACGGTGGACAGGGCGGCCAGGGTGGCAATGATCACCACGGTGGACAGGGCGGCCAGGGTGGCAATAATC
>CAZXPG010000078.1:0-5222 GCA_964643145.1 uncultured Rickettsiales bacterium
TATTTTTCAAATAGTTGACAGTTTTGGATAAGCGTAGCTTATCCAAAACTGAGGTAAATGTTATAGTCTGCTCACGAACGAAGAGTTGCCTAACTCTTTATTCATGAGCGGACTATGCGCGGCATTTTCGTGTTCCCCGCCTCATGCAGGAACACAAAAATAACGACTATACCGATAACAGTGAGCCTATGCGCTTAGCGGCTACTACCACCATAGAGAAATCTACTGTTTCATAGGACTTCAAATCAGTAATGAAGCTATCATAACGTTCAATCTGCTTGGTGTTTTGTTTGCACCAATAGGCTAGCGGATCATCCTGTGTGGCCGCATGTTTCATTACATCCGCCGTCAGGCGCATTTGCTGGTCGTAGAGGTCATCGCGGATAGTATCAATAGATAGGCGCTGCCAGTAAGTTTCCGGCGTTAACTTATTGGTACGTGAACGCAGCCAGCCAAAGCGGAAGCGGGTGCCGAGCTCAAAATAGACAGCCGCCACCGTGGCAACAGGCAGTTTATCGCCTTTAGCTACCTGCACAATATCGCAGGCAGAAGCGAGTGCTTCTAGTGCGGCGATCTGGTTAGCCAGGGCTTCCGGTACGTTCTGGCTGATGAAAGACTGCCGTTTTTCATTATAGGTTTCTTTGGCCGTACCCAGAAGCAGTCGGCTAATGCAGGAAGAGAGTTCCCCTATAGCCGGAGCAAATGCCCCGACAATGCGCTCAACATCCAGGGGTTGTGGTGAATTACGCAGGAACCAGAAGGTGGCGCGGTGAATCAGCTTGTCTACTTCAAGGAACAGTTTCACCTGGGTTTCAGCGGAAACCTGGCCATCCAGATTTTCAATTGCCACCCAGATACTCCGTAAGTCAAACGCATCGCGGGTGATGGTGTAGGCCCTGGCAATATCGCAGCCTTTCAGCCCGGTATCTGCACGCGTTAAGTGGAAGAAAGTGCTACCTACCCGATTTACCATGCTGTTTGTCACAAACGTTGCGATAATTTCACGACGTAGCGGGTGGCTGGCAATGGCTTCTGCAAACCGCTCACGCATGGCAACCGGGAAATATAGTAGCAGGTCATTGTAGAAATAAGGTTCATCCGGCAGGGATGAATCAAGCAGATCGCTATAAATTGCCAGCTTGCTATACGCAAGGAGTACGGCCAGTTCTGGGCGCGCTAGCCCTTCTTTTGCCACAATACGGCGAGAAATCTCGGCATCTGTTGGCAGGAACTCAATGCGTGGGTCAAGCACATGCGCCTGTTCCAGGATGTGCATCAACCGTTGTTGCATTTCAAGCAGGTTATTGCCTTGCATTTGTGCAATAGTGAGTGCCTGGGTTTGCAGGGTGTTATCACGCAGCACTAATGCTGCCACTTCGTCGGTCATCTGCTCAAGCAGGCTGTTGCGCTCTGCGTCTTGCAATGTACCATTTTCAATGGCTTGTCCTAAGGCAATTTTGATATTTACCTCATGGTCGGAACAATCCACTCCGGCAGAATTATCAATCGCATCGGTATTAATACGGCCACCTAAGCGGGCATATTCAATACGGCCGCGCTGGGTGAAGCCTAAATTGCCACCTTCGCCCACGACTTTTGCCCGTAATTCATCCCCGTTAATACGGATAGCATCATTGGCCTTATCGCCTACATCCTCATTGGTTTCATCCATGGCTTTAACATAGGTGCCGATACCGCCGTTCCATAGTAGGTCAACTGGTGCTTTCAAGATCAGTTGTATCAAGGCTTCCGGCGTGGCGGCATCTTGCGTTACGCCTAAGCATTGCTGCACTTCTGCTGAAAGTGGGATAGATTTAGCCTTGCGCTCAAACACGCCACCACCGGCAGAAATCAGCTCCTGGTTATAATCCGTCCAGCTAGAGCGGGGCAGATTGAATAAGCGTTTGCGTTCTTCAAAACTTGCGGCACTATTTGGGTTGGGGTCAAGAAAAATATGCATGTGGTTAAAGGCGGCAACCAGCTTGATGTGCGGGGAAAGCAGCATCCCATTGCCAAACACGTCGCCGGACATATCGCCAATCCCGATCACGGAAAAATCGGTAGTGCGTGTATCAATGCCTTGCTCACGGAAGTGACGCTCGACAGAAATCCAGGCGCCACGGGCGGTAATACCCATTTTTTTATGGTCATAACCCGCCGAACCACCGGAAGCGAACGCATCGCCCAGCCAGAAATTATATTCTTTGGAAATGCTGTTGGCAATATCAGAGAAGGTGGCCGTGCCTTTATCGGCAGCAACCACCAGATAAGGGTCATCGCCATCCTGGCGTACCACCTGCGAAGGTGGTATTATTTTGCCATCAATAATATTATCCGTAATATCCAGTAGCCCACGCAGGAATGTTTTGTAACATTCAATCCCTTCCTGCATAAAGAGATCACGCCCCTGGTCAGGTGTTACTTGTTTCACCACAAAACCGCCTTTGGAGCCTACCGGTACAATGACCGAGTTTTTGGCCATCTGTGCTTTCATCAACCCTAATACTTCGGTGCGGAAATCCTCGCTGCGGTCAGACCAGCGCAAACCACCACGTGCTACCTTGCCGCCACGCAGATGAATGCCTTCCACACGGGCGGAATAGACAAAAATTTCAGCATATGGGCGGGGGAGAGGAAGGTCGGGAACACGAGAAGAATCAAATTTGAATGAAACATACGGCTTATGCTGGTTATTGCTATCGGTTTGGAAATAGTTGGTGCGGAGCATAGCCATGATTAGATCGTAGAAACGACGGATAACCCTATCCTCTGCACTGCTGACTACCTGCATTAACGCTTCTTCAATGGTTCGGCTGATAAACGTTACCGTTTCTTCACGCGCTTCTGCTTGCGCCGGATCAAAACGTGCGTGGAATAGTTCCACAATCTTATGGGAAAGAAGCGGGTGCTTGGCCAGCACGTCTTCCATATAGCTCTGGCTGTAGGTGAAGCCGGTCTGGCGCAGATATTTAGCGCAGGCGCGTAGTACTACCACCTGTCGCCAGGAAAGTGCAGCCAGCACTATCAGTTTGTTGAAGCCATCATTTTGGATAGATTTGGCCCATATGGCAGAAAGCGCATCTTCTACCAGCGTTTTGATGTCGTTCAGTTCGGGGCTGCTACTAGCTGAAGGAGTCAGTTGGAAATGCTGAATCCAGACAGTGCTCGGTTGCTCATTCCGTACAATCTGGAAGCTATGTTCATCAATGGCACTAAAGCCCATATTTTCTAGCACAGGCATAATATCAGATAATAACAACTGATTTTCTGGGCTGTAGATTTTTAGGTGGAAGAGAGTGTCGCGGTCAGTTTCCATCCGGTAGAGGTCAAATACCAGTCTATTCGTGCGCAGTGCTTCTTCAGTTTTTTGTACGTCACGAAGGGCAGCAGTTTCCGCTGGAAAGCGGTCTTTATAAGCTGCCGAGAATGCATCACGGAAACTGTAGAACAGGCGTTCGCCTTCATTTTCACCTAAAGTTTTGACCAGGCTGGAACGTAGACCATCACTCCACTCGCTGCTGATTTTTTCCAGTTCCGCTTCAATAGTCGCAAGGTCAAGTGCCGTATCGGGGGAAGTGCCAGTGTTAATAATAACATGCAGGCGTGCCAACCGTGTATCACTCACTTGAATATAGTGGTTGGCAACAGTGCCGGTAAAATGCTCTTGCAGGATATTCTGGATTTTTTCACTCAGTGAGGCACTGAACCGTTCACGCGGGATGAAAACAATACAGCTGATAAAGCGGCCGGAATTATCACGGCGGGCAAAAAGCTGAGTACGTGGGCGAATATACAGTGCATAAATATTCATGCAGGTGTCAAAAAGTTCATCTTCTGACATTTGCAGCAGTTCATCGCGTGGGAAGGCTTCAATAATGCTGATTAATTCTTTATGGCTGTAGCTGGCCGGAGCAAAGCCGGAGCGTTTCAGCACAGACTGGATTTTTTTATGGATAATAGGAATAAGGGTAGCACTTTGGTAATAGACGCTGGAAGTGAACAAGCCAAAGAAACGCTGCTCTTTCAGAATGCGCCCTTCTTTATCTACCACCCGTATGGCGATATAATCGAGATAAACCGGGCGATGAATGGTGGAGAGGCGGTTTAACTTGCCTACTTCCACCAGTTGGGTGGTTTTTGCAGGCAATTTTCCTTCTGGCCGGAAGATAGGGTCGTTATTCTTCACGATGCCCAGCTCAGAACCGGCTACTACCGAAACGTCACCTTTTTCATTAAAAATGGTAGAAATGCTTCCCAGGAAAACAAAATTGTCATTACCGAGCCAAGTGAGGAAGTCGCGCACTTCATCATAATCCACCCCTTCCAGCACCGCATTCTGGCTAGTGTAAGAGGCGGCGGTTTCCTGTAGGCGCTCTAATGTTGGGTGCCAGTCTTTTACGGCCATCCTGACATTAGACAGCACTTCTTTCAGGCTGTTTTCCAGTGTGTTAAACAGCGCTTCATCCGTAATACGGGAGATTTGCAGATGCATAACCGATTCACGTGCAATACCTGGTTTTTCTTCGTCATTTTTTAGCAATTCCAGCAACATGCCTTCTTCATCACGCCGCACTTTAAGGACAGGGTGGATAATCTGGTAAATCTTTATGCCCTGACGGTTTAATTCCGCCATAATAGAATCGACCAGAAACGGCATATCATCATTGAGTATTTCAATAATGCTGTAACGTGTTTCTGCCTCTCCTTTAGGAGTATAGAGGCGGAGTGCAGGCTGGCCTAAAGTGCGGCTCTGGATGAAGGCAAACAATTCTTTGGCAATATGCTGCCAGCTTTTGGCATTGCCTTCTGAAAGTTCAGTAAGCGGCACATGCGCGTAAAGCTGCTCGATAAAACTAGATAAGGCTGGCGGGGATGAGGGAAGGGACTGGTCAATAATATCCTGGATAAAGGCAGTATTGGCTGCATGGTGTTGTGAGGAGGTGAGCGTGTGTGTAGTGGTTGGCGTACCCATAATAATATATTATCCCGTTTGATTTAAGTAGCTTATGGCACTATAGCAATATTGCAATGCACAATGATGTTATGCTTTTACTATATTCGTGTATAAAATATTAGCGTTAAGAAGTCTAGTCAAAGATGCGGGAGAAAAACAAAGCTTATAGTCATTCCAAATAACTTTCCTATAAGGAAGTTATTTAGACATACTATAACCTCAGTTTTGGATAAGCTTTGCTTATCAAAAACTGGCATGTTATTGAAAA
>CAZXPG010000079.1:0-5206 GCA_964643145.1 uncultured Rickettsiales bacterium
TTTTCAATATCATGCCAGTTTTGGATAAGCAAAGCTTATAAAAAAACTGAGGTTAGTATATACTGCTCACAGTTCAAGAATTGGTTAGGTGGCAATGTGAGCAGTATAGTATTTGACTTCTCTTAGGAAATAGGTCACAACAGCAGGGTTAAAATGTAACGCTGTGTAAAGAACTGAGGTTAATAAGCATTGTAGAATGAACCGCCTATTTAATATCGGGATAGTTTTTGTTGGGTTCCTGGTGTTGCCCTATTCAGCGGTTGCAGCACCGAAAATATTAAAAGAGTTGACTGGAGTCAAGCTTACGGCTGTGACGCGGCAGGTATTTGAGATGCCGGGTAGTTTTCTCACGTTGGCAGAAGAATCGTTCGTGGTAGCGAAACCGGCAATATGTTATGGTGCTAAAGCACGGCGTATATGCCGCGTAGCACTTGCCTATCCTACAGAAGATGACGCAGAAAGTTCTGCTGTATCACTACAGCAGGCCGTAATGCTTACCTATAACAACCCTTCGCCACCCGGTGCTGCCCTCACCATTATTAGTGCAATCCGTTATTTCTAAGCACTAGAAATCGGTGCATCTCCCACCTTTCTCCCAGTCGCCATAGCGTGTGGGTTCTGGCCCTTTCTGGCCGCCTATTTCATTAGTATCCTTCGGTGGGGTTGCAGGCTTTGCTGTCTCGGTAGGGGAAGGCGGAAGTATCTTTTTATCTGGCATTATAGAGGCTCATAAGCTAAGAATTGATGTGACATCAACAGTTCCCTACTATAGTAAAAAGCTGCTTATGACGCAAACACGAATTCATACCACTGCCAGACTTTATGTAGAAAATCCGCTGGAGGCTGGTAGCACCCTGACGCTTGCAAAAGAGCAGTCGCATTATCTTGCCCAAGTGCTACGGCGCAGGGAAGGGGATATGGTGCGGCTGTTTAATGGTATGGATGGGGAATGGCGGGCTGTTATTGCCTATATGGGCAAGAAAGAGGTAACGCTTCAACTGGAAGAGCGGTTGCGGATGCAGGTTAGAGAGCCAGATCTCTGGCTGGTGTTTGCTCCGGTGAAGCATGACGCGCTAGGGTTTATCGTGGAGAAAGCAACGGAACTTGGCGTGGCAGCGTTCCATCCGGTGATAACCCAACGTACCATCGTGCAGCGCATCAATAATACCAAACTGGAGGCCAATATCAAGGAAGCCTCTGAGCAGTGCGAGCGGTTGACCCTTCCTATGCTTGCCGCACCCGTGGCACTTAGTACATTGCTTGATGCGTGGCCGGAGCAGCGTTTATTGTTTGTATGCGATGAAATGGCAGCGGGAAATGCTATACAAAATGTGCTTCTTGCGCTAAAGTCCTCGGCGGATAGCTATACGGGTTTTGGCCTGATGATCGGGCCAGAAGGGGGATTCACGGATGAAGAGCGGCACTGGCTTCAGCACTATCCGTTTGTTGTGCCCGTTGGGCTTGGCCCTCGTATTCTGCGCGCCGATACGGCAGCGTTAGCAGCACTGGCTTGTTTGCAGTCGGTGCTGGGTGACTGGCAGTTGCCGCCGCGCTTTCATTTTGATTGATAAAGGATCTTTATGTCACTGATACTGGGTGAACTCTCCCGCCTTATTGAGCATCATAACACTGCTGTCCATGCCTGGTTTGAAGAAGCCTATAATGGGGAAGCACCGTTGTTTTACAGCTCGGTAGATTTGCGCCATTCAGGCCAGAAACTAGCACCGGTTGATACTAATCTTTTTCCTGCCGGATTTAATAATTTAAACGATACCTCGGTGCTGCGGGCGGTAGAGGCAGTTTCCCGCTTTTTCCGGCAGTATTTTCCAGGGACAGGGAAGGTGTTGCTTATTCCAGAAGCCCATACGCGCAATCAACATTATCTCGACAATATCGTGATGCTGAAGGGCATTCTTGAGCAGGCCGGAAAAGAGGTTGTGCTTGGTAATATAGATAGCATGGCCCGTGATGTGCTAGTGCTTGAGTCGTATAGCGGTAGTAAGTTGGATATATACCCGCTCATCCGGCGTGACGGTTGCCTAACCACAAGCGAAGGGTTTATCCCAGATATAGTAGTAATTAATAATGATTTAACCAGCGGTGTACCAGTATTGTTGCAGGATATTGCCCAGCCGGTTATCCCACCTGTGCAGCGTGGTTGGTATGTCAGGCGGAAATCGGCGCATTTTGAGGCCTATGATACGGTGGTACGGGCGTTTTGTAAGACGTTTTCGCTTGACCCATTCCTGATTTCTACCGTGTCCCGTAAATGTGGAAAGGTGAATTTTAAAGAGCGTACCGGCATTGAATGTGTGGCACTAGCTGTTGAAAATGTTCTGCATAGCTTGCGGCAGCGTTATGCGGAATATGGCATCACCCACGAGCCGTATGTGTTTATTAAGGCTGATAACGGCACGTATGGTATGGGCATTATGACTGTTCGTTCTGGTGAAGAAGTCTATGAAATGAATAAGAAAATGCGCAATAAAATGGGAGTAATCAAGGAGGGAACGGTGAATACCGAGGTGATTATCCAAGAAGGAGTGCCTACGATTGATACGGTGGAAGGCTATGTGGCGGAACCGATGGTCTATCTAGTGGGAGGGGAGCCGGTAGGTTGCATGTACCGTGTCAATACCGAGCATGATGCTTTTGGCAATTTAAACGCCCATGGTATGCATTTTGAGAAAAATATCTGTCAGGCACTCGGTAACCATTTAAGTCCTTTTGGTTTGGTAGCGCGTCTTGCGGCCCTTGCAGCCGCGAAAGAGGTGTATGAATAGGGAGGAGCCGAGTCGATGGCACGGCGGAATGTGCATAATAAAGACGAATTGAAAGCCCTGATCCTAACGGCTGCACAAGCAATTATCCGACAGGAGGGAGTGCGCGGGTTGACGGCGCGTAAGATTGCCGCGCAGATAGGCTATACGGTGGGGACGCTCTATAGTTTTTTTGAGGGTATTGATGATATTATTTTGCATGTCAACGGCTTAACCTTAGATGCGCTGGCTTCTTCCTTGCAATCTATTCGTGCTGGGCATTCTGGTGATATCGTAGAGCTGGGCTATGGTTATATGCATTTTGCCCAGGAATATTACCCCTTATGGTGCCTGCTTTTTGAACATACTATCCCGCAGGCGCAATATCCTGATTGGTATCAGGCCAAGATAGATGCCTTGTTCTGCTTGGTGGAAGAAGCCATCTCTCCTATGGTGCCCCAAGAAGAAATTGGCCAGACTGCCAAGATTCTTTTTGCCGGGCTGCAAGGCATTGCGCAGCTCTCACTGAGTGGCAGGCTTGATATTATAGGTGAGGTTTCAGGCCGTAATCTAGTGAAGGCATTTATTACGCGCTATATGCGGCCGTAGTAGGTGTGTTTTATGCATATCACCACAATCAAGATACATTTATTATTTAACCTCAGCATGGATAAGCCGCGCTTATCCATGCTGAGGTTATTTAAATACAACCGTTTTAGTATCGTTGATGATGACGCGCCGTTCGATATGATATTTAATGGCTCTGGCTAACACCAAATTTTCAATATCACAGCCTTGTGCCACCAGTTGCTGTGGGGTTTGTGTGTGATCAACACGGATCACCTCCTGCTCAATAATCGGCCCTTCATCCAGGGTGTTATCGACATAATGGGCGGTGGCGCCAATCAGTTTCACACCACGGTCATAGGCCTGGTGGTAGGGCTTGGCTCCTTTGAAACTGGGCAGGAAGGAATGATGAATATTAATGGCCTTGCCATAGAGGAGTTCAGAGAGCGCAGGTGATAATATTTGCATATA
This sequence comes from uncultured Rickettsiales bacterium, assembly GCA_964643145.1. Taxonomy (GTDB): domain Bacteria; phylum Pseudomonadota; class Alphaproteobacteria; order Rickettsiales; family Arcanibacteraceae; genus CAZXPG01. The sequence goes on from CAZXPG010000079.1 coordinate 3,798, forward strand.
GCGTGCCAGCACCACCAGATCAATTTCCAGTGTTTGGATGAGTCGCATCACCTGCTGTTCCTGCTCATGCTTGTTATCGGGCGTAACGGGCAGGTGGTGGAAGGGGATTTTATGCCAGGCAGCCATTTCTTCTAATGCCTGGTGATTCGATATCACTGCCGGTATATCGATCGGTAAAGTGCCGGTAAAACGGCGGTGCAATATATCATTCAGGCAGTGCCCCTGTTTGGATACCATCACCAATATGCGCGGCTTGCGGCTGGTGTCGTATAGTTCCCAGCGCATGGCGAATTGCGAGGCAATCAGGGAAAATTTTTCCCTGAGCATATCCACCGACGGGGTGCTATCTCCTGCTTGAAATACCGTGCGCATGAAGAACCGTCCGGTGGAGGCATCACCAAATTGGGCCGATTCAAGGATAAAGCCATCATGCCGCGCCAGGAAACCAGACACGGCAGCCACAATGCCTTTCACATCATGGCAAGAAAGAGTAAGGATATAAGGAACTACGGAGGGGGCGGCAACCATGAATGACCCTAATATAAGGTTAAAGCCACCTTCTTACCAAAACTGATATAAGAAGAAAACAGTTTTATGTCCTCCATAGCATTTCACCAGAGGTCTAGTGTAGTACTGGAAGGGTGCTAAACATCAAAGCCATATTTATCTTTCATCAGCTTTTTGACATCTTCATTAGGCTCTTCACCATAGCAGGAGGCAATAATCTTGCCATAATCAAGCAGATCAAAATCTTTGCCGCTTTCAATCGTCTCCATTAATGCCTTCTCGCGGTGTGGCTCAACAAGCAGGAAATAATATGCCCGTTCGCCCGTAATATCGGTAGCCTGAATTTTATGGATAAGGTGCCCCTTTTGGGCAATAATCTTATCGGCAAAGCTGCGTGGTTGATTTGCTGACATAACGCTTATAGTCCTATGCAAAGAATGTTACTACTTCCTAACTAACCTCAGTTTTGGATAAGCTTTGCTTATCCAAAACTGAGGTTAACTATAAACTGTTTTTCTGCTTAAAGCAACTTGAGTTTTGAACGGAATAGCATCACAGAGCGTTGATAGGAGGGAAAATGAGGTGGGGAAGAACCCCTCCTCATAGTGTGTACTCTGGTTAGGAAGAAGAGGCAACGCGCTGTTCTTCCTGGCTGGTTATCTGCGTATCGTCCAGCCTACCAATACGCACAACACGGGCAATTACATATGGCAGCAGACCACCGGCAATCCCGGGGGCTACTTCGTAGAAACTTTCGTTTAAGCCCACGTAACGCCAGAGTAACATCGTACCGATACCGCACCCTACCATGGTTAGTGCCAGTTTCTCGGTGGGTTTGCCGCCCAGGCAATAAACGGTGAGCAGCGGTGCAAAGGCAGAAGCCAGTGCCGACCAGGAAATAA
>CAZXPG010000080.1:0-5131 GCA_964643145.1 uncultured Rickettsiales bacterium
AACGCAAAAATAAGGACTATACTGAAACCACTCTTCAAGTGGTTTCAGTATAGTTGACAGTTTTGGATAAGCGTAGCTTATCCAAAACTGAGGCTAATATTTACGGTATTGCCCGTCCTGGTCTTGCTCTAAGGTGAAGGTAATATAATAGGGGGTACCATAGTCATTATTAGCACTAGCGGTAGTATCAGGCTTGGCAATTAACGATGGTGGGGCTGAAGCTGTTTTTTCACCATCCCCAATATAGAGCACTGTCTTAAAGAACGGCATATTCTCACGGATAATCTGCACATGCAATTTGGCGGTAAGGCTAGCTGGGGGGAGCACCGTCAAAAAAGTGAACTGGCCAAGGTTATTGCTGATAGCAGTGGCAGACCCCACAAAATTTGGGTCACTAGCTACTACCTTTCCCTTCTTAACTATATGGTCACCCTGCCACACTTCAATCCGCGCATCAGAAACAGGAATACACCCATCATCAAGCAATTTTCCATAGATAACAACCGGCCTACCTTTGGCAACGAGGAACGCCCCTTCTTTACGCCGTAAATTATTGGTTGTACCGAAGTGCTCGGGCGGAATGGCCTTGGTTTCCTGTTGCGGAGTAAGAATATCACATTGTTCAACGAGTGGATCAGGAGGGGTGGGAACGGTGGCTCCGGCACTCGTGCTTATCCCCCACAATAGAACAGCAAAAAGAATCACAATACTCGGCATAGGCTAACCACAGAAAAATAAAAACATCGCCATCCTAGCACTATATACTGTATATTTCCAACGTTTTTCTTATGGGCTAAAGCGCTAAAAACCGCACCTCCCCGGAAGAAAGATCAAGCACTGCTCCCATGATGCTGATTTTTCCTTCCTGCACCAGCCCCTCAATCAACCGGCTGGAATGGGAAAGCTGACCGACCGAAGCCAGTACATTCGCCTCAATCGAACGGCTCAGCTTCTCATGTGAACTAAGCTCCGGCATCTGGGCAATAGGAAAAATATGCGGCTTAATCCGGCTAACAATATCATGGATATTTTCAGAAGAAATTGCTCCGGTATCTTCAATATGGCTAAGCGTTGCCTTCACCGCCCCACATTCTGTGTGCCCCATCACTAGCACCAGCTTCGTACCGAAAGTGCTAGCAGCAAACTCCACACTGCCAACCAGCGAAGGCGCAACAATATTACCTGCTACACGAATAACAAAAAGATCGCCAATATCCTGGTCAAAGATCATCTCCACGGGCGCACGGGAATCTGAACAACATAGCACAATAGCCTTCGGAAACTGGCCATGCTCTGCAAAACGTTTCAGTTTCCGTATAGAAGATTGTGAGGTCTGAAGCGATTCCCCTGCTAGAAAACGCTGGTTCCCAGCCTTCAACTCACGAATAACAGTAGCGATATCTCTATTTGGCATTTATTCCCACTCGATAGTTCCTGGTGGTTTGCTAGTAATATCATACACAATGCGGTTAATTCCCTTCACATTGTTCACGATACGGTTACTGACCCTACTTAAAAACTCATAGGAGAAATGGTAGAAATCGGCCGTCATGCCATCACTGGAGGTCACTGCCCGCAACGCACACACATAGTCATAGGTGCGGCCATCCCCCATCACCCCGACAGTTTTAACAGGCAGCAATACGGCAAACGCCTGCCAAATCTCATCATATAAGCCAGCCTGGCGGATTTCTTCCAGGTAAATGGCATCTGCCTGTTGTAATATATCAATTTTCTCGCGGGTGATTTCGCCAGGGATACGGATAGCAAGGCCAGGGCCTGGGAAAGGATGGCGTTTTATCATCTCTTCCGGCATTCCGAGTTCACGCCCTAGCTGCCGCACTTCATCCTTGAACAGTTCGCGCACTGGTTCCACCAGCTGCATCTTCATCCGCTCCGGTAAGCCTCCCACATTATGGTGCGACTTAATCGTGACGCTGGCGCCATTCAGGGAAACCGATTCAATCACATCTGGGTATAAGGTGCCTTGCGCCAGGAAATCTGCTCCACCCACTTTGCGGGCCTCTTCCTCAAACACATCAATAAAGGTAGCACCAATAATCTTACGCTTCCGCTCCGGGTCGGTTACCCCCGCCAGCTTGCCAAGGAACAACGCACTCGCATCGACATAGTTCAACGGAATATGATAATTATCAGCAAATAATGCCCGTACCTGTACCGCTTCTGCTCTGCGTAACAAGCCAGTATCTACAAAAATACAGGTGAGCTGGTCACCAATAGCACGGTGCAGCAATGCCGCCACCACGGAGGAATCCACCCCACCACTCACACCGCATATGACTCGCTTGTCGCCTACTTGCGCTTTAATTTCACGCGTTTTGGTTTCAAGGAACGAAGCCATTGTCCAGGTGCCGCTGCATCCTGCCACTTTATGGGTGAAGTTACGGATAAGCTGGCTGCCATCGGGCGTATGAGTTACTTCCGGGTGAAACTGCACACCATAAATCCGCTGCTCTTGATTAGCAATCACCGCAAAGGGTGCGCCACTGCTTGCCGCTATCACCTTGAAGCCTTCTGGCAAACGGCTTACCCTGTCGCCATGGCTCATCCATACCGCATGGTTGCCACCTGGTTGCCATACACCATCAAATAAGGGCGACGTGCTATGCACATCAACAAAGGCACGGCCAAATTCGCGATGGTTAGAAGTTTCAACAACCCCGCCAAGTTCAGCACACATAAGCTGCTGGCCATAACAAATGCCTAAGATAGGTATGCCAAGCGTAAATATGCCTTCTGGCGCACGTGGCGAAGCCGATTCCGTCACTGAAGAAGGGCCTCCAGAAAGGATAATACCTTTAGGGGCAAAGGCTTTAATTTCCTCTAATGTTATAGTGTAAGGACGAACTTCAGAATACACCCCGTTTTCACGCACCCGGCGGGCGATAAGTTGTGTAACCTGGGAACCAAAATCAATAATCAGTATGTTGTCAGACATGAAATCACAAGAGATAGAGTTTTTAGCAGCTAAAATAATTCTCTATCATTCTTTTATAGAGCTTTGTCAAGGTAAAAATATCATCAACGCCAATACACTCATCCACTTTATGCGCTGTCTGGTTGATAAGGCCAAATTCCACTACCGGGCAATAGTTCTTAATAAAACGTGCATCCGACGTACCACCAGTAGTGCTGATCTCAGGCATGATACCCGTCACCTCCCGGATTGAAGCGCACACCACATCGCTTAAATGGCCTTTTGGCGTTAGGAACGATTCCGCCACGCCTCCCACCGTACGCAAGGCATAACGTGCCCCGCTTTCCTGACAGAGTTTCTCTACCCAGTCATATAGGCTTTGAGCACTATGTTTATCGTTAAAACGGATATTGAAATAAGCCGTAGCCATTGCCGGAATCACGTTTCCAGCAGGATTTCCCACATCAATAGTGGTGATTTCAAGATTAGACGGCTGGAAAAACGCCGAACCTTCATCAAGTACGGTATTCTTTAAGCTATGCAGAATAGCGATAAGGGACGTCACCGGGTTATCCGCCAATTGTGGGTAGGCCACATGCCCCTGTGTGCCATGTACTACCAACTCAAAACTGATAGTGCCACGCCGCCCGATTTTGACCATTTCCCCAAGCATAGAGGGATTGGTTGGCTCTCCAACAATACAGGCATCGAGTTTTTCCCCTTTATCTATAAGATGGCGCAGCATTTTTTCCGTTCCATTAATGGCCGGGCCTTCTTCATCGCCAGTAATGAGGAAGCTAAGCGAGGCATCAACGCCAGGATGCTCTTCAATAAACTCTGATACTGCCGCAGCAAAACAGCAAATTGCCGCTTTCATATCCACCGCGCCGCGCCCATAGAGCACGTTGTCAATCACTTCCGGCTGGAACGGGTCAATCCGCCACGCTGCCCTATCTCCCACTGGCACAACATCGGTATGGCCGGCAAAACACAGATTAGCCCCCTTATTCCCCCAGCGTGCATAGAGGTTATTGACAGGTTCTGTACCTTCCTGCGAGAAACTGACCACCTCACAGCGAAACCCTAAGGGCTCCAGCGCTTCGATCAGTACATTCAATGCCCCAGCATCAACAGGGGTAACGCTGGGGCAACGCATCAGGGCAATAGATAGAGCAAGCGGGTCAAGATGGGGCATAATGAGAGTTTAGATGTTAGATGTTACAAGCTGAATAACTGTTGAACTGCAAGCACTATATAGTGCCCCTCACCAAAATGCAATATAACCTCAACAAAAACGCCCGCCTATGTTCCGCATGAGAAGCTGTAGCTGTACAGCAAGACGGCTTTTTTCTATATCCTGCTCCAATATCGCATAACCAGCTTTGGCTATATGACGGAGTGCGCCTTGTGCTATACTGGCTGGCAGGAGTGCCGGTAGCGCGGTTCTAGGCACGTCCCTACGCAATGTTGCGGCTTCGTCCAGATGGAATTGCGCGCGCTGACAAAGTAGCTCAGCCAACATTCTGGTTTTCTCAGGCTGTTTTCCGGCGATAATATCGGCAGCGGTTATTCCTGCTTCTCTCATCCTATCGGCAGGAAACAGCACCCGGTTAGATGCAGTAAAAAACCGCGCCGCACGTAAATACCCCACCAGCATCCAGGCCACGCCCACATGCACTGCCGCCTGCATTGCCGCCTCTTCTTTGACATCCAGTATTTCAAGCGCCAGTTGAAATACTGGCACAGAGGTGGCGCACCCGTAGGCTTCTAGCGCCTCCATCGTCGCAGATGGCGCTTCCTCCATATCCTGCTCACGCCCATCAATCAGTTGGTTAAACAGCGCGTGTGACACCTGCCCTTTTTGTATAAGAGGATATAAACCTTGTAACACTTCATGGTTCCGCACTTTGCCTGTATAGAGTTCCTCTATCGCTTCACGCCACCAAGCAAGGCGGATAAATCCCATCATCGGTTCTGTCAGTTTTTCCCGTATCCTGGCAACTTCCTGATTAAACGCATAAAGGGCAAACAACCCTTCCCGCTGTGCTTCAGGCGCAAATAAGCTGCAGAGATAACGGTCATTATCCTGTTCTCTTACTTGTACTGCTAAGGAAGATAAGATTGGAGACATGCTTAGATAACCTCAGTTTTGGATAAGCGTAGCTTATCCAAAACTGTCAACTATTTGAAAAA
>CAZXPG010000081.1:0-5000 GCA_964643145.1 uncultured Rickettsiales bacterium
AAATCAGTGTTAAAAAGTACACCGAGCGAAGCGAGGGACTTTTTAGCAGCGGACTACATAATGCAGGAACGCAAAAATCTCTCTATACTGAAACCACTCTTCAAGTGCTTTCAGTATAGAGAGATTTTTGACTATGCAATTGCCTGTAAAAGATGCTAAATTAGCCTGAGTATGGATAAGCCGCGCCTATCCAAAACAGAGGTTAACTAACGTTTTGCTTTAGTATGAGTTCGATGTCAAATTATTTTCGTCATTTGCGAGATTGTTTTGGGTGCTTCACAACAGGGGTTACAGTCGCTACAACAGTAACATCCGAGCAAAAGCCTGTGGGAGTAACTCTTAATTCGTTTAGTTCAGTGTCGTTAGAGCCACCGCTGGTGCTATTTAGTTTAAATAACCAGAGTTCACTTCTTCCTATATTTCGGAATGCGAGCCATTTTATTTTGAATATTCTTGCAGAAAAGCAAATACAGCTTTCACGTAATTTCGCACTTTCCTCGTCGGATAAATGGGAAGGCGTGCGTTTCACGCCTGGTGAAAAAACAGCAATGCCACGGATTGAGGGCGTTATTGCCTATATTGAGTGCGCCAATGAAACCACCTATATTGTTGGCGATCATCATATTTTTATTGGTAAAGTATTGGAATGTCAGAAACTATCGGATGATGATCCACTTATTTATTATAAAGGCAACTATAGGGCTATAGGGGTACCATTATGAGCCATCTCCGCTTAGGGGTGAATATTGATCATGTTGCAACTATTCGTAATGCACGTGGTGGGGCGCATCCTGATCCGGTGCGTGCTGCCATTATGGCTGCCGAAAGTGGGGCCGATGGTATTACGGCACATTTACGCGAAGATAGGCGGCATATTTCTGATGAAGATATTTTGCGTTTGAAAGCAGAAATTTCGCTGCCGCTTAATCTAGAAATGGCGGCAACCGAGGAAATGTTGGCCATTGCGTTACGTACCTCCCCACATGCTGCCTGTATCGTGCCAGAAAAACGAGCGGAAGTTACCACGGAGGGAGGGTTAGATGTGGTTGCGCAGCAGGAATATCTCCTCCCTTTTGTCGAGCAGTTACGTGATGCGGGTATTCGTGTTTCGCTTTTTATTGATGCCAATATCAGGCAGATAGAAGCGGCGAAGGCCGTGGGTGCTGATATTATTGAATTGCATACGGGTAGCTATTGCCATCAAACGGGGTGGGCGCGAAAAAAAGAACTGGAAGCTATTGTGCATGCCGCCATGCTGGCAGATAATCTAGGAATTGAGTGTCATGCAGGTCATGGACTCAGTTTTGACACTGTGCAGCCGATAGCGGCTATTCCCGTGATGCGCGAGTTAAATATTGGCCATTTTCTGATTGGTGAAGCCATTTTTACCGGCCTTGATGCTGCTATCGAGCGTATGCGAGGGCTAATGGATGCGGCGAGGGCGTAATATTCGCATATACTGCTCACAGTGCAAGCATTGGTTAGAAGGTCTATACTGAAACTACTCTTCAAGTGGTTTCAGTATAGTATTTTGATAAAAAATGTTGTATTATGGCGTACACAATATTATTTTTTTTAATTAGAAGGATAGAAGATAATGGCTAACTCTTCAGTGAGAACACTGGCATTATGGAGTTGTATGATGGTTAGTAGTGTGATTGCACAGGCGGAAGATCTTCCGGCACTACAGGTTTCAGCAGAAGGAATTAATGCTCAAGGCGTGATTGAACCTAAATATGCGTTTTGTACTATGGTCGAAAAAGGGCATAGTAAGCCGAGTGAAAATGTGAATATAGGCGTGCGTTGGACAGCAGGGCCAGAAGGTACCCAGTCCTATGCGTTGGTGATGGTGGATGAAGACGTGCCGGTTGATTTCAGTAATGCTAATAAAGAGAATGTAACGCTGCCTGCATCGCAGCCGCGCCGTCCTTTCTACCACTGGGTGTTGACCAATATTCCGGCTAATGTCACCGCTATTCCGGCTGGAGCGGAAAGCAATAGTACGCAGCCCAAAACACCAGGGAAAACGTCTTATGGCGTGGCAGCAATCAATGATTATTCCAGTGGCGATGTTGTACATGGTGGTTATGATGGCCCTTGCCCGCCCTGGAATGATGAGCGGTTGCATCATTATTATATCAGGGTCTACGCGTTGGATGTGCCAACCATTCAAGGTGTTGAAAAAATGGAAGGAAGCGAAGCTATGAAAGCTATTGAACCCCATATTATCGCTTCCGGTCAGCTTGTAGGAACCTATACTACTAACCCTGCCGTGTTGGGAACTAAATAACCCTTAGAAAAAAGGGAGAGAATAACCGCTCTCCCTCCTTACTATTATGCTTGCGATGCTCCCATACACCAGAGCATAATGGCTTTTTGCGCATGAAGCCGGTTTTCTGCTTCATCCCACACCACTGATTGTGGGCCATCAATCACTTCAGCCGTTACTTCTTCGCCTCTGTCAGCAGGCAGACAGTGCATGAAGATGGCATTGTCTTTGGCAAGGGATAAGAGTTCGGCGTCTATCTGATAATCAGCCAGTTGATTGCGCCGTTCCACCACTTCCTTAGCTCCCATCGATGCCCAAGTATCAGTGACAATGGCATCAACGCCTTCCACAGCATGTTCAGGGGTATCATAGAGCACAACACGGGCCTGATGGTCTTGTGCCCATTTCAGTGCTGTAGGGGAGGGGCCAAATTTAACGGGGCAGGCAATATTGAGTGTAAAATCAAACTGTCCGGCAGCGTGTATCCAGGAACTGAGGACATTATTGCCATCCCCCACCCAGGCAATGGTACGCCCAGCGATAGGGCCGCGATATTCTTCAAACGTCATGATATCAGCCATGAGCTGGCAGGGGTGGCTATCATCGGTTAAGCCATTAATAACGGGGATTGACCCGTATTTTGCCAAGTCAAGCATGGTTTTATGGGCAAAGCACCGCACCATAATCATATCAAGATAACGCGATAATACCCTGGCAGTGTCGGCAATCGCCTCGCCTCTTCCTAGCTGTGTCGTTTGGCTATCCATAATCACTGCATCACCGCCAAGCTGCCGTATCCCCACCTCAAAGGATACGCGCGTGCGGGTAGAAGGCTTTTCAAAGATCAGAGCCATATGCTTACCTGGAAGCAACAGCGTTGGCTCGCCACGTTTCTGCTGTTCTTTAAGCGTCATCGCCGTATCAAGAATATGGCGAAGCGATGCCTTATCAGTGGTGTGGATGTCTAAGAAATGTCGTAGGGGTGATGATGGTTTATGCATTAATATGTCTCACATACCTGTTCTATGATGGTGATAGCCTCGTTAATATGTGTATCGTTAATAATGAGTGGAGGTAATATCCGTATCACATTTTCGCCAGCGGGAACGGTGAGTAAGCCGAAATCACGCAGCTTATCGACCATTTCCTTATTGGGTGGTGTTACTTTGATACCAAGCATGAGTCCCTGGCCGCGTATCTCTGGTGCGATAAGAGCCGGATAGCGGGCCGCAAGTTCGGCAAGGCGTAATTGTAACACAGTGCCGAGCCGGTTGACTTCGCTAAGGAAGGGCTCCTGCACAATAACATCCGCTACGGCATTGCCAACAGCCATAGCCATAGGATTGCCACCATAGGTAGATCCGTGCGTGCCAAGCGTCATGCCAATAGCTGCTTTTTCCGTTGCAAAACAGGCTCCTAACGGGAAGCCATTGCCGATGCCTTTGGCAACAGTCATGATGTCAGGGGATACACCCGCCCATTCATGGGCAAAGAGTTTACCAGTGCGGCCCATGCCACACTGAATTTCATCAAACACTAGCAACAACCCATGTTCATCGGCCAACTGGCGTAAGCTTCTCAGAAAATCAGGCGAAGCGGTACGGACGCCGCCTTCACCTTGGATGGGTTCCACCATGATAGCGGCGGTTTGATCGGTGATAGCAGCCTTTACTGCCTCAATATCGTTGAATGGGATATTATCAAACCCTGCCACGGGCGGATTAAAGCCTTCAATACATTTTTCCCTGTCGCTGGCAGAGGCGGCAGCAAGGGTGCGCCCATGGAACGCGCCACGGAAAGTAATAATATGGAAACGCTCCGGGTGGCCGGTATCATCATGATATTTGCGTACCATCTTGATTGCGCATTCCACCGCTTCCGTGCCTGAATTGCAGAAAAATACCGTATCGGCAAAAGTTGCCTCGGTTAACCGCGCAGATAAACGCTTTAAGCCAGGGATTTCATAAAGGTTAGAGACATGCCACAGCTTTGATGCTTGTTCAGTGAGGGCATTAACAACCGCAGGGTGGCAGTGCCCCAGTGCGTTTACCGCAATACCGGCAGCAAAATCAAGATATTGCTTACCCTCAACACTATATAAATACACACCTTCACCGCGCTCAAACGCTAACTTACTCCGGTTATATACCGGCAAAACAGCGGGAATCACTCTTCCTCCACACACTATAAGGGATTGATCGGATCGTTATTATTCACGGTCTAGCGCAATCATACGCCTGAGAACAGAAAAAAACCAACCGGTGCTAAATTATCATGTTGTTTACAGGTGATGTCAAGAGAAGGATACGATATTACCTATAGAATCGTCCAAAACCACGCTTCACGTGATTTTGGACTATCATAACAGCTTACTGGTTTACGGCCTTTTTAAGTGTTGGGCTTGGCTTAAATTTTGGTTGATTAGAGGCGGGAATAATAATAGTTTCGCCTGTGCGTGGGTTGTTCCCTTTTCCTTCTTTCCGCCTAACTACTGCAAATGTCCCCACCCCAATAAGCCGCACTTCCTCACCTGCTACGAGTGCTGATTTAATGGATGTAAACACAGCATCAAGAGCGGTATTGGCATCTGATTTTGAGAAGCCTGTTAATGCTGCTATTTTTTCCACGAGTTCGCTTTTGTTCACTATTGTTCCCCTTTTTTTAAATTTAATAATAATATACTGCTCACAGTTCAAGAATTGGTTAGGTTGCAATGTGAGCAGACTATGCT
>CAZXPG010000082.1:0-4979 GCA_964643145.1 uncultured Rickettsiales bacterium
TTTTTCAATAACATGCCAGTTTTGGATAAGCAAAGCTTATCCAAAACTGAGGTTAATAAAATTCTAAAACCCCTATTGAACACTCTTTACATATCTATTATGCTCTAGCCTTACAATCTCTATAGTGGGTCAGGAGCACAAATAATGAGCATGAGTGTACATAATACGGTGGATACTAGAAGGACGCTTACGGTAGGGGGGAAGGAATATGACTATTTCAGCCTTACCCGGGCGGCAGAAATTCTGGGGAAGGATCTAACCCGGCTGCCTTTTTCGCTGAAAGTGCTGCTTGAAAACCTCTTGCGTTTTGTCGATGGTAAGACGGTGACGGTGCAAGACCTGTTTGCGTTGGCGGGTTGGACAGACAGTAAAACAGGCGGGCAGGAAATTGCTTATCGCCCTGCCCGTGTGCTGATGCAGGATTTTACCGGTGTACCGGCGGTGGTGGATTTGGCCGCCATGCGTGATGCGATGAAAGCACTGGGAGGGGATCCGGCTAAAATCAATCCACTCACTCCGGTTGATTTAGTCATTGACCATTCCGTGCAGGTTGATCATGCCGGTAGTACCACCGCTTTTGCTGAGAATGTTGAGCTGGAAATGGAGCGTAACCGCGAGCGTTATGCGTTCTTGCGCTGGGGGCAGCAGGCCTTCAATAATTTCCGTGTTGTGCCCCCGGGAACGGGCATTTGCCACCAGGTGAACCTGGAATATCTGGCGCAGGTGGTGTGGACTTCAGAAGTGCAGGGCCGTACGCTTGCCTATCCTGATACATTAGTTGGAACCGATAGCCATACCACCATGGTAAACGGCCTGGCGGTGCTTGGCTGGGGTGTGGGGGGTATTGAGGCAGAAGCAGTGATGCTCGGCCAGCCGGTTTCGATGTTAATCCCTGAAGTCATCGGGGTGAAACTCACTGGTGAACTGAGCGAAGGTATAACGGCAACTGATCTGGTGCTGGTTATCACGAACATGCTGCGTGCTAAAGGTGTGGTGAACAAGTTCGTGGAATTTTATGGGCCAGGGCTGGATGCGCTGGGGCTAGCTGACCGTGCTACCATTGCCAATATGGCACCAGAATATGGTGCAACCTGTGGCTTCTTCCCGATTGACCAGGAAACCATTAACTATCTACAGCTTTCCAGCCGTACGCCGGAACGGATTGCCTTGGTTGAAGCCTATGCCAAAGCGCAGGGTATGTGGCGTGATGACAATACACCTGATCCACTCTTTACGGATATGTTAGAGCTTGATCTTGCCTCGGTTGCCCCGAGCTTAGCTGGCCCTAAACGCCCACAGGATAAAGTGTTGCTTTCCGATGCACCGCAGTCTTTTGCTTCGGCACTGCCTTCTCTCTCCAAAACCCATACTACCCTGGTAAAGGATGTTGATGTAAATGGAAAAGACTATCAGCTTGCTAATGGTGATGTGGTGATTGCCGCCATTACTAGCTGTACCAATACCTCCAACCCCAATGTGATGATTGCAGCAGGGATTGTGGCGCGTAACGCGGTGCTAAAAGGCCTGAAGGTGAAGCCGTGGGTGAAGGCCTCACTGGCGCCAGGCTCGAAAGTGGTGACGGAATATTTACGTGCCAGTGGCCTGCAAGAGCATCTGGATGCGCTCGGCTTTAACCTGGTGGGTTATGGCTGCACCACCTGTATCGGGAATTCTGGCCCATTAGATAGTGCCATTGAGGAAGCCATTGCTAGTGGCGATCTGGCCGTGGCCAGTGTGCTTTCCGGCAATCGTAACTTTGAAGGCCGTGTGCATCCGTTTGTGAAAGCCAACTATCTGGCCTCACCGCCGCTGGTGGTGGCCTATGCGCTGGCAGGCTCGATGAATATTGACCTAACCAGCAATCCGCTTGGCATAGGTAGTGATGGTAAGCCAGTGTATTTACGTGATATTTGGCCAACAAACAAAGAAGTATCAATATATGTGAATAAAGCCATCACCCCGATGATGTTTAAGGCCAAATATGCCGATGTATTTACCGGCGATAGCTACTGGCAGTCGATTGAGGTGGAAAAAACCATGAATTACCGCTGGGATGGCGGTAGCACCTATATCAATAATCCGCCTTATTTTGTGGGGATGCAGGAGGCGGGTAGCGGTATTGGTAATGTGCAGGGCGCATCTATTCTGGCGTTGCTTGGCGATAGTATTACTACCGATCATATTTCTCCAGCGGGGAATATTGCCAAATCCAGCCCGGCCGCCAGCTATTTGAAAGAGCATCATGTGGTGCCAGCCGAGTTCAACTCATATGGTGCACGGCGTGGTAACCATGAGGTGATGATGCGTGGCACTTTTGCCAATATCCGTATTAAAAATGAAATGGCACCCGGTACGGAAGGTGGCGTGACGACCTATATTCCTACGGGTGAAGTGATGAGCATTTTTGATGCAGCCATGCATTATAAGGAAGCAGGCACGCCGCTGGTTATTTTCGCCGGTAAGGAATATGGCACCGGTTCTTCCCGTGACTGGGCGGCAAAAGGCACGCTGCTTCTGGGAGTAAAGGCCGTGATTGCCGAAAGTTTCGAGCGTATCCACCGTTCTAACCTGGTGGGGATGGGGGTGTTGCCGCTTACGTTCAAAGAAGGCGCTACCCGAAAAAGCCTGGAGTTGGATGGTACAGAAACGGTGACAATTTCAGGGATTGAAGGGGAAATCACGCCGCTGATGGATGTAAACTGCGCCATTACCCGTAAAGACGGTGAACAGCTTACTGTACCGCTTCTCTGCCGTATTGATACGGTAGATGAGGTAGGCTATGTCCAGGATGGCGGTATTTTGCAATATGTTATCAGAAATTTAAAGAGGGCGTAAATTATGCGGAATAAACCATCATTGACGGCGGCAATCGTCCAAGACATCATGGCAGCATCTAAAGCAGAAGCGGTGAAAAACGGCTGGAAGGTGAGTATTGCCGTGGTGGATGAGGGCGGCTATCTGCTGCATCTGGAGCGAATGGATGGAGCCGTGCTGCAAAGCCCAGAAATTGCCACGCTGAAAGCACGCACCGCTGCGATTAGCCGTACCCCCACTAAGTTGCTGGAAGACGTTGCAAAAGAACGCCCAGGCACACTTACGTTCCCTGGCCGTTTGCCGGTGCAGGGCGGTGTACCGCTTTTTTATGAAGGTGAATGTGTGGGAGGTATCGGGGTTTCCGGTGTAAAATCACCAGAAGATGAGCAGGTGGCACTGGCGGGGCAGGCTATGCTTTAGGCAGTTTCGTCCGTAATTCCAGCATCACCAGATGCAATTGGTCGATGGTGACGTTTTCCGGCAAGATGACGTCACCACAGACTGCGCACACCTTGCGCCGGAAACTGCGGGGGAGGAAACGCAAGAATGACCCTCGGTATTTCCGGCTGAAGATACTGCCCCATAACCCATCCAAAATAATAGGATAGATGGGGGCAGGGCTTTTGCGGATAATCCACTCAATACCTGGCCGGAAATGTGACATAAAGCCGGTATAGGTCAGCCGTCCTTCTGGAAAAATACAAATGACATCGCCATTCTTCAACCCCTCCGTGATGTCGTTGAGTGCGTTATTTACCAGTTCCTTCCGGCCAGAAATAGGAATGGCACGATTTAATTGCATAAAATAATGAATAAGTGGTAAGCGGTAAATCGTGTTATCAATCACAAACCGTACTCTACGTTTGCATAAAGCGTTAATAATCAGCCCGTCTACATACGAAAGGTGATTACTAATAAGCAGCACTGGCCCCGTGGCAGGGATACTATCAAAGCCGGTGGATCTGATATTATAGATAGCAAACACAAGCATTTTAGCCAGATAACGGTATAGAGGCTCAAGGTGGGGATGGAAGCTGGCGATAGTGGATACACAATGTGCAATAGAGTGTCTGGCTCTTAAAACAACATGAAGACATAATGCTTTAAGCGTAGCACCAGTGCGAATGGTATGACTATTCCCATAATCCCACATATCAGCCTCCTATAATGGTATTATAGGTTAAAACATTAGTAACTTCAAGGCTAGGCGTGAGGCACAAGAAAGGTTTTCTGCAATAGAGTTGGCAATATTGCCGGAATATCGTCGGCAATCAACCCTAAGCCACACTGGTTGGCCGTCTCAGCATGTAGCCACACGGCCATACAGGCTGCGGTGAAGGGTTCCACATTGCCTGCAACTAGCCCAGCAATCATGCCAGCCAGTACATCGCCGCTTCCAGCAGTAGCCAGCCAAGATGGGGCATTGCGGTTGACCACCACTCGCCCATCTGGGTGAGCAATGATGGTTTCTGCGCCTTTATAAAGGAGAACACTGCCTGTCTGTCGTGCTGCCCGCTGCGCATCTGCCACCCTGTTGCCAGTTACAGGAAACAGGCGTTTGAATTCACCGGCATGGGGGGTGAGCACTACGTTGTTATGAAGGGCATCAATGAGAAAAGAGGGCGTATCCGCAAACACACTTAAACTATCCGCATCAAGCACACAAGGCTTTTGGCTGGCAAGTGCCGCTAGCGTAAAACTGCGCGTGCGCTCGCTGAGGCCATTACCAGGGCCAAGCAGAAGGGCAGTGCGGCGTGGGTCGGCAATGAAATGGTGGAATGTCTCGGTGGTATTAACCGGCTCTACCATGACGGCAAGTAGGCTTGCGGCATAGACGGCAAGGGCGGCTTCAGGAACGGCAATCGTAACAAGCCCAGCTCCTATGCGTAAAGCAGCAGTGGCAGCCAGGCGTGCCGCCCCTGTCATGGTGAGGGGGCCGCCACTGACTACCAGTGTGCCCCGGCTGTATTTATGGCTGGATTGATTGGGAAGCGGAAACGCATGCCGCCAAAGGGAAGGAGAGTTTTCCTGCATTAGACCTCTGTCAAAACTCGGTTCTGGTGGACGATTTGCTTGTCGTTCCGGTGCTCAAATCCTCACGTACTGTAAGTAACCTCAGTTTTGGATAAGGCAAGAAGAAAGGATGGACAATTAGACAGCAAAGG
>CAZXPG010000083.1:0-4899 GCA_964643145.1 uncultured Rickettsiales bacterium
GCATTGCGCGGCATTTCCCCCTGCAATACATCTTTAGATGTATCTAAAGATGTATAATGCAGGAACGCAAAAATAAGGACTATACTGAAACCACTCTTCACGTGGTTTCAGTATATAACCGTTTCAATAAAATAACTTCAGTTTTGGATAAGCGCGGCTTGTCCAAAACTGAAGTTAAAATAGGGAATTTTTTTACAATGTCTATCATTTATGTTGATGCCGATGCCTGCCCGGTCAAAGAAGAGGTGCTGCGTGTGGCCTATCGGCATGATCTTGAAGTTTATATCGTCAGCAACGGTTGGTGGAGGCAGAATGTAGGCCCCAAGATTCACCGTATTATGGTTGCGGCAGGGGTAGATAGCGCGGATAATTGGATTGTGGAGCATATCGGCGAGGGCGATATGGCAGTGACTGCCGATATTCTGCTTGCCGACCGCTGCTTAAAGAAAAATGCCGCTGTTATTAATCCTAACGGAAAACTCTTTACAGAAGCCAATATCGGGATGGCTATTGCCATGCGAGAGCTTGGCGCACATTTGCGTGAAACCGGAGAAATCACAGGACACACCCCTTGTTTCAGCAAGCAATACCGTTCTCGTTTCTTGGAAACCCTGGAGAATATTGTCCAAAAGAGGAAAGGATAGCAGGGAGGTATTGACGGAAATGCCAGATAGAACCAGGTATAAGGATCGGCAGGTTACCTATAATAATTTTGGCGATAAAGTGACGGGAGATATCAAAGGTGAGGCTGGGATTAACCTTATCTAAAGAAATATAGGGTATAATGGTATCATGAGTAATAACCCCCGATAACGCAGGGTGTATCATGACAAAAAGCACAGTAATTGATGAAATGATTGAGAAGAATGAAAGCTTCTATATCGATCCTAGCAATTCAAACCTGCAAAAACTACGGGATGCTGGATTTATACGCCCTGCAACAGAAGTAGAACATACATCCTCTCCCGCTAGCTTATATAATTTTACACCTAAATATGCTGATTATGTGCATGAACAGCTCAATAATGTGGCTGAGGTCACTGGCATGGTGCAGGCCCATGTTGAAGAAATAATGGTGACATCCATACTCAACAACACGGTTATTGGCGAACGGCCCGTAAACCTAAGCGCACGTGCTTTGCTTGAAGATGGGGCTATGGGTAAGCCGCTGACTACCAAAGGTAAATCGTCGGCAGGAGGCAAGGGGGCGCATGATACCCACGACCCTACCGCAGGCTATATTCCGTATGATCAGTCTATGAGTAAGATTGATAGTCGTAACAGCAAAGAAATTGACCATTTCCAACATAAGGTGGATGATTCTATTGATCGTGGCGATGCCGAACGAATCCATTTGCAACAAACCGTGGAGGGTAAGAAACTCACCCATTATGTTATCAAGAATGAGGATGGCAGCAAGGATTTTATCTATAACAAGGAAGGCGCATCAGCCGACCAGTTCTTCTGCAAACGGAACGGGAAGGAAGAGCTGTATGCGCTGGAGGGAAAAGAGCCACAGCCCCTCTATGTGATGGGAGAGAAGGTCGATGGTGTGCCACGCCCCTATACGGCCGATTATGATGCGCTGGTCTACGCGCCGCAAGTGCAGCGAGAGCAAAATTATGCCCATCTGGATGATAACCACTACCGCACGCTCGTAGGAGATGATCATTATAGCGAGAATATTGGGGGAGGAAAAGTGCCTGGTGTCTACAGTTCTAAAGGGTTTGTGACCGATCAGCAGGAGGCACTGTCTACGGCGTTGCAATCGGCAACGCAAGGCGCAACCAGCCATGGGGCTGATACAGCCAACCCTGTGTCTTTTAAAGAGGAATTGCAGGATGATTTACGTAAAGGGGTGGTGATGTTCTCGCCAGATGGCAGAATTGATATCATTAAGAGTGAGCAGGGGCTTGCTGATTATATGAACAACGCGCGGGAAGAGGGCTATAGCGTGACCCCTAACCCACGTTGGGGATGGCAACTCGGAGACGATGGTAAATTTACGGTTCCGGCTGCAAATGAACGTACAGACTGGAAACATGCATTTGAAACTATCGAAGGTTATAAGGAATTAGGGACGGGAACGAAGGAAACTCCCGCTGACCCTGGATATCAAGCGCGTTACGACGCAGCCAAGCCAATTTATGAACTAACGATGCAACTGAAGGATCATGAATACCGTGCAGGCATATTAGGCGAAAATTATGGTGTCGGCCATGAGAAACCTGGCTATATCACCAGTGCCAATGCTGCGGAGAAGCGTGCGGAACTTGCGCATATGGAAAAAGCGTATCTTGCCGATTTTAATGAAAATTCTCCCAGTTACCAGGCGGAGCATAAAGCACAAATTACTTTTGACCGTGACAAAGGCTTTACTCCTGTATCAGAGGCAGGAAAAAGGGCTGTTACGGATATTTTTAGTGCCGAACCAGAGGAGAGGGGGGGTGTTCAGGAACAGACACAACAACAATCTAGCATCATGCAAGGTATTAGCAGTTTCTTTGCATCATGTGCCGCAGTAGTCTCATCGGCGTTTGTGGAGAAGTCTAGCGATAATAAACGTGTGCTTCCCATGGAGGAGGTGCAGCATGTCGATGAAATGGATCGTTCTATCCCCAATCACAGTAAAGAAAAACCCGAGCAGAAAAAAGCGGATTTCAGTAAGATCGACGGAATAGGGTCTTCAATCACGTCATTACAACGAGCAGGTGCTTCCAGCAGTAGGGAGGCTTCTTCTATTACCAATCAAACTGGTGTGGGAACCGTTAGCAATGCGGGTAAACAACAGATGATCGGATAGCACTTGCCTGCTTCCTGCGTTATGATATAATCGTTGAGGTAATAAAGAGCAAGGGGCAAGATATGCTGAGATCATGGGTAAACTATATACGGGGGGATGAGCCCCCCCCAACAGCAGAGCTTTCTTCGCAAGGAAGAGGGCTTACTGCAGCGCAAATGTGCATTGTTACAGAGATCGTTAACGATAACCTGAATACGATTAAAGAGGTTCTTGGCGAAAATTCCTTAGCACAGATCGTAGACAAAATTTATAAGGCACAGAATAGAGAGGTGTTTGAAAGACAATATTGCGCCCCCCTGCGGCAGAAAGCACGTGACATTCCGCAATGTGGGAACCTTAGCGTGGTCGCGGAATCAGCACTAAAGCTGCATGACTTATACCATCAAAATGAAGGAACGCTTGAAGCACTAAATCTTGGTCAATTGGATGAGGATCCCTCGCAAGGTTCGGCCAAGGCAGTGTATGGGAATGCGGTATCACAGCATGTAAAAAATGTAATGAATAGCACTGCTGGTATCAGTGCTTCAGCACAACCGATTATGTCACGATTATAAAGGTCTAGTAGCCTCAGTTTTGCACGGAACTATTATTGGTAATGAAGGTGTGATAGGGCAGGTGCAATAGATAGCGGGTGGTAAGCAGCATGGTAAACAGGAAAGTCAGCAGGCTAGCCAGGAAATAGCCATAGCCATAATAGCGGAACCCGCTCTGTAGGCTGATACTCGTGAATAATATATTCGCAGCAAGAAAGAAGAGCTGCATCGTGCAAACGGTTTTCCGGTTGTCGAAATAGGAAAGTAAGATTAACAGAAAAAGGGTGAGCGCGTGGAAGAATGCTCCCATCACCCCGTAGCGGAAAATACCAATCTGCTGATAGCTGCTGCCAAGCAGTGCCAGTAATTTGGGGGCAACCAGAATAGCGATTAGGCACAGGCTTCCCTGTAAAATAAGAAAATTCCCAGAACTGCTAAATATACTGGCTAACATCTGGCTATGATTTTGCTGGATCTTTTGGAGTGTAGCCTTATTACGTATATCCTGGTAGAAACGTTGATAATGTGCAGAGAAACGCGTTTCAATGGTAAAGAGAAACATGGCCATAGAGGGGATAATGGTCAGGTAAGCCAGAAACATGGCACTGTCATAATTAGGGTACATTATCATGCCGCTTGCCGTTTTTTCGGCTTCGGGAGCCAGCCACATCAGCCACTTATCCACCCAAATGGCCATATTATAAGCAAGCCCGCCCAGCGCAATGCTAGGATATTTACGGAAATAGCCCAAAAAATGCAGGGGGGAGGTGAAAGGATAAGGGTGGAGGGTAAATGCCTGCGCCATAAGAATGCTGGCCACAACCCCGATCCCTATCGTGAAGCCAGCCAGCATCCCCATGCTGGCATTATAATGTAACAAAAACATTGAAGCCATAATCGCTGTCAGCATCCCTATAAAAAAGGCTATTGTCACTGTGCCATAATGTTTGCGGGCGGTGATACATATGCTGGTTAACCATACGGTGCTGATAAGTAGAAAATTAATGATGGCAAGCAAGGATTGTGGCCATTGCATCGGGGCAATCACATAATAGAGCAGCACGGCAACGGGCAATTGGCTCAGATACATAAGGCCAAGTGCGAGCAGCATCACCGAAGGCAGGGGCGTTAGCGCATTGTTATGGGTGGCATCGGCAATATAGCGGGAGGCAATAGCGCATAAGGGAGCCGACATTACTAGCGACAGGGAGAAATTATAAATAATAACCACCCGGAACCCTTGCATATCCGTGCTGCTTGTCATGGGGCTTGCGATCAGCATAATTGTTCCGAGCGCAATCACCGTCAGCAGCCACGGGCCAGTTGATGCCAGTGCCGATAGCACATAGGCCTGCGTTAGCCCCACCAGATTATCTTGTGCAGCATGATAACGAAGCAAAACCCCTATTCCTGCCATTATATCCTCGCTTTCTTTAGATGTTGGATAGTAGATGTTAGAAGCTGTCTTTAATTAACCTCAGCTTTAGATAAGCGTGGCTTATCCAAAGCTGTCAACTATTTGAAAAATAATGATTCAAGGCGGCTTGAACCATTATTTTGAGT
>CAZXPG010000084.1:0-4883 GCA_964643145.1 uncultured Rickettsiales bacterium
GTAGGCCATTACCCCACCAACTACCTAATCTAGCGCGGGCCCATCCAATAGCGATAAATCTTTCCCCCTCGGGGCGTATATGGTATTATCAGTCGTTTCCAACTGTTATTCCATACTACTGGGTAGGTTCCCACGTGTTACTCACCCGTATGCCACTAACAAAACTCCCTAGCAAGCTAGGGCTCTTATTCGTTCGACTTGCATGTGTTAAGCATGCCGCCAGCGTTCGTTCTGAGCCAGGATCAAACTCTCAAATTATGATCCTTTGTCATTTTTCAAAAAACTGACAGGTTTTTCTTGCACGTTAAAGTCTCAGACAGTAACGTGCACATTTTGTACTGCGCTACCGCCTTCACTTCTCTTTTTCTTTACAATTTCAAACAGCGAGAGAAAATTTTATAAACCAACTTATTTTTAAAGTCAATAACTTTTTTAAGTTTTTTATTTCGTTTTCTTTTTGTCTTACGCCTCGTTGGCGTGAGGTCTGTGGTTATACGGCACAAGATCGACACTGTCAACAACTAATTTGCATTTTTTTAAAAAAATTTCACTTTAGTGCTTTTTTATCATTTTTTGCTTCCCTCTTACGCTTTTCTGTAGTCTTATTATAGGGGATGGGATATTTTCACATACCCATGCCTGTGTGCGCAGCGATCTTTATACTTGTTTCCTCTGGAAAATATACACTATACCCACCGGCAGGGTTTATTATTGCTGGAACAAGGCAACAACCAGGAACACGAATGAAATACCTATATTCTTTATATATTGATGCCAAACTGGCCAGTTTATTTACCTCTCTTCTTTTCTGCTCGGTGTTGGTGGCATGTATTTATAGCGGTTTCTTGGTTCCACACCGTACTTCATCCGTTGAGACGCTTATATCATCGACTGATACACCGGCGCACTATGCCCCTACCTCTGGAGCCCCTTCCCTCTCCGGCAATGTGAATTTAGAATTACGCAAAGGCGATACGCTTTCCGGCCTGCTTGAAAATGCCAATGTATCAAAAACCGATATATTTGCTGCGGTTCAGGCACTCAGCCCTTATCACGACCTTGAGAACTTGCATATTGGCCAGAAAATTGCCCTCACCTTTGATACTGCCGATAATGCCACCGCCACCCCAGCAGATAGTACCCAGGTTCCTCTTCTCCAAGCCCTTGCCATTAAAACAGCACCAGAGAAAGAGTTACGCCTGACCCGTGCAGCCGATGGCACTTTTGTTGTTAAGGAAACAATATTACCCCTTACCCGGAAAGTAACCCGTATGCGTGGCACTATTGACAGCAGCCTGCTTGCCACCACTGCCAGCTTGGGCGTTCCGGCTAATGTCATGGTAGATCTGGTAAAAGCTTACAGCTATGATATTGACTTCCAGCGCGATATTCAGCCAGGCGATCAATTTGAAGTGGTTCTTGAGCAGTTTTACACCCCCGATGGCGAGTTGGCACGCGATGGTGATGCCCTCTACTCCTCGCTTAAAACTGGCGATAAGCTGCTCACTATCTATCACTATACCCCTAAAGACGGTGAAGCAGGCTATTTCACCGCTGATGGCCGTAATGTCAGGAAGGACTTGCTACGCACCCCGCTGAATATTGTGCATATTTCATCCACCTTCGGCATACGGCGACATCCGGTGCTGGGCTATACCAAAATGCACAAGGGTGTTGATTTTGCTGCTTCTACTGGCACTCCCATTTTAGCAGCCGGTGCAGGCGTGGTTGAGGAAATAGGCCGAAAAGGCACTTATGGCAATTATATTCGCATCCGCCATACCACAAAATATTCCACCGCCTATGCCCATGCCAGCCGTTTTGCCAAGCTGAAACAAGGCGACAAAGTAAAACAAGGCGATGTGATTGCGTATGTGGGCTCAACTGGTCGCGCCACCGGCCCGCACCTGCATTATGAAGTGTTGGTGAATAACCGGCAGGTAGACCCGCTCAGCATTAAGATGACCCCTGGCATCAAACTGCAAGGCACCGAATGGACACGCTTTACAGCGCAAAAGCAGAAATTAGTTTCCTTGCTTGCAACATTGCCTATTGAAAATAATGTGGCAATGAGCACCACTACAAGCACCGATATCGCCTCACAAACCAATTACTGAGGTTTGTTATTTGCGTTCGCTAGAGTTCACTGGTTAATGGCCGTTGCAGCAAATTCTGAATGGCCGTATCAACAGGGATGTGGTCGTACATGATGCTGTATACGGCTTCACAAATCGGCATCTCAACCCCTAATTGGGCGGCAAGTGCCGTTACTGATGCGGCTGATGCCACCCCTTCAGTAACATTTTGCCGTAAAGCTAATATCTGCTCTAATGGCTCTCCCTGTGCAAGCCGCATTCCCAGCGACATATTGCGCGACTTGACACTGCTGCATGTCAAGATCAGGTCGCCTATTCCTGAAAGCCCCATCAATGTTTCAGCGCACGCTCCTTTAGCAAGCCCTAAGCGCACCATCTCGGCTAAACCGCGTGTGAGCAGTGCCGCCCTTGCATTCTCCCCCAACCCCCGCCCTGTCAGGATACCACAGCCAATAGCCAGCACATTTTTTACCGCTCCCCCTATCTGAGCACCCATAATATCCGGGCTATAATAGGGGCGGAATGCGCTATGGCCAAATAGCTGCAACCACTGGTTTCCAATTTCTTTATCATCACAAGCGATTGTTGTTGCCGCAGGCAAGCCTTGCGCCACTTCATCAGCAAAATTAGGGCCAGATAAGACAGCGACAGGATTTTCAGGCAATATATCAGCTGCCACTTCACTCATTAATTTAAGCGTTTGTGTTTCAATGCCTTTCGAACATAATAATAACGGCACCGCAGGTGGCAGCCTCATTGTTTGCAACTGCACCAAGCTATCACGCAAACATTGCGAGGGCACTACCAGCACCAATGCATCCTTCCCCCCCACCTCTGCCAGCGAAGCCGTCACATGTAGCGTATCAGGCAACATCACACCCGGCAGACAGCGGCTATTTTCCCGCTTAGTGTACAACATTGCCACCGATTCCACGTTACGAGAATAGAGCGTGACATCGGCGTTTGCACGCGCAAGAAGCAGTGCCAGTGCCGTACCCCAGGCTCCGGCGCCCATCACTGCCACTGTTCTCATGACGCCACCTTATGCAACGCATGTGCCATGGAAGGCGGCTGGTGCAAATAATCGTCTTGCCATAATTGCTGCCGTGCTTCCGTAGCGATATTACCACCGGTCAGCATCACCAGCACACGCTGTGGGCGTGTCTGTGTTGCCAACCACTGATAGGCCGCTGCCATTGCCAAGGCCGAGGTGGGCTCACAGGTGAGTTTCAGTATATGGGCAAGCCATTGCGTCCAATAGATAATCGCCTCCTCTTCTACTTCAATAAAACCCTCCAACTGCCGCAGGTAGTGGAAGGTGCGTGGCGAAATGGCAGGGGTACGCACCCCATCGGCAATGGTAGGGGGAGATGTGTCAAACCGGCAAATAGCACCCGTATGGTACGAGCGGGAAGCGTCATTGGCTTGCCGCGGTTCCGCCGCATAAATTTTCGCCGGACTAGCCAAAAGACGGGCAGCAAGCAGCGTGCCGGAGGTAATCCCACCACCACCACAAGGCACAAACACGGCATCGGGGTTGGCACCATCTTCCAACGCTTCCAGACAGGCCGTTCCCTGTCCGGTAATCACCGTATCCATATCAAAAGGCGGAATAAGATACGCTCCCTGCAAGACAGCCTCCGCACAAGCATCCTCTGCTTCCTGCCGCGTGGCGGTCACCACTACGGTGGCACCATAGCTCTCGGTGGCCTGTTTTTTCACGGCCGACACAAAGCCTGGCAAATAAATCGTGGCCTGCACACCCAACTGGCTAGCGGCCCAGGCCACAGCTTGGGCATGATTGCCGGAACTGAACGCCACCACTTTTTCGGGCAAACACTGCTGTTCTTTTAAAGACAATAGGCTATTGAGCGCCCCACGCACTTTAAACGCACCGGTCTTTTGCAGGCATTCCGCTTTAAACACCACCTCATGACCAAGCAGGCTATTCAGCAAATGCGACGCAACGAGCGGCGTGCGGTGGATATAGGGGGCGATACGGGCATGGGCAACACGAACAGCCTCAGGGGCTATGGGAACATAAGACATAACTTCACCTTTGCAATAGACACTCCCCCTACTCATACTACGATATAGACGATTAGGGAAGCACTTACTTTATGTCGCCACATCGAACCGACTTGTTATTCCTGCTCTTTCTCTCGTTCCTGTTGCTGTATTTTGCGACGTTGCAAGTTACGCTGTAGCATAAGCTGTAGCCTATCCTGTGATTGCGCTTTCCGAGGCTGACCTGTTGACTGTACGGCCATCACAGGTTTATGCGTGATATTATCCATTTATTCGTATATTATGCTTGCTTTTCACCCTAAAATCTGGCATCTTGCCAGTCCTTCTTATACTGAATTACCCAGCATACTGCAATAGGGTAATATTATGTAGATAGTCTTTATGCCGCCATGGCTCAGTGGTAGAGCACATCATTGGTAATGATGAGGTCGTGGGTCCGATTCCCACTGGCGGC
Source organism: uncultured Rickettsiales bacterium (assembly GCA_964643145.1). Taxonomy (GTDB): domain Bacteria; phylum Pseudomonadota; class Alphaproteobacteria; order Rickettsiales; family Arcanibacteraceae; genus CAZXPG01. Next base: position 4,579 of record CAZXPG010000084.1, read on the forward strand.
ACCAGCTTCACCCCCTTAGTCCTCATATTTGCTGCTTGCCATCCCGGGTACGTTCGCACTCAGTATAGACCTTATTTTTGCATTCCTGCATTCTGCAGGGAACGCAGAAATGCCGCGTAATGCCTTGCAAGTCTGTGGGTTAGTGACATCGCTGCTTGATCTTTCCAAGTCTAACGCTGGCAAGATGGTGTATGATATGCAGCCAAACGATATTGCCTTGATTGCGCAAGAAGTAGCAGAGGAATGCCGCCCGCTATACGGCCAACGGCACGGTAACACTGCTTGTTGAGAATAATATCATGCAG
>CAZXPG010000085.1:0-4530 GCA_964643145.1 uncultured Rickettsiales bacterium
TTTTTCAAATAGTTGACAGTTTTGGATAAGCGTAGCTTATCCAAAACTGAGGTTAGATATATGTTTTCTAAAATCTAACCAAAAAAAGGAGAAAGGATTATGCCAAGTTATATTGCACCACTTCGTGATTTTCAGTTTCTCCTGCATGAATTTCTGCGGGTGGAAGAGACGTTGCCGGATATAACGCCCGATTTAAGCGCAGCAATCCTGGATGAGGGGGCGCGTTTCTGTCAGGAGGTGTTGTTTCCGCTCAACCAGAGCGGTGATGCGGAAGGATGCCGTTTAACCGAAGACGGGGTGAAGCTTCCAGCCGGTTTTGCCGATGCCTACCGTGCCTATGTTGCAGGAGGCTGGCCTTCGCTCACTTGTGACCCAGCCTATGGCGGGCAAGGCTTGCCGGACGTGCTGGCGATGCCAATTACCGAAATGATCTGCTCGGCTAATTTATCCTTTGGCTTGATTCCCGGCCTAACGCATGGCGCCTATAATGCCATTTTCCGCCATGCCTCCGATGCGTTGAAGGCGCGTTTCCTGCCGAAGATGGTAGAGGGAAGCTGGTCAGGGGTGATGTGCCTCACCGAGCCGCAATGTGGTACTGACCTGGGGTTGATCCGTAGCCAGGCCACTCCGCAGGAAGATGGCAGCTATACTATTACCGGCACTAAAATTTTTATTTCCTGTGGCGATCAGGATGCAAGCGATAATATCATCCATCTGGTGCTGGCACGGCTCCCCGATGCACCAAAAGGCATTAAGGGAATCAGCCTGTTTCTTGTACCGAAAATCCTGGAAGATGGCACCCAGAACACGCTTGGCTGCGGTGCGCTTGAGCATAAAATGGGTATCCATGCCTCGCCTACCTGTGTGATGAACTATGATCATGCGCGTGGGTTCCTGGTGGGAGAGGCGCATAAAGGCGTGCGTGCTATGTTCACCATGATGAATGAAGCGCGTATTTATGTAGGCGTGCAAGGATTGGGGCTGGCGGAGGTCAGCTATCAGAATGCTAGTAGCTATGCCAAGGAGCGGTTGCAGGGCAGAAACCTGAAAGGCGCGAAATACCCGAATAAGCCAGCCGATCCGCTGTTAGTGCATCCTGACATCCGGCGGATGTTGCTTACCATGCGTGCCTTTACTGAAGGGGCTAGAGCACTTGCTTTATTTACGGCGCTGAAAGTGGATATTACCAAGAAAAGTGAGGATGAAGAAGCACGGCAGCAGGCGGAAGATTTCATTCAGCTTATGACCCCCATTGTCAAAGCCTATCTCACTGATGGCGGTTATGAAGCAACTAATTTAGGGATGCAGGTGCTGGGCGGTTATGGTTATATCCGTGAATATGGCATGGAGCAATATGCCCGTGATGCCCGTATTGCCCAGATTTATGAAGGCACGAACGGTATTCAGGCGCTTGACCTGGTGGGGCGCAAATTACCGCAGCATACTGGCAAGCTGCTGCGTAGTTTCTTCCATCCGCTTCAGCAGTTTATCGAAGCAGAACGCGGCAACAGCCAGATGGCGGAATTTACCAAGCCGCTCTATAAAGCAATGGGAAGTTTGCAGAAAGCCAGCCTGTGGATTGCCGATAACGGGCTGCGTGATCCGAATAATGCGGCAGCCAGTTCGGTAGAGTATCTGCGGCTATTTGCCTTATGCGTGATAGGGTTTATGTGGGCGAAGATGGCGAAACTTGCGCTTGAGAAGCAGGAAGAAGAAGTGTTCTATAAAGCCAAGCTGGAAGTGGCACGGTTCTATATGCAGAAAATACTGCCCCAGCATTATGGCCTGCTTGCCACTATTGTTGGCGGTGCAAAGCCAGTGATGGGCATGGATGAGGCGTGGTTTTGATTTAGCACTGGAAAAGTAAAAAAATTTAGGCTATCCCTAAACGTTGTTCTCAATGTCCCAGGTGATGCCATGAAATTCGCTTTTCCCCTTGCATGTAACCCCCTTAAACAATGCAGCGCAGAAATGCAAGGAATCATCTATATGATTTCCGGCACATTCTGGTTTACTGCCATGACGGCTATTGTGCGGCATTTGTCAGTCGAGATGCACTCGTTCCAGGTGGTATTTTTCCGTAATTTCATTGCATTGTTGCTGTTGCTCCCCTGGGCATTCCGGGCTGGCAGGGGCACGCTGAACACCACACGGATAGGGTTGTATTTATTGCGTGGTGTCAATGGCTTTGTGGCGATGCTATTCTGGTTCTCGGCACTTGCTGCAATCGAATTGCCGATCGCCATCGCTCTCAGCTTTACCGCACCATTATTTACCGTGCTGGCGGCGGTGGTTTTCCTTAAAGAAAAAGTAGGGCCACATCGTGTGGCAGCACTGGTTATCGGGTTTCTTGGCACGTTAATTATTCTAAGACCAGGTGGGGCAGGGTTCAGCTATGCGTTTCTGCTGGCGCTTGCTGCCTCGTCCCTCTGGGCAATATCAAATATTATCATCAAGCGTCTGACGGCCACAGAAACGCCAAATACTATCGTGTTTTATATGACACTGGTAATGACCCCGCTTTCTCTACCTTTTGCGCTCTATCATTGGCAACCCATTTCGCTAGTGCAGTGGGGGTGGTTGCTGCTGCTGGGGATTGTCTCTAACCTGGCGCAAATGTCGATTTCCCATGCCTATGGCAAGGGGGATATGTCTATGCTGCAACCGTTTGATTTCTTCCGTTTGATTTTTGCCACACTCATTGCCTATGTTGCTTTTGGCGAGGTGATAGATAGATGGACATTGCTGGGAGCGGTGGTTATTATGGCAAGCACGGTGTATATCACCCACCGGGAAGCGCGCATTAAAAAGCGTAAGCGGGAAGAGGATATGCTCAGGGAAGAAGCAGGACTATAAAGACCTCTGTTAAAACTCAGTTCTGGTGGACGATTTGCTTGTCGTTCCGGTGCTCAAATCCTCATGTACCTTAGGTACACTGCGGTTTTCCGCTCCGTGACTCCGACGCACTCGCCTCACCAGAACTGAGTTTTAACAGAGGTCTAAAGGGGAGGAATAATGACGGTTACACGTAGTTTTTTTATAACATTCATAGTGGCGGTGTTGCTGGTTTTCCAGTCTGCTCTAGCCCTCACCGATACGAGGGCACCGAGCACCAAGCCAAAGGAAATTTATGGGCCGCAAGGTGAAGCCATTGCCATACGGATAGGCAATGGCGGTGCTGGGCCAACAGGAATTTTGCGGGCGCTGGCGGAGGATTATATCAAAGGCCGTCATGGTAATTTCACCATTGCCTGGTATCAGGATATCAGCCATAACACGCTCAAACAATTGCAGCGTGGGGTGATAGATATTGCACTGGTCTATGAAAAGAAAGAAGCAGATGCAGCAATGCAAGCCGGATGGGCCACCCATTATACGCCGATATTTAACGATCATTTCCTGATTGTTGGGCCAAAAAATAATCCGGCAAAGCTGGATAAAAACGATACAGCCGAAAGTGCCTTTGCCAAAATTGCGGGGCAAGGAAAAGCGGCATCGCGTGCGATGTTCCTTTCACGGGATGACCATTCCGGCACCAATGTGAAAGAGCAGACAATCTGGCAATCGCTGGGGCTCAAGCCTTGGGAGGATAAATCCAGCTGGTATTATACTTTCCATGTGTTTCCCAAAGATGCCCTGATTGAAGCCGATAAGAAGGCACTTTATACTATCACCGATCGCGGCACCTGGCTGCCAAATGCCAAGGATTTGCAGAATACCGTGATTTATGTGCAGGGCGGTAAAACGTTACTCAACCCTTGTTTTGCCCTAACCGGTAAGCATCCAAGCCCGGCTGCTATTGGTTTTCTGCATTATCTGCATAGCGACCGCGCCCAGCAGCTTATTGCAGCATTTGGCAAAGCGCGCTATGATGGGCAGGCACTGTTTACCCGTGCGATGCAACAAGATTTTTAGAGAGTAGATGTTAAAGCCTGTTCACGATCTTTGATCTGGCAACAGTTTTCCGGACAAGTTCTCAAGCAGCGTTCTGCATTATTTCATAGTCCACTGGCGAACAATAATTGTTTGCCGAATGGATTCTGATACGGTTGTACAATACCTCTATATATTCAAATATTGCATAGTTTGCCTCCGCTCTGGTTGTAAAGTTCAGGGTATGGAAAAAGCTTTCGGACACTGCATTATCCCAGCAATCACCTTTCCGGCTCATGCTCTGGAGAATACGATGCTCTTTAATGATTCTCCGGTGACTGTCGGAGGCATATTGGCTACCGCGATCTGTATGCCATATCAGTCCTTTAGCGGGGTTCCGCTTCCAGATTGCCATGAGTAGGGCATCATTCACCAACTGTGCTTTCATATGCTCACTCATTGACCACCCCACTATTTGGCGGGAGTATAAATCAATCACCACGGCCAGATATAACCAGCCTTCCTGGGTAGGAATATAGGTAACCTCAGTTTTTTTATAAGCTTTGCTTATCCAAAACTGGCATGATATTGAAAAATAATGTCAAAAAGCGTCGTTTTTGCCATTATTTTAAATTAACCTCAGTTTTGGATAAGGTT
>CAZXPG010000086.1:0-4489 GCA_964643145.1 uncultured Rickettsiales bacterium
ATGGTTCAAGCCGCCTTGAATCATTATTTTTCAAATAGTTGACAGTGTTGGATAAACGAGGTTTATGCCAGAGTGAGGTTATTTTAATTGCTTATCATTTAGAGTTACCATAATAATATTACACTATTATTACAAAAACAGGGTTTGGCACGTAAAACCCTATAATTTTTTGCAGTTGCAGCAAGGTAATGTATTTTTATCACAGTATTTCTGAAATTTCTTCCCGCTATGATGCTTTTATTGTTGATTTGTGGGGAGTTATTCATGATGGGAAGCAATTATACCCACACGCACTTGATGCGTTGAAAGGGCTGAAAGCCGCAGGAAAAACGGTATTGTTTTTATCTAATGCCCCGCGCCGCGCCGCACGCATCTGTGAGGCACTAACAGCAATGGGGATAACGGAGAATTACTATGATGGTGTAGTGTCTTCAGGAGAACTGTGTTACCAGGCATTAGCTTTTCCTAAGGAAGAGCCGTTTATAACATTGTCTAAGGGAAGCTATGCGGTTATCGGCCCGGCAAGGGATAGGGGGGTGTTAGCAGGCAGTGGGTTGGTGGAAACCGATAAGCTGGAAGAGGCTGGCTTCATCGTTGCGGTGGGGTTTGATCGTGATGATTCGTCGCTTGATGAAAAAATACCAGAACTTCATACCGCCCTCACCGCCGGTATCCCTATGATATGCGCTAATCCTGATAAGCTGGTAGTAAAGCAAACAGGGGAACGTTCGCTATGTGCTGGTGTGTTGGCTGCGTTATACGAGGAGCAGGGGGGGAAAGTATATTATTTCGGTAAACCCTACCCGCAGGTATATGATGCATGTTTTGCGCAGCTTGCCACGGTAGAAAAAAGCAGGATACTTGCCATTGGAGACAGTTTAGACACCGATATACGTGGTGCGCAGCAGGCTGGAATTGATGCATTATTGGTTGCTGGTGGCATTCTGGCAGAAGAATTGATTGCAACACCCTATGGCGACGGTGTAAGAAAGGAGAAGCTGGAGACATTATGTGCAGCATATCAGGCCACCCCTCATTATGTGTTGCCTGATTTTAGATGGGTGTAATAGGAAAAAATATGAGTAAGATACTGATTATTGAAGCGCGTTTTTATCCCGATATTGCGGATATGTTAGTTGTTGGCGCAAGTAAAGTGTTGGAGGAAGCGGCTGTAGCTTATGAACGTATAGAAGTGCCGGGTGTATTTGAAATTCCGGCGGCAGTGCATTTTGCTGCAAGCAGTGACGATTATGATGGGTTTGTGGCACTTGGCTGTGTGATTCGTGGCGAAACTACCCATTATGATTATGTATGTTTGGAAAGCGCACGTGGCCTGAATGATCTTGCCTTGCAGGGGGTGGCTATTGGCTATGGGATACTCACCACCGAAAATGAGGAGCAAGCTATTATTCGTGCCGATATTGCACAAAAAAACAAAGGGGCGGATGCTGCCCATGCCTGTTTAACAATGGTAGCACTTAAAAAGAGGTTTAAGAAACAATAATGACATCGGCAATGAAACGTAAGACAGCCGCACGTTTAGCGGCAATTCAGGTGCTCTATGGCCGTGATATTGGCAATGATAATGGCGAGCCGGTACGCCAGGTGACGCATATATTAGAAGCGTACACCAACCAAGATATTGGCGAGGCGGCGGTTACGCCTGATGAAAAACTGGTGCAAAAATTAGTGAGCGGTGCAACGATGATGCTTGCCGAGGTGGATAGCTATATCCGCCAGCATCTAAGCCCAGGCTGGGATATGGAACGTTTAGGCGCGGTGATGCGGGCACTGCTTCGTGCCGGCGTATATGAACTATTAAGTTTTTCTGATGTGCCGGTAAAAGTCATTATCAATGAATATGTGTCGCTGGCCAGGGCATTTTTCTCAGAATCGGAAACGGGATTTGTTAATGGTATTCTCGATAAAATTGCACGTGAAGTGCGAGGAGGGCAGAATGCAGAGAAAGATACTACTACAGTATAGCACGGCTATATATATAGTTGTTGGCTTAGCAGTGAGTGCCCATGCAGATGCCACCTCGTGTACCGGTACGGTTACGAGCCTGATGGCCGAAGCGAAAAACCTGCCAGCCAGCCTGAAAACTCCTTTGCAGGAATATTTAACCAGCCAGCCAGACCAGGCACAGGGGCAGGTGACCAGGGAAGAGCAGATTGCGGCGTTTTTAATGCACCGGCAAACATTGCTTAATCAGATACTAGCGGAAATAACCACACTACAACAGCAGCCTGCCCAGAATGTTGAGAATAACGAGCAGGTGCTGGCGCAGCTTACCAAAGTGATGACGGCTTGCCAGTAGCATTCTACGGTTGCTTGCCTCCTCTCATCGTTGCAGCCTGTTTCCTCTCTGAGAGTAGTTGTTCTAGATGGGTGCGTGTAGTGTTGTTTGCCTCTTGCTGGGTGGCATCATTGTGGTGAAGTTTTTCCACGTACTCAATTGTAGGGATATTTCTGCGATGCTTATTTATAGTGGCACGGCATTGTATTGTCGTATTGTGGATGCCTCTACTGTAGGTTTCTGCAATATGAGTATAAGTACCGATGTCTTCGGATAGTTGTTTCTCTCGTTTTAGGGAAGTGTGTGCTGATAATAGGCAGTTTACAACGGTATTTATATCTTCCTTGGCGGTTCTGCTGGCGCGAGAGGCGGTTGCTCCTAATAAACAAGCCTGTTTTCCCTCTATTGATTGTACGAGCCCGGTAGTTCCTTTAATGGATGTCAGTTTCTCAATATCAATGCAGTCCGTTCTTTTGTCATAGCAGGATAGAACTTTCGTGCACAACACGGCAGGCGTTGCGGCGGGGTTGTGCTGTTTTAGCGTTCTGTATGCATGATCAATCGCATTATCGGCATTTCTTGCCCAGCACTCTTGGCTGGCCGTATCCTCCTCTAGCAATTCCAGGTAAAAGCCTCTATAAACCTCCACGATGGCTTCGGCAGCCTGCTGATATGCTTGCTCTTGGGGGGTTGTGGTTTTCTTCGATTTCTTTCCCATGATAATTTCGTGTGATGTAAGTTGGTATGTTAATATTTTAATATATATATATCCCTCATCGAACAGTCAACTACATATTCTAATATCCTAGCCAATATCCTGGTTAGCGATATCGTTCCGGTGCGGCAGGATACACGCCAAGCAATTTGACTTTACGGCAGAAGAAGCCCAGTTCTTCGAGCGCAAGCTGGACAGGTTTTTGCTTGGGGCTGCCCTCAAAACTGACAAAAAACTGTGCAGTGCTTGATACGCCACCAGGGATATAGCTTTCAAGCTTTAGTAAGTTAACATTGTTGGTGGCAAAACCACCAAGTGCTTTATAAAGCGCAGCAGGGATATTGCGAGCAGTGAACAGCAGTGAGGTGATAACGCGCTCGTCTTCTGGCGGGTCAATCGGCTCTCTGGCAATGGCGACAAAGACGGTGGTATTATCAGGGGCATCTTCAATATTGCTCTCAATAGTTTGCAGGCCATAAAGCTCACCGGCAAGGGCAGAGGCAATAGCGGCTTTGCTGGGGTCGTTCCATTTGCTGACATCTTCAGCGGCTGTCGCGGTGTTGGAATAGGACTGAGTATTAAATTTCCAGCCGCGCAAATGCTCCCGGCATTGCATTAACGCTTGTGGGTGGGAATATACGGTTTTGATGGTTTCCAGTGTGGCGCCTTTGGGGGCAAGCAGTTGGTGTTCAATCCGCTGGAAAAATTCGCCGACAATAGAGAGTTCGGTGCGTTGCAATAATGCGTGGATTTCGGCCACACGCCCGGCCTGAGAATTTTCAATCGGAATCATCCCAAGTGCAGCCCGTCCTTGCTCTACCGTGTCAAACACATCTTCAAAGGAAGCGACCGCCAGCGTTTTCATGTAAGGGTAAGCCTGCCTGCAAGCAAGATCGGAATTAGCACCAGGTACACCCTGGAATGCAATAATATCGGTGTGAGTTGTCATAATTAAGTGCCTTTTTATCTGGAAATAGAAGCCATACTATAATAAAAAAGAGGTGATAAACAAGGAGAAAGCAATGGATATTACCCCCCTAATCCCAGAAGAAATGAAAATTATCACCGCCTATGGTGCCGAAGGCTTTATTATCAGTGGTGAGAATGTGGCTACCAGCGTATTGGTGATGCCGGAAAAACGTATATCCTGGCCAGCGGGGAGTTGGGGGAAGGAAGCGGTGGGTACGCTGCTCGCGTTGCTTGCGGAAGGGGAAAAGTTGGAGATTTTGCTTATTGGTTGTGGAGAGAAACACCTGCCGTTAAGTGTAAAAGAACGGCTTGCGTTCAAACCTTATGCGGCTTCCTGTGATATGATGACGACGGGTGCTGCGTGCAGAACCTATAATATATTGCTTGCTGAAGGAAGAAAAGTAGGGGCTGCGTTGATAAAAATCTCTCACCCTAACCCTCTCCCTTAGGGAGCACTAGTGTCCAATAACTCTAACTGACTGTTTTTCATTGTTATATTCCTCTGA
>CAZXPG010000087.1:0-4183 GCA_964643145.1 uncultured Rickettsiales bacterium
ATAGTCTGCTCACATTGCAACCTAACCAATTCTTGAACTGTGAGCAGTATATCATAGAATTAACGTTATTATTTTAGAGTAACATGCCAGTTTTGGAAAGCCGTGCTTATCCAAAACTGAGGTTAATCTTAGTATTTAACTGCGCCAGAACCCCGGAGAGAATAGCACCAGTAAGGTGAAAAATTCAAGCCTTCCCATTACCATCGCTACACTTAATATCCATTTCACCACATCAGGTAGCGGTGCATAGGAACCGGCCGGGCTGATAATGGGGCCAAGTCCATAGCCTGCCGCTGCCATCGCTGAACTGACAGCACTGGCACTGGTGAGCAGGTCTAACCCCTGCGATGCAAGCAGCAAGGTGCATATGAAGAAGAATGTAAGATAGAGGAAAAAAAAGGCAAGCACCGCATTAATCACCCCATCTGCTACCGGCTTTTCATTAAAATGCACCCGAAAGACACCATGTGGATGCACCAGTTGTTTAATCTGCACGGCAATAGCTTGAAATAATATCTGGAAGCGGAAGATTTTAATCGCTCCTGCAGTTGAGCCGGTGCAGCCGCCAATCATGGAACATATAAGCAGCAACAATACAGGATAGCTGCCCCAGAGTGCATAATTGGCGGAAGAGAACCCTGTTGTTGTCATCACCGATGTCACATTAAAAGAAGCATAGCGCATTCCTTCCCAAAAACTCATACCGTTTTTTAGCTGTAACCATAAGGCCGTTGAAATAATAGCACCACCAAGCAGTATCAGGAAGAACCGTACCTGGCTATCCTGCCAGAGCGGCCGGTAACTGCCTTGTGCTGCCTGAATATAGAGTACGAATGGCAGGCAGCTTAGAATCATCGTGATGCTTAGGATAATTTCCACGGTAATGCTATCAAAATAGGCCACAGAGTTGTTATGGGTGCTGAACCCTCCGGTAGCCATTGCTGCCATGGCATGACACAGCGCATCAAACATCCCCACCCCTGCTAGCCACAGGGCAACCGTGCATAAGAGGGTGAAAACCACATAAATACTGAGCACCGCTATGGCAAATTGTGCTGCCCGTGGGAAGATTTTCTCTGCCCGGTCAGAAACCTCCATCTTGAAGAGCTGCATTCCCCCCACTTTCAACATAGGCAGAATGGCTACGGCCACGACAACAATGCCAATTCCGCCAATCCAGTTAAGTAGTGCCCGCCACAATAATATACCGCGTGATACTTGCTCAAGATCGGTAATCACCGTTGCCCCACAGGAGGTGAAGCCTGATATGGCTTCAAAGAATGCATTCGTATAGCTGAGTGGTGCGGTTTTAAAGATAAAGGGCAGTGCGGAAAAGAGCGGAATCACCAGCCAGGCACTGCTTGTCAGCATAAAAGCCTGTTTGGTGCTGAAATGCTGGTGATGCTCACGGTTGATCAGCCAGAGGCTAATGCCAATGAAGAACGTAAAAAGCGAGGAAAGGGCAAAAGCGTGCCAGTCACTATGGCCATCTACCTTGTCAAGTGCCATAGGCAAAAGCATAATCCCGGCAATCACTGTGAGCAGCATCCCCAGGATTTCCAGGATAGGTTTGAAGTTAAACATAATAATGTGATGAAGTTGGAGTTAATAGGCTGGCGTTAGAGGGGCTTCATATGCAGCACACAAATTAGGGAGAATAACCGCCTGGCCGTATCAAAATTCATGCTGATTTCAGGCTGGAGCAATTCCTTCAGCAGTTCTGATCCTTCATTATGAATACCACGCCTGCCCATATCAATGGCTTCAACTTTGCGCGGGTCAGCAGCCCCCACCACTTTCGCATAGCTTTCGCAAATGAGGAAATAATCACGGATAATAGTGCGGAAAGGTGTGAGGGGCAACGGAATACGCGAGGCAAATTGCTCATTAGCGGTGATATCAATCAAGAGGCGGTTATCAGATAGTGCTAGATGCAGACCATAAGGGCCTGCCGCTTTCCCAGGCAGAGAAAAGGCATTATCGGCAATTAGATCAGCAATTGCCACCTCGCGTTCATGGCGTATCTTGGCGGTAACGCTACCCAGAGTTGTTTCGTCCAGTGTTACGGTATTGATGTGACTAAAATTATGTGTATGTGTCATCTTCGTAGTGCGACAGACAGGGCGTGAGCCCCCAATCCTTCTGCATTTGCCAATAGTTCCGTTGCTTCTGCCAGATGGGCAAACGCCTCCCTGGTGCAGCCGATAAGTGATGTCCGTTTAATAAAATCATAGACAGACAGGCCAGAGGAAAACACCGCCGTCCCAGAGGTGGGCAATACATGTGATGGCCCTGCCATATAATCGCCTATGGCTTCTGGTGTATAGCGGCCAAGGAATATTGCCCCGGCATTATGAATATCTTTCACCATTGCTTCGGGATTATCAAGCGCCAACTCTAAATGTTCGGGGGCAATGGTGTTAATAAGTGCGCGGGTGTGTTTAAAATGCGCATCAATAATCACCAGGCCACGCTCTTCCCAGCTTTGCCGTGCAATTTTCTGCCGCCTAAGTGTAGGGAGAATGCGTTCCACCGCCTGTATCACGCTCTCGGCAAATTCACGGCTATCGGTAATTAAGGCCGAACGCGCCTGCACATCATGCTCGGCTTGGGAAAGCAGATCGGCGGCAATCCATTCCGGCTTGTTGTTATTATCGGCCACCACCAGAATTTCTGAGGGCCCAGCAATCATGTCGATCCCCACCACGCCGAAAAGCTGGCGTTTGGCTTCTGCTACATAGGCATTGCCAGGGCCCACAATCTTACGTACACGTGGCATGGTTTCTGTACCCCAGGCCAGTGCCCCCAAGGCCTGCGCGCCGCCTACTTTATAGATTTCCGTCACGCCAACAACTTTAGCCGCAGCCAGAATAATCGGGCTCAGCACGCCTTCTGGCGCGGGCGATACCATCACCACATCACTCACCCCTGCCACTTTAGCCGGAATAGCGTTCATCAGCACCGAACTAGGATAGGCGGCAAGCCCTCCTGGCACATAAAGCCCAGCACTTTCCATGGGTGTCCAGCGATTGCCAAGCACTACCCCATCACCATCCTGGTATTCAAAACTGGCAGGCATTTGCCGTTCGTGATAGAGGCGGATACGGTCAGCCGCCATTTCAAGCGCGGCGATAATCTCTTTGGAACAGCAGGCATAAGCGTCATCAATCTGCTTTTCTGAAACCTGTAGCTCTTCAGCATTTTTGGGAGCCCAGCGGTCAAAGCGTGTGGTATATTCCAGCAGCTTTGCATCGCCTTTTTCCTGGATATTATGTAGAATATCCTGCACGGTCTGACGGATAGCGTCGCTGCTTTCCGGTTTGGTTTCAAGCCATCCAGCAAAATGCTCCTGAAAATCTGCAGTATTGGTATAGAGTAATTTAACCATGAACAGCCTCTTTAAATTTTTCCACCCAGCCGTTAATTTCTTCCATGCGTGTTTTAAATGCCGTGCGGTTGATAATCAACTGAGAAGAGATATCGGCAATTTTCTCCACTTCCACCAACCCATTTTCAGCCAAGGTTTTGCCGGTATCCACTAAATCGACAATATGATGACATAAACCCATCAGTGGTGCTAATTCCATTGCTCCATTCAGCTTGATACATTCTGCCTGCACGCCACGGCTGGCAAAATAGCGACGTGTCACTTCCGGGTATTTGGTGGCAATACGGATATGGCTCCACCTCGCCGGATCATCATCCTCCGCCCATACAGCCAGCTCTGCCACGGAAAGGCGGCATTTTCCAATGGTTAAATCAAGAGGGGTGTAGATTTCGGGGTAGTCAAATTCCATCAGCACATCTTTCCCGGCCACGCCGATGTGTGCCGCGCCAAAGGCCACAAACGTTGCCACGTCAAAACTGCGTACCCGCACTAGGTTCAAATGCGGAATATTGGTTGCAAACTGTAACTGCCGCGCCTTATCATCAAAGAACGCCTCTTCCGGGCGAATGCCCACTTTTTCCAGCAGCGGCAGCAGTTCCTTGGCAATGCGGCCTTTAGGCACAGCCAGCGTTAAGGTCTTGTTATCAGATGTCACCGTGGTTGCTCAATTATTAAAACAATAGGTTGGTTTAACCATACCGGGTCTGGCACGATTATGCAATGGTTCTGTTAGTGACTAGAGTAACCTCAGTTTTGGATAAGCTACGCTTATCCAAAACTGTCAACTATTTGAAA
>CAZXPG010000088.1:0-4022 GCA_964643145.1 uncultured Rickettsiales bacterium
ATTTTTCAAATAGTTGACAGTTTTGGATAAGCGTAGCTTATCCAAAACTGAGGTTTATTAGACATGCCTACAATGGTCTGATTTACGTTTTTCTGATGTTTCCCTGCGTGAGGTGATTAAAGCCTGGGGCAGGCAGATGCGCTGAAGGGGGATGAAACTTCACTTGCCGAGGGGCGCGTCAACATTGTAGCCAACCTACCCAGCAATGGTATTATGCTGTTGTTTAGTTTTGCCACCAAGATCGGCGCCGCTGCTAACCACAGCAGAAGGCTGTGTTTTCCCTGCATCGGTGGCTTTAGAAGCGTCAACGGAGCGAAGACTATCAATAGCACGGCGCATATCGCTGCTCCTCCTGGCCATTGCTTGCAGCGTTTCTGCTTGGCTGTGATCGGCAGTGTTGACAGTAGCCACTTCCTGCACGGGTTTTGGTATAAAGGTAATATGAACGGCCGGTTTTGGCTGCAATAGGTTCGCTATTTTTTCTTTCAACGTAGGCACAACCACCGGCTGCCCGGTCAGGATAGCTATATCATTACGAGAAAGATCAGTTTTCCCAACAACCTTTGCATCTTCTAATGCGCCGGTTTCGATGATGGCACCCTCGAACAACGTCGTATTTTCATTATCAAGAGGACTCTCACGTCCTGTTGTTTTCAGCTTATCGACAGCTTTTCCTGAAAAATGCTTTATGGTCTCAGATACCGCCATAACTAAACCCTCGCATCAGTAAATACGGCACCACGGAAATCAGAGTGGCGGAAATCACCTCCGCTCAACAGTGCCTGGGTAAAATCAACCTGTTGAAAATTTACATCCCTGGCATTCACTAAGGCAAGGTTAGCACCAGTACAATCAGCATTTTTGAGATTAGCCCCTTTGAGAATCGCACGCTTCATATTGACGGAAGTAAGCACGGCTCCCTCCAAGTCTACACCGCTTAAATTAACAGGCAAATAGCTTACAAGCCCTAAATCCTTACGGTTTAATAACGCTGCTTCAAGATTGGCACCATGCAGGTTCACCTTACGCAAACTAATCTTGTTTTTCCGTGCAGAAGGTAATAACGATTCCAGACTGATTCTATCAAGCAATGCACCTTCAAAACTACACCCTGTCACATCAAATGCTTCAAGGCTAAAGCCTCGCAAATCAGCATCATTCAGGTTACGATAGCGTATATCAATTTTCCCCTGGCTGGTAAGAGAAACCTGGCCTTCTTGCGCCTGAACCAGTATGGTTTCTAACGCGTCACGATTTAATGGGAACAGTGATACAATGCTATGTTGCTTTGCAATATCACTATTGGGAACGGGCTTAACCGCCTGTGTGCTTTGAATATGTGCTGTATTCCGTAATGCTAATGAAGACATACTATCCCTCCACCTAAATCGTTTACGCTTACCTCTATTAACTAATAATAAATAATTGGGTGTCAAAAGTAAAGTAGAACCGCACCAATATTTAAAAAAATGTTAACAAAAGTTAAGCATCAGGGGGATTTTAGAGGAAAAATGCTGGAAACTGGCGAATGAGCCACGAGGAATGCGAGTTTTATATCGACAATATTAATAATATTATTAACATTGTTAATATTTAAAAGGAAAAATATTAATATACCACCATCGCAAGAAAGGCAACACCTATTAAACCCATATGGTTTTAATAGGCCAGAACAACGCTTCGTGTTATTCCGACCTATTTTACCGAAATGCTGTTGAAGCCCCACCCTTTTCCTGTGAGCGCACAGCTCCAGCCGTCTGTTGATATATAGTTCCATATAGCGGCATGAATGCAGCTAGTGTCACCTTGCTGAAGGGAGCGGCAGCAGTTACCGCCCCTCCCTCACCCGCACGTAACTGTGCAGCCCTGGCACTGGCTGTTTTCTCAGCTTCATGCACCATTTCTTTGGTTTCTAACTCACGCAGCATTTGAGCGGCATAAAAAGCCGCGGGGCAGAGCGGACGTTTATTGGGAATACCTTTCGATGCCATTTCGTTGTTTGGGTCATCTTTTTCATAACTGCCATATTCAAGAATATTCCGCAAGTCACCATAGGACACAATATCCACATTAGGAAACACGGCTTTCTTGGGTAATTTCCGTGCCAAATCGCGCAGATATTCTAACTGCTCCTCACGTGAATAGAGCGCGTCATTGGTGCGTTCTACATATTCCGCGACAGCCGATAATATCCCCATACGCGGCCCCACCCACACCGAACGGGCGAAAAAGCCGGATAACAACAAAGGATTCTCTTCAAACATATTTTGACATTGTTTCCAGAAAGAGGGTTTCTGCGCCTGAAGCAATGTGCTGAACGCCGTATCCTTATTCTCCAACATCGCTTGCAACTGGTTTTCTACCTGACTCTTCCCTTTTAACGCCCTAGAAACTGGGGAATCCTGCTCGCGCATCATCGCAAGCAACGTTGCACGATGGGGGGAATCGGGTGCTTCCAGCATTTCCAGTAACAGTCCTTTCCCTGCATTGTTCAATTGCATCCCCGCTACTAACGCCTTGTCACTATCCGATACTAATTCGGTCATTTCCTCGTAACTGCTAGGGGTTTTTTCTCGCATAGCCGCCGCCCCTAAAAACAGGCTACCCGTTACGCCTCCGGCAATCACGTCCATTTTATTGAGAATAATATCCGATATGCGCTTTAATTTGCTTTTATCTGGTGCTTTATAAAAGGTTACTAACGCCGCCAAGGTTAATGCAACAATCCCTGCACTTTCCATCGCCGCCTGTTTGCGCAGATCATTCCACATACCTTCCATATGCTCAGGTAAGCGGCGTTCCTCACTATTATAACTTTCATGGGTGAGCGTGACAAATAGCGGCCAGCTCGCGTAGAATATACCGTTCATGCGGCCACCAATCTCGGCCATTTTGCTTACACTCTCCTGCCCTAACACCTGCCCCACTTTTGCATAACGGCTGGCAAGAATGGGCACGGCACCGCCTAACCCTCCTAACGCAGCAACAGCGCAGGCAAAATAGGCGGCATTCTTGGCATAATATTCATCGTCGGTCAGGTGCGGCACTTGGGCTTTGACAATCTTACGCAATTCATCATCGCTTACCAACTTTTCAGCAATAGAAGCATGTCGCCTTTTCAGGGCGTCCACCCCATTATCAATCAGTTCTTCGGTTTCAATTTTTTCACTCACCGTATAGGCAACCGCCGCTAAAATCCCCAGAAACCCCGTCATATTAAAGCCGGGCCCGCGCAAATATTTAAGCGCAACCAGCATATGGGAACGTTCTGGAAGCGCTTGTATCCTGCTTTTAGGCAGCAAAATAGCCGCCATGGTGAAAGCACCATGGATAAGCGAGCCAATGCTGAGCATATTACTTGCCTCTGCATAAGCGCGCGCATCCAGGTTCTGGCGCTTATTAGGATCGGTCGTTTCTTCACGGACATAGGAACGCGAACTGGAACCGGCATTATAGAAAAAACGGGCAATTGACATCAACACATCATTAGCGAGTGCAGGCACACGGTTATCTGGCAGCACTGCTCGCAGCATTCCTTGCCCACCTGATGCCAGAAAACCAACATAACTGCATGTTGTCGCCAAGCTATTAAAGAGGCGTGTAAGCTTTATCATGCTTTCTTTGCTATCTTCCTGCGTATTTTCCTGATCGCGTTTGGATGTAAGCAAAATACGCAACTCCTGAAGAGTGCCATGCATACCCTCAATACATTCATCGGCAGAGTTAGGGATGCTGTCAGGCCATGCTGCATCCTCTTCTGACACCACGTGCCCCAGACTATCCGACAATAGCGCGCTGACATCATATAATGTGCGACTCATGCTACCCGCCACTGCACCAATGTGAGCAGCAGGTATGGTAGGCTTTTCACCATTACGGGGCTGATACAAGCTCTTGGCTATTGCCACCCCTCCCAAGGCCGTCATAACTATTGTGGCACCATTCTTTAAAAGCCGCATTGAACGTGGTAGGGCGGACTCAACATTGAAGCGCAACACTGCTATAATCCTTTTAAAAAAAGG
>CAZXPG010000089.1:0-3993 GCA_964643145.1 uncultured Rickettsiales bacterium
ATTTTTCAAATAGTTGACAGTTTTGGAAAAGCGTAGCTTATCCAAAACTGAGGTTGGTATAATGCAGGTATTTCAGGGCTATATTCGTGCACTACTGGAGCAACGCTATCTCACATTAGAGCAAACACAACAGGCCTTTCGACTGATTATGGAAGGCAGTGCCACTCCCGCGCAAATGGGGGCATTTCTTGCAGCACTTCGTATGAAGGGGGAGACGGATGAAGAAATGACCGGTGCGGCCATGGCAATACGCGCTTGTATGGTGAAAGTGCGTGCGCCCGAAAAGGCCATGGATGTCTGTGGTACTGGGGGCGATAATCTGGGAACGTTGAATATTTCCACCGCCGTTGCTTTTGTGCTGGCGGCGTGTGGTGTGCCGGTGGCAAAACATGGGAATAAAGCGGTTTCTTCACAATCTGGCTCGGCCGATGTGCTCTCTGCCCTGGGGGTGAATGTTGAGGGGGATGCAGCCTTGGCAGCAAAATCCCTGCGTGAGGTGGGGCTCTGCTTTATGGCTGCGCCGCGCTTTCATGCAGCCATGCGGCATGTGGCTCCCATCCGGCGCGAACTTGGTGTGCGTACGCTATTTAACCTGCTTGGCCCCTTATGCAATCCGGCGGGCACACGTTATCAGTTGATGGGGGTGTATGATAAAAAATGGCTTGTTCCCGTTGCAAAGGTGCTGCACTCTCTTGGCTCCCATTCCGCCTGGGTGGTGCATGGGGAAGATGGACTGGATGAACTCACCACCACCGGCCTCACCTATGTGGCAGAGTTGAAGCAAGGAACCATACGGGAATTTACCCTCACACCGGAAGAAGCCGGCCTGAAACGTGCCACAATTGAAGAGCTGCAAGGCGGTGATGCGGCCTATAACGCTGGGCGGCTGGAAGCATTGCTTACTGGCAAGAAAGATGCCTACCGCGACGCTGTGCTCTTCAATACGGCGGCGGCATTAATGGTGGCGGGCAAGGTAGATAACATAATAAATGGAATTAAGAGTGCTGAAGAAGCTGTTGATAATAAACAAGCTTTTAATGTACTTATGCGCCTAAAGGAAGCGACAAGCCATGGTTGATATACTGCAAAAAATTTGTGCTGATAAATGTAACCATATCCAGGCACAAAAGGCTATCTATTCCGAAGCAATGCTGCTGGAAAAGGCGAGAACAGTCACGCCACCACGCGGTTTTCTGCATGCGTTACAGGAAAAAACATCCAAGCAGCACACAGCACTGATTGCTGAAGTGAAAAAATCCTCACCCAGCAAAGGGGTGATACGGGCTGATTTTAACCATACCGCCATTGCCAATGCCTATGCGCGTGCTGGTGCTGCCTGTATTTCGGTATTAACCGATACGCCTTATTTCCAGGGGAAAGATAGTTATTTAACCGAGGTACGGGAGGCGGTTTCCGTGCCTGTGCTCCGTAAGGATTTTATGCTTGACCCGTATCAAGTAATAGAAGCGCGTGCTTTAGGTGCTGATGCTATCTTATTAATTATGGCCGCGCTTTCTGATTCGCTTGCCCAGGATCTGGAAGAGGCGGCGCTTGCCTTGGGGATGGATGTCTTGGTTGAGGTGCATAACCAAGGAGAGTTAGAACGTGCCTTAATGCTTAAAAGCCGCCTGCTTGGCGTGAATAACCGCAACTTAAAAACACTGGAAATTTCCCTCAGCGTCACCGAACAGTTGGCTGCATCTGTGCCGGAAGGCTATACGCTGGTATGTGAAAGCGGTATTTATCACCCGGAAGATATTGTGCGCATGAAACAATGTGGTGCCTATGCGTTCCTGGTGGGGGAATCACTGATGCGACAAGCGGATGTGGAAACTGCCACCCGCTTGTTGCTACAATGATGCTAGATAACTAATATCTTTGGCCGTTTCTTTTGCAGCCACTTCGCCACCATAAAGCGAGTAAGCGTGATAGCGGAGAACATGGAAGATAGGATACCGATAGAAAGCGTTACCGCAAACCCCTTCACAGCACCGGAACCAAAAGCATAAAGCAAGAAGGCTGCCAGCAAGGTGGTAAGGTTCGAGTCGATAATAGTGGCAAAAGCACGGTCAAAGCCACGGTCTGTGGCCGTAAAGGGGCTCATCCCTATGCGTAATTCTTCGCGGATGCGCTCAAATATCAATACGTTAGCGTCTACTGCCATCCCCATAGTGAGCACAATACCGGCAATCCCCGGCATGGTGAGGGTAGCTTGCAGTGCCGATAAGGCGGCAAGAATAAAGGTTACGTTTAAGATGAGTGCAAGGTTAGCAAACCCACCGAACAGGCCATAAGTGAGCACCATAAACACTACCACCAGCACCACACCAATCAGCGCGGCTTTCTTGCCAGCGGCAATAGAATCTGCCCCAAGGCTTGGGCCAACCGTACGTTCTTCAATAATGGTGAGCGGCGCAGGCAGGGCACCGGCACGTAAGAGCAACGCTAGGTCATTCGCAGATTCCACCGTGAAATTACCGGAAATAATGCCGGATCCGCCTAGAATCGGTTCGCGTATCACGGGTGCGCTGATGACTTTGCTATCAAGAACAATGGCAAATAAATGGCCCGTATTGGCTTTGGTGATGTCGGCAAATTGTTTGGCGCCCAGTGTATTGAAACTGAAACTTACCGCAGGCAGGCCATTATCGTTAAAGCTGGTTTTGGCATCGGTAAGCAGATCGCCACTTAGCATCACCTTCTTCTTAATAATATAGGGCATTTCCTGCCCATTACTTCCTTCTCCCATCAACAGCATAGAATCGGCTGGCACCTGGCCGCGCAGTGCAGCGGGGATGGAGGCTTGTTCATTCACCAGATGGAAGGTCATTTTTGCAGTTTTTCCCAGAAGCTGCTTGAGATGCTCGGGGTTGTTTAGACCTGGCACTTGCAGGAGAATGCGGTTGTCTCCTTGCCGCTGGATTGAGGGTTCTTTCGTACCGGTTTCATCAATACGGCGGCGAACAATCTCAATCGATTGCTCCATTACCCGGCTTCGCAGTTCTTTCGCGTAGCTATCAGTAAACATCACTGTGAAGGTGGCATTATCGTCGCTAACGGTAATATCTTTGCTCATCTCCCTAAGTAGGCTATAGGCAGCATCACCATCTGTGGCGTTTCGCAGTGTAAATACAACTTTATCGTTGTTTTTTACATGCAGGCCAGTATAATAGATTTTCTTGCCACGCAGTGTTTGCCGTACATTATCTTCTATATTTTCCAACTGGTCCCTGATATAGGCGGAAAAATCTACTTCCAGCAACAGGTGGGAACCGCCGCGCAGGTCAAGCCCTAGATTGACACGCTTGCTTGGCAGCCAGGAGGGCATAGATGATAGCAATGAGGTGGGAAGAAAATTAGGGGCAGCAAACAGCAATCCCAGCAGGCAGACAATGGCAATAAGGCTAATTTTCCACGTGGGGAAATGCAACATGGTAGATAATCACTCTCGAAGTTAACGCAAGCAGTACTATGCTTTGTTGGTTTTTTCGTCTTCTTTTTTCTCGGCTTGCGGTGGGCGGCTAACAATACTGGTAACGGTAGATTTGATTACACGTATTTTTACATTGGGAGCAATTTCCACATGCAGTATATCGCTATCATCATCTTCCACTTTAACGACGGTGCCAATAATGCCGCCACCGGTTACCACCTTTTCACCACGATGGATGGAAGAAATCATCGTTTGATGTTCTTTTTGCTTTTTCATTTGTGGCCGTATAATCAGCAGGTAACAGACCAGAAATATCATGATAAACGGCATGATATTCATCAGCAATGATGGGGGTTGTGTTGCAGCACTAGTGGTAATGTCGGCTGCAATAGCCGAGGCAATAAAAAATGACATAAGAGAACTCCTTGTAATAAACGCCGCCACTATATGCCAGCATCCCTGCATGAAGCAGGGGATGCACAGCATTTTCACACTTCGCTGCATTATGCAGAAGCGCAAAAATAACGACTATAGTAAAACCACCTTTTCAGATGGTTGTA
>CAZXPG010000090.1:0-3747 GCA_964643145.1 uncultured Rickettsiales bacterium
TTTTCAATAACATGCCAGTTTTTGATAAGCAAAGCTTATCCAAAACTGAGGTTATTCTATTTGGCACCTGCTAAATACTGTAAAAGCGAGTGGTCCAATGTGAAAAGGAAATGCAAAACATGGCGGTACTTGCTGATATCTTGGAGGAATGCCGGGCGACGTGGCATAGCGTGCCTATCGAAGCCGAGTGGCTTAGTTCGCTGATTGTCTCGCGCTATTTGAAGGGCGAATGGGGAGGGGAGAGGGAGCAGGTAGCTCTGCCGGAACAAGCCGAGGATATTCCTAAAGAAACGCTAGCATCGCTGACACAGTTCTTCAAAGGCATACAACGCTATTATCTTCACAACTATCAGCGTGCGGAAACCGATATGCCGCTACGCTGGCAAGAAGGCTCCACCCGCCTGCTCGATTATGGGGCAGAAACGGGAGACGATACACCACTGGTGCTCTTTATCCCTTCCCTCATCAACCGTTCTTATATTCTCGATCTAAACAAAGAACGCAGCCTTCTCGGCTATCTGCGCAACGCGCATATCCATGCCTATCTGCTTGATTGGGGCGAACCACAACCGGAGGAATATGGCTTTACCTGCGCCGATTATATTCAGCGCATTCATCGGGTGATTGACCAGCTTCACCAACAGCATAAGCGTAAAATTGCACTGGTAGGCTATTGCATGGGGGGATTGCTGGCACTGGCAGCAGCGTTCCCGAACCTATCCAAACTGAATTCCATCGCACTGCTTGCGACACCGTGGGATTTCCACCATACACACCTGGCTTATCCTACCATGGGGCATCCGGCAATGGATATGCTGATTACCATTATCTCTCATATGGACAAAGTGCCTAAGCATCTGATCCAAGCATTCTTCTATAGCCACAATCCCCAGGCCGTTTATGAGAAATTCACCGCTTTTGCAGCACTCTCCCCCGAAAGCCAGGAAGCACAGGATTTTGTTGCCGTGGAACGCTGGGTTGGGGATGGGATTTCCGTCACCTGCCCCGTTGCAACCGAATGCTTGCTTGACTGGTGGCATGATAACTGCACGTTGAAGGGCAGATGGCAGGTGAATGGCAGGTTCATACACCCAACCCAATTGCCCTTACCCGCCTTCGTAGCAATGGCTGAGCAAGATCATATCGTCCCTCCTGCTTCCAGCCAACCCCTCGTCGATTTACTGCCACAAGGGGTGAGCGTTACCCTTCCTGCCGGGCATGTTGGTATGATTATTGGCCGCACTGCACGGCAGTATTTATGGCACGACCTCACCAACTGGTTGCAACGCAACATAAAATAATAGCGTATTGAGATAATTTTTTCGATAAACTATCTTGCACTCCTGTCGGATATTGCGTATCACAGAAGGGTAAACCTATTAGCCTTTTTTCAGGAGATATCACCATGGTCAAACCGAACGACAACGACATTGTAATTGTGAGCGCACTACGCACCGCCATTGGTAACTTCAATGGTGGGTTTGCCACCCTACCCGCCCATACGCTGGGTGAAAAGGTGATACGTGCCCTTTTGGAGCAGACCGGCGTAAAAGGCGAAGAATTATCGGAAGTGATTCTTGGCCAGGTATTGGTAGGGAATTTGGGGCAGAACCCCGCAAGACAGGCTTCTATTGCCGCTGGCGTGCCAGCTAGCGTGCCAGCCTGGGGCGTTAGCCAAGTGTGCGGTTCTGGCCTTCGTAGTGTAGCACTGGCATTCCAGGCATTGCTTACAGGAGATGCCCAAATGGTGGTAGCAGGTGGCCAGGAAAATATGAGCCTTACCTCTCATGCCTCCTATATCCGCGCCGGAGTGAAAATGGGCAATGCGCCACTTGAAGACATGATGATAAAAGACGGGCTGACCGATGTGTTCAACCACTACCATATGGGAGTCACAGCAGAAAATATCGCCAAAGAGTGGAATATCAGCCGTGAAGAGCAGGATGCGTTTGCTGCTCATTCACAGCAAAAGGCGGAAGCCGCACAAAAAGCCGGAAAGTTCCAAGAGGAAATCGTGCCGGTGATTGTACCTAACCGCAAAGGCGATGTGACCATAGACACGGATGAATTCCCGAAACATGGCACCACGATGGAAACGCTGGCAAAACTCCGCCCCGCGTTCCAAAAAGACGGCACGGTCACTGCGGGTAACGCTTCCGGCATTAATGATGGCGCAGCGGCCGTGCTGCTCATGCGTCGGGGGGAAGCAGAAAAACGTGGGCTAGAGCCATTGGCACGTATAGCGTCTTGGGCGCAGGCAGGGGTTGATCCTGCCATTATGGGCACTGGGCCTATTGTTGCCGTGCAGAAGGCACTGGATAAAGCAGGCTGGCATAGTGGACAACTTGATCTGATTGAGTCTAACGAGGCCTTTGCTGCCCAGGCGATTTCTGTTAACCGGGAACTGGGCTGGGATACTGACACGGTGAATGTGAATGGCGGTGCAGTCGCCCTGGGCCACCCGATTGGGGCTTCCGGCACCCGTATTCTCGTGACGTTGCTGCATGAAATGAAACGCCGTGACGCGAAAAAAGGGCTGGCAACTCTGTGTGTAGGCGGTGGCATGGGTGTCGCCCTGTGTGTGGAAAGAGATTAAATGATAGATAAAAAGGAGAAGCAGGACATGGCACGGCTGGCAATTGTTACAGGTGGGACACGGGGAATAGGGGAAGCAATCAGCAACGCACTACTTGCGGAGGGCTATCAGGTGGCGGCAAGCTATGCTGGGAATGATGAGATGGCACAGGCATTCAGCACCAAGACCGGTATCCGCACCTATAAATGGGATGTGGCCAGCTTTGAAGACTGCCTTGGCGGTGTTGACCGTATCCATCAGGATTTTGGCCAGAATGTGGCGGTGCTGGTCAATAATGCCGGTATTACTCGCGACGGCATGATGCATAAATCTTCCCCGGCTGACTGGCAGGCGGTGCTCAATACTAATCTGCTTTCCTGTTTTAATATGTCTTATGCCGTGCTTGGTGCCATGCGCGACAGCAATTATGGGCGTATTATCAATATCAGCTCCATTAACGGACAGGTGGGGCAAATGGGGCAAACTAACTATTCTGCCGCCAAAGCTGGGGTGCTGGGCTTCACCAAAGCACTAGCACGCGAAACGGCCGTGAAAGGCATCACGGTGAATGCCATTGCCCCTGGCTACGTCAACACCGAAATGGTGGGTGCCGTGCCGCAGAAAGTGTTAGACGGTATTATTGCCCAGATCCCAGTGCGTCGCTTAGGCGAGCCACATGAAATTGCCCGTTGCGTTACATTCCTAGCTGCCGAACAGGCTGGTTTCATCACCGGATCTACCTTATCGGTTAATGGTGGGCATCATATGGAGTAGCCCTCTGTCAAAACGTGGGTTCTGGTGAGACGAGTGCATCGGAGTCACTTCGCTAAAAAAAACCGCAGCGTACCTAAGGTAACCTCAGTTTTGGATAAGCTTTGCTTATCCAAAACTGAGGTTAGATACATCTTTAGATGTATTGCAGGGAACGCAGAAATGCCGCGCAATGCCTGCTTTATGCAGCATTGCTTGCACTCAAGCATAGTCTGCTCACATTGCAACCTAACCAATTCTTGCACTGTGAGCAGTATACCAACAAAAAGTACCAACATTTTTCTGGATGTGGCTGGACAAGGTGAGATATCTCTGGAGTACAGAATACCTCAAGACCGTTGATAATGCTAGGGCGTGTCCTCAATTTAAATTAAGCCAAATGATGGAACAAGCGAGGAAGA
>CAZXPG010000091.1:0-3444 GCA_964643145.1 uncultured Rickettsiales bacterium
AACGACGCTTTTTGATATTATTTTTCAATATCATGCCAGTTTTGGATAAGCAAAGTTTATCCAAAACTGAGGTTAAATAAAATTAGTAGGGGCCGCTTGATAATGTCACTTCCACTTTGGTAGGACTATTATCTAAATTAGCATCTATCCAAATTTTTTCTGAGAACTGTAAGTCCCCCTGATCCTTGATATATAATTCTTCTTTTAGCTTTGGATTAGCCACAAGATCTAGATATTTTTGAAGGGTTTTTTTAGCTTCAGAAAAGTGGAGTTTTAACTTTGGATCTTTTTCTACCAGCGTGAGTAACTCAATAGCTTTACGATATTCAGCACCGACAATTTTAACCTTAGGTGGAGATTCTGTTGCAATAAATGTATAGGTAGTAGTTGAGTATTCGCACCCGCCGCTTTCTACATATAATTTGGTGCTATGAGTAAGCTGTATGTGCTCAGTTGCTATGCCTTTTTCTTTATTTAGCTTAAATGTGCCATTATTCAAAACAGAGCGCGGGTAATCCAAGATGCAATCTCTTTCAGAGGCGCTAGCTACCGAAAAGGCACTTAATTGGAAAGCAATTACTAAGAATATATATTTAAAGCGCATAAGAACCTGTCTGGTTGAGGTTTAAGCTATTCTGTCAAGCTGAATTTTAATACGGGCAATGCTGCAAAAATTCTCAGCAGCATGGTTACGCACCTCATCGTTTGGGCAAGACGGCAAAAGTGCCACGATACCCCGCATCAGCAGGCAGCCCCTTGCTCCCTCGTGGATCAGAACGCTTAAAAAATGTGCTATCTTCTGCTATTGCTTATCGCTTAAATCACTGGGGTACAATGCCGATAAATACCGTATTACCAGATTTACGCTTGACTGCAACAATTAAACTGTAACAAGACAGGTTCTAAAAATAAAACCCTAGGCTAGAAATACCAACAACTACATAATAACTGCATACTCTAAAGACTAGACATACTGCTTATACAATTCCAATCTTAATTTTACCTTCCACCCCCTCTAGTGCATAAGGATTTAAGAATTGCCTTCTCCAGAAGAGCATACGGTCCGTTTCGCTTAAGGCTGCTTCGTCACAAACAGAAGGCCAATACTGAATAATTCCGCTTATTTGGTTTTCTATGATGGCAACCGCTTCTTTACGCGAAAGCAAGAATTTTTCTGCCGCTTCAAACCATTCAATCAGCAATACATCTTTATGGCTTGCTTTAGTAAGGGAGACGTGCGCCACATTAAGCCCCACCTTTGCAGCCAAGCGCATCGCAATAAACTCTGCCTTAACCACACTAACCTCAGTTTTGGATAAGCTTTGCTTATCCAAAACTGAGGTTAACGTATCATCATCTCCTGTCTGTGCAATATCTGCAATACTATGCCCCATAACACCCTTATACATCCAGCGCATTCTCCAGTGCTTTGCCTTTCAGGGCGGTTTGCTCCTGGATAAACTGGAAGCGCAGTTCTGGCTTTTTGCCCATCAATGTTTCCACCTGTTTACTAGCACGGACATGATGTTGATCAAGCCCGACACGCAATAATACACGTTTAGTTGGATCCATGGTGGTTTCTTTAAGCTGTTGCGCGGTCATTTCACCTAACCCTTTAAACCGCCCCACTTCAATTGAACCTTTGCCTTTGCCCAGGCGCGCAACCAGTGCCTCGCGTTCTTTTTCATTTTGGGCGTAGTAGGTTTTGGTGCCTTGCGTCACACGGAACAAGGGCGGCTGCGCTAGATAAAGATGGCCGTTCTCCACCAGTTTTGGCATTTGCTTATAGAAATAGGTCATGAGCAAGGATGCAATATGCGCACCATCCACATCAGCATCGGTCATGATAATAATTTTTTCATAGCGTAGGTTCGATGCATCATAATGGCTACCCGCCCCACATCCCAGTGCTAGCACCAGATCGGAAAGCTCCTGGTTGGCACGGATTTTATCGCCCGTTGCGCTCGCCACATTAAGGATCTTTCCACGAAGCGGCAGAATCGCCTGAGTTTCACGGTTGCGTGCCTGCTTGGCAGAGCCACCCGCTGAATCACCCTCCACCAGGAAAAGCTCAGTACCAAGCGGCATTGAACGGGTGCAATCCGCCAGCTTGCCCGGCAAACGCAAACGCTGGGTAGGGGCTTTGCGGCTAACATCTTTTAAGGCCTTCTGGCTGAGGCGTTCTTCCGTCCGTTCAATAATATGGGCAAGCAGCGCATCGCTTGCCTGACGGTTGCCGCTTAAATAATGGTCGAAATGGTCTTTCAGGGCATTCTCCACCAGCTTGGCCACCTCGCCACTCACCAGCTTGTCTTTCGTTTGTCCCTGGAATTGTGGGTCATGCACAAATACGGAAAGCACGGCACAGGCTGAAGCCATGATATCGTCGCCGGTAATCTGCGCTGCTTTTTTGTTGCCCACCATATCACCATAGCTACGCAGCCCTTTAAGCAGGGCCGCTTTAAAGCCGTTTTCATGCGTGCCCCCCAATGGCGTAACAATCGTGTTACAATAGGATTGCATGAAGCCGCTCTGCCCCAACGCCCAGCCAATCGCCCATTCCACCCGGCCTTTGGCAGTGGTAAAAGCAATTTCTCCCGTAAACGGCTCTTTGGTAATAGATTCACTATCAGTAAAATGCGAGGCCAGGTAATCTTTTAAGCCCTCGGGAAAACGTAGTACATCACTCGCAGGCACATCGGCATGGCTAGCAATCAGCACCGGATCACAGACCCAGCGTATTTCCACCCCACGGAACAGATAGGCCTTTGATTTTGCCAACATATATAGCCGCTTTGGCTTGAAGCATGCACCGCGGCCAAAAATTTCCGCGTCAGGGTGGAAACAGATTGACGTACCGCGCCGGTTCTGAATGCTGCCCACTGCCACCAGCGGCCCCAAAGGCTCCCCACGTGAATAATGCTGCCGCCATAAGGTACGGTCACGCACCACTTCTACTTCCAACCGGTCAGAAAGGGCGTTTACCACAGAAATCCCCACCCCATGCAAACCGCCGGACGTTTCATAGACTTTATCGCTGAATTTACCGCCAGAATGTAGTGTGGTCAGAATCACTTCGAGTGCCGATTTATCGGGGAATTTAGGATGTGGGTCAATGGGGATACCACGGCCATTATCACGGATAGTCAGGCTGCCATCGACGGCCAGGCTGATATCAATGCGGCTGGCAAACCCAGCCACTGCCTCATCCATCGCATTATCAAATACTTCACTCACCAGATGGTGAAGCGCATTTTCATCGGTGCCGCCTATATACATGCCTGGACGGCGACGAACAGGCTCAAGCCCCTCCAGCACCTCAATATCACGAGCCGTATAATTTCCCTCTACCGCTTTGCTATGCGGGGCATTGCTAAATAAATCAGACATATATACTGCTCACAGTTCAAGAATTGGTTAGGTTGCAATGTGAGCAGACTATGC
>CAZXPG010000092.1:0-3248 GCA_964643145.1 uncultured Rickettsiales bacterium
TGGCAAAAACGACGCTTTTTGACATTATTTTAGAGTAACATGCCAGTTTTGGAAAGCCACGCTTATCCAAAACTGAGGTTATTTATAATGCCTCAAGCGTTTCACGTTTAATGCCAAGCACCGCCGCAATTGCCCGTGCTTTATCCAGCGTTTCACACCATTCTTCTTCGGCGGTGGAATCGGCAACAATGGCTCCACCCACCTGAAACTCAAAGCAGTTGCCGCGAATAAGCAATGTGCGTATCACCACCGAGAGATCGGCCGCTCCTTCGGCCCCAAACCAGCCAATACAACCGCTATACACCCCCCGTTCCTGCACTTCTAATGCAGAACAGAGTTCCATGGCCTGAATTTTCGGCGCGCCCGTCATCGAGCCAGGAGGAAAACAGCCCTGCACCAAGGCAAGTGGCGATACCTCTTCCCTCTTCCTGCCATGAATGGTGGAAACCATATGATGGATGGTGGCATAGCTTTCCACCTCAAACAACCCCTCTACCATCACCGACCCAGGCGTGCAGCCACGTGCCAGGTCATTACGCATCAAATCCACAATCATCAGATTTTCCGCTCGGTTCTTCTCACTATCCTGTAACGCCTGCAACGCCGCCTGATCCTGCTTAGGGTCTGCATAACGGGGGGCGGAACCTTTGATTGGCCGCACCGACACCATGCCGTCCGCACTAAGCTGTAAGAATTGCTCTGGGCTGGAAGACAGAATAAAACATTCCTCCAGCTTCAGCAAGGCACTATAGGGGGCGGGGCTGAGGGCACATAAACGCCGGAACAGGGCACAAGGCGAGGAACCCTCCTGCAAACGGCCCAAGAATTTGCGGGTTAAATTAGCTTCATACACCTCCCCTGCGCAAATAGCCGCCTGAATCGCCTCTACTTTCTGCATATAGGCGGCCCGCGTCATATTAGATGTCACCTCCTCAACCACAGCTTCGGCTTCCTCTTCCCATAACACAGGCTTGGGCAGGAAGGCAAAATCCGCTTCCTGTTCGGCCCAGGCCTGCAATTGCTGCTGCTCATGATCAAATACTAAGAGCAACCGGTATTGCGCCATCCATAGATGTGGCAAGGGAAAATATGCCGAGGGCACGTCTTCAGATAATTGCTCCAGGCTGTTTTTTAAGCCATAGCCTAAATAGCCAAACCAACGGCTAAGCGGGCTGTTAGAGGGAGGGGTGGCAGCATATTGTTGTTGCAAACGCGTAAAATCAGCCGCCCGTACCGACGTTTTCTCTTTCAGTGCCAGAAAGGAATAACGGCCTGAGACGGATGTCCGCATACTGGAATAAAGAAGCACCCAGCATTCTTCCGTTGCAGCAGGCAGGGAGGGTACAAAGGAAAGCGGGTCAGCCCATGCTAGGTTCCGTCGTAACATTATGCTTCCACTGCTTGGCATAAGCCCCCATATCCTTGGCGATAAGCCCTTTAAATAACGCGCTGATATCAAACGATTCCCATGTTTTTTCCATCGGGTATAGCCCTTTGACCGGCACTATCTGCCACGAGACATTAGTGAGGAATACTTCTTCCGCCAGCAGTAAATCTTTCAGCAAAAATAAACCCTCTTTCACCTTAAACGGAGAAAGCCGGATCACCACATCCCGCATCGTGCCTGCTAATATGCCAGAACGTAAAGACGGCGTAAATAGTGTCTTATTCCGATACCAAAAAATATTGCTGGAACTGCCCTCACATATCTGGGCACGATCACCCAGCAGCAAGCTTTCAAAGCAATGGTTCTCGGCTGCTTCCATACGGGCAAGCACCATACTGGCTGCCTGCATCAGCTTGACATGCACCGGAATAGACCGTGCCGAAATTTTCTGGCTATTGCTTACCCATAGATCCACTGGCTCTTGCGGAGGGGGGCCAAGCGGCAGCGTTTCCACCACCAATGTGGCGACAGTGCCACCCTCAAGAGGCATATAACCAACCCCACCTATCCCTCGGCTGACCGAAATCCGTAAAAACCCCTCCCGGATATGGTTGCGGGTAATCAGCTCTTGACATACCGGTAAGAGCTTCTTAAGGCCCACCTCGATCTTTAACGCTTGCAGCCCTTCAAAAAGCCGAGTAAAGTGCAGTTCCCACTGATAGGGCACTGCATCAATAATACGGATGGTTTCAAACACACCATCCCCAAACCTGAAGCCGCGCTCTTCTATGGAAACAACCGCTTGCTCCTTAGGGACAAACGCGTTCTTAACGTAAGCAAATACCATATTATCACTAACTATTAGTTGTACTTTATGACCTTAGACATTCATTCTCATTCGCACCCGGCAACACTGCAACTGGAAAAAATACAGCTTGACGTGCATTTGGGCGTAACCGATGAAGAGCGAAGCATACCGCAGCAAGTATTCATTTTCCTGACAATCTTCTTTCCCACCATCCCCCAAGCCTGCATTAATGATGCGCTGGAAGACACAGTATGTTACCATAGATTATGCACCGCAATACAAGACTATTGTGCTGGAAAATCCTTCAAATTGATTGAATATTTAGGGTATCAACTCTTCACACTTATCAGGCCAATCATTCCTGAGACCGCCAAAATACACATAACAGTAGAAAAATGCAACCCACCAATAGAATATCTTAGGGGCTCTGCCATTTTTACTTATTCTGACCTTAACGGATGATAAATGCACACAGCGGTTACGGTGATACTAGGGCTGGGCAGCAACATGGGAAACCGTCACGCGTTCCTTACCAAAGCCGTGGCTTTAACACGGCTGTTTCTGAAAGAAGTCGAATGTTCCTCACGCTATGAAACCGCTGCACTACTGCTGCCAGGCTCTCCACCGGAATGGGATATTCCCTTCCTGAATATGGCGGTGAAAGGCACAACCCTGCTTTCACCCCAGCAATTGCTGCACGCGGCCAAGGCCATTGAACAACAGCTTGGGCGGCAAGAACGTGGCCGTTGGTCACCGCGTGAGATTGATGTAGATATTCTGGCTTATGGCGAGGAGGTGGTGGCAGATAGCCATTTGCACATACCACATAAAGAGCTACTCAACCGTTCTTTTGCTCTCACACCTTTTGCGGAAATTCACCCTGATTGGTGCTATCCAGTAACGGGTGAGCATTATGGGAAAACCGCACGGGAGCTAACCAAGCAGCTCACCAACGTCTGACACGGCTATATGCGAACGCTCGTAATCTATGATGCAAGGCTAGGGCGTGTCCTCAATTTAAATTAAGCCAAATGATGGAACAAGCGAGGAAGA
>CAZXPG010000093.1:0-3238 GCA_964643145.1 uncultured Rickettsiales bacterium
AACACCTCCCTTTTTTTAAAAGGATTATAGCAGTGTTGCGCTTCAATGTTGAGTCTGCCAAAGCTTATCCAAAACTGAGGTTAAAGATACATTATGCAGGAACGCAAAAATAAGGACTATACTGAAACCACTCTTCACGTGGTTTCAGTATAAACTCTGATTTGCAATTTTTGACATACTATAGCAGGTTAGTCTAATTTTCTAAAATCTCAATCGCACTGTTGGTTCTAAAAAACCAGGCAGGTCAGGGCAGCAGTATATTTTTACTAGACTTTTAGGTGCGAGATGATAGAAAATACTGGAAGTCTATATACTGCTCACAGTTCAAGAATTTGTTAGGTTGCAATGTGAGCATTATATACTTGAGTGCAAGCAATGCTGCATATTGCAGGGAACGCAAAAATAAGGACTATACTGGAACCACTCTTCAAGTGGTTTCAGTATAGAACCAAAGATCGTATGATTGTGTGTGAATGTTTTAACAGTAACCGTAGTGCTTGATAAACTGCGTGTATTCTGCACTGACGAGCACGACAATAAGTGTAAAGAATAACCCCCAATTTTAGATAAGCTAGATAAGACTATGTCAGTAATGTCAGATCATTGGATACGGGAAATGGCTACCACCCGCCATATGATTGATCCGTTTGTTGATTCGCAGACAAAAGTCGGGCAGAAGAGGGAAGGAGTGATTTCCTACGGGCTTTCTTCCTATGGTTATGATGCCCGTGTCGCTAATCAGTTTAAGATTTTTACCAATGTACATTCGGCCATTGTAGATCCTAAAAATTTCTCTTCCCATAGTTTTGTTGATAAGGAAG
Organism: uncultured Rickettsiales bacterium; assembly: GCA_964643145.1. GTDB lineage: Bacteria > Pseudomonadota > Alphaproteobacteria > Rickettsiales > Arcanibacteraceae > CAZXPG01. The sequence goes on from CAZXPG010000093.1 coordinate 822, forward strand.
AAGCGATCTGCACTATTCCTCCTAATAGTTTCGCGCTTGCCCATACGGTGGAGTATTTCCGCATCCCTCGCGATGTGTTGGTGATTTGCGTTGGGAAATCCACCTATGCGCGTTGTGGCATTATTGTCAATGTTACGCCACTTGAACCTGAATGGGAAGGGCATGTAACACTTGAGTTCTCTAATACAACGCCGTTACCTGCCCGTATTTATGCCAATGAAGGAGCCTGCCAGTTTATTTTCCTTAAAGGTGATGCCGTATGCGAGACATCCTATGCAGACAGGGCGGGGAAATATATGTTGCAACGTGGAGTGACATTGCCAAAGGTGGAGTGATGCCGCAGGCTATACTGAAGCATTTTTGTCCGTTAGTATGAGGGTTGGGTATGCGTGTTATAACTATTTTCTGTCTTGTTATCGCTATGGCCATGCCGGTCTGGGCGGCAATTAGCTGCCCGTCGGGGATGATGCTAGCTAGCACGGTGGGCAGCCCTATTCCTGACTGTGTCTGTCCTAGTGGACAGCGTCCGCGTATGAGTATCACGGCTGATGGCAACGCTACCACCCGGTTTGGCTCTTGCCCTCAGGTGCGGACTTTTCTTCCTAACCCCTCCTATTCTGGCAATGTGACCTCCACGCATTATGGTGCATGGCAAGTATTTCGGGTGCCGGAAACGACGGTGTATAGTATTGATGCCTGGGGGGCGCAAGGGGGGCAAAGTGGTGCCGCTGCCCTGGGTGGCAAAGGAGCCTGGGCACATGGCGAATTTACACTTACCGCTGGGACGGAAGTGAATATATTGGTGGGGCAACAAGGAGAGAATGATCCCTTCACCCAATCAGCGGGCGGTGGTGGCGGGAGTTTTATCGTATACAACGCCAAACCACTCTTGGTTGCAGGCGGTGGCGGGGGTGGCAGCAATATAAGTGGCCAGCCAGGCAAGGATGCATTGAACCCAGGTAGTGGCACTACCGTTGCCGCCAAGAGTGTGGGAGGAAGCTGGAAGGATACGGCAAGCACCAACCCCAGCGCACCCAGGCCAGTTAGTGCAGGCAATGGCCTATGTAACGGTGGTTTTGCAATAACAAGCTGTGGCAGTGGCGGCGTGAGGGAAGACTGTAGCACCAGTGGCGGTGATGGGGGTTTTGGTGGCGCAGGGGCGGGCGCATGTAGCAGCAACCTGGCAGGATCGGGCGGTGGTTATACGGGGGGGAATGGTACTAATCCTGCCTCTGGGGGCACCTCCTATATTGATAGTACCGCCACCAGCCCCGCCTCGGCGGCTAATATGCAAAGCGGTGGTGGAAAGGTGGTGATTTCCTGGTAGCTACCCACGCCGTTCCTGAAAAAACCGTCTAAGCAGTATAGCCGCTTCTTTTTCCTGGATGCCACCATATATCTCGGCAGAGTGGTGGCAGGAACTGCTTGCAAAAATCTGGGGGCCATGCTCAATGCCGCCGCCTTTAGGGTCGTAAGCGGCAAAGTAGATGCGCCGGATACGGGCAAAAGCCAGTGCTTGCGCGCACATGGGGCAGGGTTCCAGCGATACGTAGATATCACATTCTGGCAGACGGGGGCTGCCCAATTGTGCACATGCCATGCGGATAGCAAGCATTTCGGCATGGGCGGTGGGGTCTTGCAATTCCTCCACTTGGTTGCTAGCTGCGGCAAGAATTTCCCGTGTTGTGCTATCCACTATCACCGCTCCGACTGGCACCTCCCCACGCTGATAGGCTGCTTGCGCCTCTTTCAAGGCTCGCATCATAAAGGGGTTTGTGCCAAACATCAGTGGTTACAACCTGCGCCATGCACATGCGGGCGGTAGTTCTTTTTGAATTTTAGCATTTTGCGTTTAAGCATATCGCGCTTTATGGGAGAAAGATAATCGAGGAAAACAGCCCCGTTCAAATAATCAATCTCATGTTGCAGGCACGTAGCCAGGAATCCTGTCGCGTTTAACTCCTGTGTGGCCCCCTGATAATCAAGATAGCGCACCGTTACTGCTGCCGGGCGGGTAATATCTGCCACAATACCAGGGAAACAGAGCGAACCTTCTTCAAAAACCTGTACTTCATCAGAAGCGGCGGTAATTTCCGGGTTGGCTAAATAGAGTGGGGAAGACTGGCCGTTTTCTTGCAGGTCAATCACCACAACACGTTTTAACACCCCCACCATGGGAGCTGCAATCCCTGCCCCATGTTCGTGATGAATAGTATCGAGCAGATTATCCATCAAGGTGCGGACATCATCGGTTACCGCCTCTACAGGCGCAGATTTTTTGCTGAAAATAGGATCAGGAGCAATAATGAGTGGGAGTGCTGTCATGTTTTTTAGATGTTAGATTTCTACTAAGGTGCTAATATAACCTCAGTTTTTTTATAAGCTTTGCTTATCCAAAACTGGCATGATATTGAAAA
>CAZXPG010000094.1:0-3083 GCA_964643145.1 uncultured Rickettsiales bacterium
CAATAAACGGTGAGCAGCGGTGCAAAGGCAGAAGCCAGTGCCGACCAGGAAATAAGCACCAGGCTGAACACGCTTTTACTGCCAAATAGGGCAATCACTAACGCTACTACAGTCACAAACACCGTAGAGAGCTTGGTCAGCAGATAGGAATGTTTGCGGTTAAAGGGTAAATCATAGGTGATAGCCGCAGAACAGCTTAATATCTGGGAATCTGCCGTTGACATGGTGGCGGCAAATAATCCTGCCAGTATCAGCCCCACCAGTACATCGGGCAATAGGTGGGTGGCAACGGTAGGCAAGGCAAGCTCGGCATCAAAGGCCTGGGTTTCAGGCAATACTAAGCGTGCAAGCAATGCAGCAAGAATGGTCATCACATAGAAAGCAGCATACCAGCCATAATAATATAGCCGCACCCGGTTCATCTGCTTTGGGTTCTCCATCGTCATAAAACGCACCATAATATGGGGTTGCCCAATCACCCCGAATCCGGCAAATACCCAGCCTGCTACAAATAATACTGGCCCAGCAATGGAGCCAAATTGTAAATCGGGTGGGAAGATGCCCATATAGCTGGGGGAAACGTTATGTAGGGAAGCGATTACGGTATCAACGCCCCCTAGTTTGGTGATAGAGACAACACAAAGCACCAACATGGATAGAATCATGACAAAAGACTGGGCAGCATCAGTCCAGATGGAAGCGCGGATACCTCCGGCAAAACAATAAACCAGCACCATGACTGCGCCAATAATAGCCCCAATGGAATAATCCCAGCCAAACAGCACATGCAATGCCTTGCTGCCTGCGCTTAACTGGGCCGCCGCATAGATCCCCAGGAAAATCAGGGTGATGATACCGCTAACGGTGCGTAATGTGCGGAAATTAGTGTTGTTCCAGCGGCTAAGCGCGCCAGCGAAGCTGAGCACCTCTTTATGTTCGGTCACCATACGCAGGCGTTTATGGATGAACAGCGAGGCCATGAAATCGCCAAGAATCCAGCCAATCATCAGCCAGATGGAGGAAAGTCCCACCAGGTAGGTATAGCCAATCATCCCCACAAACATATAGCCACTGTTATTGGTGGCAACGGCTGAAAGTGCCACCAGCCAGGGCTTCATGCTCTGGCCTGCCAGTAGATAATCCTCACTGGTGTGATTATTTTTGAAGACGGAAAGAATGCCGATAATAACAAATAGTAACAAAAATGCCACAAAGCTTACAATAACCATAGATATCTCTCTCTTTTTTAACAGAGTTCATATATTCAGACGGCCTTTATCGCTGAAGAAGGAATGAAGGAGAGAGCACAAAATGTGCCAGAAGGCAGGGGGAACTTGAGAAGAAAAATACTGCTATAACAATATGTTCTATAATATAAGCACCTGCCGCTCCTAAAGGTAAAGGCCGAGTGGTTGCGTTAAGCTTAAAGACACTAACATCATCAGGAAGGGATTACAAGGGGCTGTGGCAAAAAAATTCATACTATCAAGAATTGTGCCTCTCCTAATGAGCCGGGTACAAGGCCGGTGAGGTTCAAGTTATTATTATTGCCAAAATCAATCACCGCCCCTACGGCGTTATAAAAACTATGGGCAAGTGCATCCTGAACCGTGCTGAAAATGGCGGAAGAAATGGCAAGCTTGTCTTCTTCAGGGCGGAAGCCGTGGATGACATCGGCCCCATCACCTGCGGCAAACACAAAGAGATCAGCCCCGGCACCGCCATAGAGCGTATCATTGCCGCCATTGCCATAGAGTGTATCATTACCGCCATTGCCATAAATTATATCATCACCCAGGCCACCATATAGGCTATCGGCATTATCGTAGGGGTCAATAACCGCTGTGCCACCATAGAGCGTATCATTCCCAGCATTACCATAGAGCGTATCGCTATTTTCACCGCCATAGAGCACATCCGCACTATCGGCGGTATCAGTTACCCCGGCACCACCATAGATCACGTCGCTGTCTTTACCGCCATAGAGCGTATCTTCCCCCGCCCCGCCACAGAGCGTATCATTCCCCGGATTGCCATAGAGAATATCGCTGGCATCCAAACCATAGAGCCTATCGCTACCATTGCTGGCCTGAAGAATATTATTTAGGCTGCTGCCATAGAGTGTATCATTGCCACTACCGCTGATGGCGTTTTCAATATTGGCGTTAAAAGCAATCCATTGGCTACTACTTCCTACGGTGGTGATATTATCTTTTCCTGCGCGCAAATCGAGTGTGGCATTGCCGCCCGTATAACTGCTTGCATCCAGCGTATCGGTGCCGCCTCCATCCCACAAGGTTCGGGTTTCTTTTACGCCGGTCAGGCTATAGAGCGTATCACCCGCATTATAGCTGGTATTGGCACCATAGAGATATTGCGCAGCGGCAATATCATAGAGCATAGGGGTGAGCGCATAGCCGGAGGTGGTGAGGGTATTGCCCGCATGATAGGACATCACGCTGAGGTCGGTATTATCTTCAGCGGCGGGAAGATATACACCGCTGCCACTGCCTGCATAATCGCCCGGGTGTTTTAACCCCAGCGCATGGCCAAGCTCGTGCAGGAAGACGGTATATTGATAGGTGCCGGGGAGGGGGTTGCTGTTATAGCTGCTGTCGAACACCACATCTGCTGAAGCAAAGCGGCTGCTGCTGGCAAGCGAAGGGTCCATCCAGCCTGCCACACTGCCTGGCATCACGGCTTGGCGCAGTGTGATTGCTGCTGCTGAAGCAGTTGTTTCGGTGAAGTGGATATTGGCCACATTCTCCCAGGCCTGGAGTGCTTGCTCGGCCACTGATTCCTGCACGGCACTAAGCACCTGGCCACCGCTGATGCCATTGCTGCTATCGTAGGCGGTGGTAGCCGTATCATAGCTATACCCCACATTTGCTGCTATCCCCACCGTTCCTGTCCAGGAATAACCCAGAAGCAAGCTGTTGATATAATAGGAGTTACTACTAGAGACTGCCATCATTTCCTCCCTTCATTTTTCCTCTGCCCATTTCCCCTCACCCCACCCCTCCCCTTTAGCACTAGTGTCCAATAACTCTAACTGACTGTTTTTCATTGTTATATTCCTCTGA
>CAZXPG010000095.1:0-2963 GCA_964643145.1 uncultured Rickettsiales bacterium
CATAGTCTGCTCACATTGCAACCTAACCAATTCTTGAACTGTGAGCAGTATATATCCGCCAACTACGATGTTACGTCTGTTTGCAGTGCCGTCGCAAATAACCTCCATGTTGGATAGCTACGGCCTACCCAGCATGGAAGTGCATTATCACTGTTGTCCCAAGTGCTGCGCCAGCGATAGCAGTGAGGAAGACTTTCCAGTAGAGAGTGTTGTTTTGCTGGGTTTCGCGGATAACAGCACTTACGGTGGAAGGATGCAATTTCAGCCCTTCATTGCTGATGGTATTGGAGAGCTGTTGTACATTGCCAATAAACGCGGGAAAATCGTTCATAAAGCGCAAGGTGTTAGTGATGTGCCGTTCAAGCTGCGCTTTTAGCCCCATATTACGTGTGACCCAGGCTTCAATCCAGGGTTCAGCTAGTTGCCACATATTGACATTCGGGTTTAACATGCCGCCCACGCCTTCCACCAGCATCATGGTTTTTTGCAACAGAAGAAGTTGTGGCTGGGTTTCCATCTCAAAATCTTCCGTAATGGCAAAAAGCTGGGAGAGCAGCCGAGCGATGGAAATCTGGTTAACAGGCAGGCCAACAATCGGTTCGCCAATCGAGCGGCAGGCCTGGGCAAATGTTTCCAGCGATTTGGAAGCAGGCACATAACCTGCATCAAAATGCACTTGTGCTACATGCAGATAGTCACGGCTTAAAAACCCACGCAATATTTCCGCCACATAGATACGCGTTGCGTTATCCAGCCTGCCCATAATGCCAAAATCCACTACGATAATATCGCCATTTTCCCCTATAAACAAATTGCCTGGGTGCATATCGCCATGAAAGAACCCATCGCGGTAAGCCTGGTTGAAGAAGCAGACGGCCAGGTTGGCGGCAAGTTGGCTAAGGTCATGTCCGGCCTCAATCAATGCCTGCCGGTCGTGAATCGGGATTCCCTCAATCCATTCCAGGGTAAAGACATTGCGGGAGGTGCGCCCCCAATCCACTTCTGGCACATACAAATGTGCATCATTTTGGCAATTTTCCTTGAGTTCGGAGGCCGCGGCCGCTTCAAAGCGTAAGTCCATTTCCAGCTTTACCGATTCTGAAAAAGTACGAATAACCTCTACCGGTTTCAACCGCTTCAACGATTTCACCATCCGTTCTGCCAAGGTTGCCAGCCAGAAGAATAGGTCAATATCACGGGCAAAGGCTTCACGGATGCCGGGGCGCAGCACTTTCACCGCCACTTTCTTGCCTTCCATGGTTACTGCCTGATGCACCTGCGCAATAGAAGCTGCGGCAACAGGTTCCTGGTTGAAGGAAGAAAACAGCGTTGTAATGGGGGCTTCCAGTTCTGCTTCGATGATATTGATGGCTTGGCTAGTGGGAAAAGGCGGCAGCTTATCTTGTAAGCGGGAAAGGTCATTGGCGATCTCACTGCCCACCAAATCAGAGCGGGTGGAGAGTGTCTGCCCTAATTTGATAAAGCTTGGGCCAAGTGCCTCCAGTGCCATCGCCAACCGCTCCCCTTCGCGCTGTGCCTCCTGTTTACTGGGGAAATAACGGAACGGTAGCAGGAATAAGGGCGAAAAGCGCAGATATTTCAGCGGAAATAGTGCCCGGTAACGTGCCAGCACTAGAATAATGCGGACAAGATGAAAAATATTGCGGATAGAGCGTAACATGGGAGGCTATAAGGTAACGGCTATTGTATTTTCTTTAGGCTAGTAGTACAGTCTTTCGTTTCTATTGTCCAGTATCAGAGTTTTACATATGCTGCTTGCATTATTACACGCCCTGCCACCAGAGACGGCGCATAATCTGGCGATTTTGGGGTTGCGCCATCAGCTTGCGCCTAAGGTGGCGGTGAGAGAGTATGCTAATCTGGCCTGCCGCCTGTGGGGGCGGGATTTTCATAACCCCGTGGGGCTGGCTGCCGGTTTTGATAAAGATGCTGCCTGTATTCCGGCATTGCTCCGCTATGGGCTTGGCTTTATTGAGGTGGGGACGGTGACGGTGCTGCCGCAGCAAGGCAACCCGAAGCCCAGGCTGTTCCGTTTAAGTGAAGATGGGGCGATTATTAACCGCATGGGGTTTAATAACCAAGGCATGGAAGGGTTTGTTACCCGTTTGGCAACGCCACGCCAAGGCATGGTGGGGGCCAATATCGGTAAGAACAAAACCAGCACCGATCCGGTGGCCGATTATACCACGTTGCTGAAAGCCGTCTATCCATATAGCGATTATATTACTGTGAATATTTCCTCGCCTAATACGCCAGGCCTGAGGGCACTGCAAGGGAAAGATGAACTGGATGTTTTGCTTAATGCGCTGATGAGAGAACGTTCCCTGCTTGTGGAGGCCTATAGCAAAACCGTGCCGCTCTTGGTCAAAATTGCCCCGGATATCACTATAGAAGCGGCAGAAGACATCGTGACTATTGCCAGGAAATATAGGCTGGATGGGCTGATTGTTAGTAATACCACTATAGCCGGGCGCGACATATTGCAAAGCCCTTATAAACATGAAACCGGGGGGCTAAGTGGCAAACCGCTCTTTGCGTTGTCTACCCAGCTATTGAAGGATATCTATCGGCTGACACAAGGCGAGATTCCGCTTATAGGTGTGGGTGGGGTGGCATCGGGTGCGGATGCTTATGCCAAAATCCGCGCTGGTGCTTCGCTCGTGCAGCTTTACAGTGCCTTGATTTATGAAGGGTTTGAGTTGGTAGAACGTGTTAAACAAGAGCTCTCGACGCTGCTTGTGCGTGACGGCTTCCAGCAGGTGAGCGACGCAGTGGGCGCGGATATGCGTTAGGTCTTACCCTCACCCTTTGGCAGAGGGTGAGGGAGAGGGGGAGTCGTGAGGGTAACCTGGTTTATTCGTATAATTATTTTTATCATAGTAACGTGAGTATACTGAAACCACTTGAAGAGTGGTTTCAGTATAGTCCTTATTTTTGCGTTC
>CAZXPG010000096.1:0-2466 GCA_964643145.1 uncultured Rickettsiales bacterium
AAGCTGGCGGCACCGGCCTCGGCCTCGCCATCGCCCGCACCATCATCACCGCCCATCACGGCCAAATCTGGGCAGAGAACAACCAGGCAACTGTGGGCAGCACGTTCCTGTTCTGGGTGCCACGGGAGTGGGTGGGCTAGTGCTGCTTTTGTTTTCTTTCTTCGATATACGCTTCTCTCATTGATTTTTGCAGAGCAATCTGTTAGGACAAAACATTAATCGAAATTAATATTTTGTCCAGATGAAGAAAAAAGTTGCTATTATTGGTGCAAGTGAAATGGGAACAAAGCTTGCCTACAGCCTGGCCATGAAGGCAAGGGATGCAGGAAAGCCCCTCCATATTACGCTGTATAACCGTAATATAGATTTAGCACATGGTGAAGTGGAGGATTTACAAAATGCCTTGACTGCCCTAAAGTGCAACTATGTAACCGTGCAAGCTAGCAATAATATACGACATTTGGCAAAATCAAATGTTGTCGCACTTACCGCCGGTGCCTCATGGGCAACGCTGCAAACAGGAAGCCGCGATGCAGAACTTCCCTTTACTACCGATATTGCCCTTACCTACGGGAAAGCGATCCGGCGATACTGTCCTGATGCATTTGTAATGGTTGTGACAAACCCTGTTGATATTATTACCTGGTTTGTGAAAGAACATTCTTTTGTGCCAGCCCATAAAATCATAGGGATTGGCGTGGCATGTGATAGCGTGCGTTATCAGGAAGCGATCAAAAATGAGTTGAGAAAGAGAAGAATTTATGTTAAAGAAGTAGAGGGATTTGTGCTAGGTTCGCATCATGGCAGTGATATGGTGATGCTTCCAAGCAGCGTTACTGTTAATAAAAAACCACTCCGGAGCTTGGTAGAATCTGGCAAGCTTACAGAACAGGAACTAACTGATCTTCTTAGTGCGGCGGAAGAATTAACTTATACTGAAGGGGGTGAGATAGCAAAAGCAAAACGCAGCAGGACAGCATCCACCGGGCCGGCAGAAATTATGGCTATGGCAAGTATGGCCTATCTTTTCGATAAAGGAGTTTCTCTTCCTGCCTCGCGTTTTATTGAAGAAAAAGATCATGATAAATATGGCATTAGTGATGTGTGCGTTGGTGTTCTAACCTATATTGATGCGTTAGGAGCAAAGCTGGAGAACATTAAAATGACAAAAAAAGAACAGGAAAAATGGAACGATGTTGCCAAAAAAAATCAAAGCACTAAAGCGGAAATAGGCGATGGGAGTGTGCTAAAAAAACTGGCAGGAGATATGAAAGTAATGCTCGAAAACTACCAAAATAAGCTTAACCGGAATGAGGAAATGCTGACTCTTTATAGAGAAGAATTTTCTCGTTTGCGTAAGGATTCGCTCAATAGGCAACCTGCCTCCAAAATTAACGGCAGAGGAAATCGTTCCGGTGATAGATCTTATTGCACCATGTCATATCTTCAATTTCGAGAGCAACTAACCGTAGTCCCCCTACACATTTCTCAAGAAATAGGATATAAAGGCTTGGTGCATGCATCACGATCATTAGTAAAGAATCTGAGAAGAATTTAAAATGTATTTCTCCTTATCGAGAAAGTTTTTGCTAGTGAGTATTGTTATAGCGACAACAATATTAGTTTTCTCGGTTTGGTTTATAAAGACAATTTATTTTCTTCAGACTGATGCAACCACTATAAGACTTAGCACTCAAGCGGCCACCCTAGAAAAAACGCTGGTCGATACCATAGACACAGCCAGTTATATGTTGCAACATATCAGCATACAAATCAGCCATAGTAGCGGCTCACCTGAATATATTGCCAAAGTACTGGAATCATTCAATACGTCAGATAAAGAAGCACGGCGTGTGCTCGCGGCCAGCCTGTTTTCCTGGGTGGATGCTGACTTACATATGGCTGTCAGCAGCAATATTGGCATATTGCGCCGTAAGGTGGATTTATCACAAAGCACCTATTGGCAAAGCACAAAGAAACAACCAGGGCATTTGCTTTTGGGTGCGCCTGTTGGTGGGTATGTGAGTGGACAATGGGTAATCCCCGCTGCCATGGGGCTCACCGATACTAATGGATCCTATATTGGCACCATGGCCGTAGGGGTTGATATTGGCACCCTAATACGGCACCTGGAAAGTAGCATTACCTTGCCTGGCGTGAGTTTTGTATTGATAGACACCCGTGATATGCAAGTTATCGCCGAATCCCACAATTATCGGCAGATAGCCCGCTATAATGACCCAACGGTTACTATTGAAGCGGTCGATTATAGAAGCCAGCCTTCAGGAATGCTAAGCAAATCCTCACTTTTTAACGATACTAGCCTGGATTCCTATTATCAGACACTCCAATATCCTTATATTATTATCACCAGCTACGATAAATCATTAAGTGATGCCGCTGCTATTAAAACGGCGGACTCAACATTGAAGCGCAACACTGCTATAATCCTTTTAAAAAAAGGGA
>CAZXPG010000097.1:0-2324 GCA_964643145.1 uncultured Rickettsiales bacterium
AAACCAACAAACCAGCACTAAAAAACATGAACCTTATCCAAAACTGAGGTTAATTAATTAGTATTTGCGTCTTCGTGTGACATTCAGTATAGTGGGAAGAGGAGCCTATTACGCGCCTCATAAAACCACACACTGGAGCACCCTGATTATGCCTACAAAATACTCTATTCCCAGCTTGCCTGGAGAACTGCTTACTACGATTGTAACCGATTATCTTGCACCCAAGGACGTAGCAACATTGCAGATGGCGCATATGAATCGCGACGATCGTAAGCATATGCATGCTTTTGGAAAACGAGGGCTAATGGATGCTAAAGAGCATTACGCACCAGAATCCCTTCGGGAACTGGAGTGGTTCCTGCAAAACACCTCCACCGATTCAAACCTGGAAGAGCTAAACCTATCTGCCCTACAAGTCTGCGATGATATAACGGATACGCATATTGCTATCATCGCTGCACAATTTCCTAAGCTTACCCATGTTGATCTAACCGACTGCACTAACATTACCGATAATGCTGTACACGCACTGGCCGAGAACTGCCCCAAACTCACCCATGTTAGTCTAGAATTCTGCAGGAAGATCACCGATGATGCTGTACGCGCACTGGCCGAGCACTGCCCCAATCTCACCCATGTGGATCTATTCAGCTGCAAGAACATCACCGATAATGCTGTACGCGCACTGGCCGAGCACTGCCCCAATCTCACCCATGTGGATCTAAAAAGCTGCAAGAACATCACCGATAATGCTGTACGCGCACTGGCCGAGAACTGCCCCAAGCTTACCCATGTTAATCTAACCGACTGCAATAACATTACCGATAATGCTGTACACGCACTGGCCGAGAACTGCCCCAATCTTACCCATGTTGATCTAATCGACTGCAATATTACCGATGAGGCCATAGCTACACTGGCGGCACGCTGCCCCAATCTCACCCATGTTGATCTAGTTGAGTGCGAAAACATTACCGATAATGCTGTACGCGCACTGGCCGAGCACTGCCCCAATCTCACCCATGTTGGCCTGAACGGCTGCAATAACATTACCGATGAGGCCATAGCTACACTGGCGGCACGATGCCCCAATCTCACCCATGTTGATCTAATCAGCTGCAATAACATTACCGATAATGCTGTGCGCGCACTGGCCGAGAACTGCCCCGATCTCATCCGTGTTAGTCTAGACGGCTGCAAGAACATTACCGATAATGCTCTAGATGCGCTGGCCGAGAACTGCCCCAAGCTTACCAGTATTGGTGTACACGACCACTTTTGGATGATCACCGAGGCTGCCATACACAGGCTGAGAGTGGCATTACCTGATGTGACTATTTGCTGGGGAGGACACAAAATCAGAGGCATTCCCCGCACGCATGTTAATTCCGTTGCTGCCTCGCAACCCATGCAGGCAACCGCACAGGATGTGAGCACCTCACGGTGAAAACCATCCTGTTGTTGAGTTTTTGCTTGCGTTCCTGCGTAATCAGCGTTACATTGCTCGCCTCTTTGTGGCAGTGTGGGCTTTGGCATGCCTGGCTGCTTTTATACTATCAACTAGATTCAAGAGGGATATGAAATGCCAAAAATGAAGACAAAAAGCGGCGCGAAAAAGCGTTTCTCGCTGACAGCCAGCGGAAAAGTGCGCGCCAGCCAGGCCGGTAAACGCCATGGCATGGTAAAAAGAACCAAAAAACAAATCCGTGATCTGCGCGGCACCACCATCCTGTGTGATGCCGATGCACGTATTGTTAAACAGTTCTTGCCTTACAGCTAATTTATTGAAGTTTAGAGGAATACTATGTCTCGCGTAACCAGTGGTGTGACGACCAGGGCTCGTCATAAAAAAATCCTGAAACTGGCTAAAGGCTATCGTGGCCGTGCCAAAAACTGTTTCCGTATTGCGGTAGAGCGCGTTGAAAAAGCGTTGCAATATGCTTATCGTGACCGCCGTACCAAAAAGCGTGATTTCCGCGCCTTGTGGATTCAGCGTATCAATGCAGCCGTGCGTGAACATGGCCTTGTCTATTCACGCTTTATCAACGGCCTGGCACTTGCTGGCATTCAGATTGACCGTAAAGTGCTTGCTGACCTGGCTATTCATGAGCCGGAAGCCTTTAAAGCGATTGTTGACCAGGTTAAAGCCGCTTTGGCGCAACGCGCCTAGCACTTATACTACTCCGCTACTATAACCGTTGACAGGCGCACTCCCTCCCCCCTTGAGGGGGGAGGGATTTCATCTTGTACGCGATGTCATGTATTAATATTAACCTCAGTTTTGGATAAGCTTTGCTTATCCAAAACTGGCATGATATTGAAAA
>CAZXPG010000098.1:0-2211 GCA_964643145.1 uncultured Rickettsiales bacterium
TTATTTTTCAAATAGTTGACAGTTTTGGATAAGCGTAGCTTATCCAAAACTGAGGCTTATTATCGCTTATCGCCCGCAACCAATATGGTTAGCGGCCTAATGCGCCTCTTACTCTTTCAGCCTTTTCTTTTGCTGCAAAAGCCCCCTCACGCCGTTCATTCACTTCCGGCATTACATCTCCTGCCACATTTTCTGTCCAAAGCTTAGTAACATTAACTACCGGCTTTGGTGCCTGGGTTTGTGCCGGTGCTATGGCTGGGAACTTACTCTTGTCACCATGATGCTCAGCCAAGCTATGGCCAATAGCGCGCCCACGCAGGGAAGCAATCACCAGAACAGCCTCCTCTTCAGGAAGTTTCAACTTGTTTGCCTCTTTGAGCTCTGCCACCTGATGACGGGCAGAGGCCAACAGATCGGCGAACCGAGTAGGACGGGTAGCCGGGCCACAGGCTTCCAGTATTTCTTCCTGTATATCCTCAGGAACAACTTCACCCTTAGCGGCAAAGGCTTTAAACACTTCGGCAGTTTTTGCTTTATCAAGGGATGTTTTCTCCGCATTCATTGGCACAGCAAACAAAGCGGCTTTCAACTCAGGGGTAACAGCACCCAGTTTTTCATAACTATTCAACACCTCTTCCCGATACTGGCGGAATGCACCCTCCAACAAATCCTTATGCTTGGCAGTTTCCGGGTGTAAGTTACGCACCACATCCACCGCCTCAGAGGTCAGCTTACCACTATATGGCGGCCTCCCCGCCTGCTCATTCTGGATACGCAGGAGTGCCAAGTCAGCGATCGCCTTCTGCGCTGGCGTTACAGGAGGGATCAGGTTATGATCACGCACCTCTTCCATGTGCCGGTAAAGCACGGTTCGGGCTTCATCTTTGGGTATTTTATTAAACTGGGAAACGCCGTGAATAAACTGCTCGATCATAGGGGTGCCGCCTCCTGCAAAGCCTGTCCACACACGTGGCTGGCCAGGCACATAGTCTTGCACCACCTGCTTCTTATGCTTACGCACAATTGTTGCCAGCAGCTTCTCTGCTCCCTCATGCACCAAACGCTGCTCCTGCGTGGCTGCCTTTGTATTCATCACCGGATGAGTGGCATTTTCAACATTATGAATGGCATGCACCACGACAGCGCGCCCCAGCTCTGCCCCCACACGCGCAAATGTCCCTGCCGTATGTTCCGCCCGATCAGTTAAGTGGTTATGCAGTGTTATCGTTGTATTATAGAGCCGGTCAGCATCCACTGCCCTGCCCTCTTTTTCGAGCCGCTCCGCTTCCGCCTGAATACGTTGATGCGTATAGCGTAAAATCGCCTCTGCATCATTAGGTGCCAAACTGCCGCTGAAATCCTTAATCCCCCCTTGAATCGGATAGCTGACATCACCAGGGGTCATAGCAATATTCCTGAGCAAACCGGCCACAATCCCATTACCCACCATTTCCGTAGTCATAAATGGCGCGTAGGAATGTTCATCACTCACCACAAAATTCGTTACACCCTGTTCGCGCAATTCCTGAATCGCGGCATAGGTGCTATCTTTCTGCATATCGCGGTTGTTAAACTGGAATAGGCGGATAATCAGTTCACGGTCTTTCCCTGCTATCTGCGCCAGCGTACGGTAGGTTTCCCGCACCACATCCTGGCTCACTTCCTCCAGGCCAAACTGATGGGAAGCACGTTGCAGGCATTCAATAGGCAACGGCGCGTTTCCGGCTTTGGCTGGGGTTGCATCTATAATATTCTGCACATGCTGAAAAGGATTAATATTGTGCATAGCCAGCAACTGCCACCAGGTGCCGCCATAACCTACCAACGATTTGATCGGTGCTCCCATGTGGTATAATGTATTGACCTTCCCTACATACTGCATTACCTCTGAACGTGGCCCCATATCGGGCAAGCCATTAATGGATGACTGCACCCAGTCACGCAACTCTACCGTATAGACGGCTGCCTCTGGTATGCTGCTTACACCAGAGGAAAAACGCCGTGCCCATTGCGATGCCCCGGCTTTAGCAATAGTGCCAAATTTCATATATTCTCCTTCCCTTATCGTATGTTGGATCTTTCTCCTCTACATACGTTCCGTCTCAGTGAAAGGCAAGCACTAATGCTACATATAACCTCAGTTTTGGATAAGCCGTGCTTATCAAAAACTGTCAACTATTTGAAAAATAATGATTCAAGGCGGCTTGAACC
>CAZXPG010000099.1:0-2126 GCA_964643145.1 uncultured Rickettsiales bacterium
GAACACAAAAATAACGACTATACCAAAACCACTCTTCACGTGGTTTTGGTATATAACATTTGTGCCCGTGTTTCAAATGCTGCAATCATTTTCACCAATGCCCGCTCAAATAACATACCAATCAGTGCGTTAAGCAGTGTTGAACGGAAGCTGAAATCTATTTCAAATTCAAGCAGTGTTCCCACACCATCCGGCGCAGGCAAAAACCGCCAAGCATTATGAAAATGATGAAACGGACCATTAATAGCATCCACCGTAATAGCATTATAGGGATGCAGCACCACCCTTGAAGTGTACTTTTCGTACAATGCTTTAAAATGAATGACTAAATCAGCCGTCCATATATCCCCTTGCCGTGTTAAAACACGTGCTGCTGCACACCAGGGTAGAAACTCAGGGTAAGACTCAATATCAGCAACAAGCGCAAAAAGCTGCTCCGGCGTATAAGGCAGCAAGCGCTTTTCAAAATGGGCTGGCATAGCTTCCGTTCCCTATAATGCCGCCAGCCTTTCCTGTCTGGCCGCCCGTAGTTTGACAAAATCATCCCCTGCGTGATAGGAAGAGCGCGTGAGCGGAGTAGAGGATACCATCAGGAAGCCTTTTGCCCTGGCCATTCTGGCATAATAGTCAAATTCCTCTGGGGTTACATAACGCTCAAGGGCGGCATGCTTAGGCGTAGGCTGTAAATACTGGCCAATGGTAATAAAATCGACATCAGCCGAACGTAAATCATCCATCACCTGGAGCACTTCTTGCTTTTCTTCCCCCAGTCCTACCATCAAACCCGATTTTGTAAAAATGGACGGATCACGCTGCTTTACTTTATGGAGCAGGTTGAGGGAATGGAAGTAACGCGCTCCCGGGCGGATACGCTGGTAGAGGCTGGGCACGGTTTCAATATTGTGATTATAGACATCGGGCTTAGCCGCCACTACTTTCTCAACAGCCCCCTCTTTACGCATAAAATCCGGTGTCAGGATTTCAATGGTAGTGCTAGGCGATGTTTCGCGGATACGGCTGATACAACGCACAAAATGCTCTGCCCCGCCATCGTCCAGATCATCACGGTCAACGGAAGTAATCACCACATGGCGCAACCCTAGCTTGCCAATTGCTTCAGCTAATCTATCAGGTTCATGCGGATCAAGCTTATCGGGCTGGCCGGTGGCAATATTACAGAAAGCACAGGCACGGGTACAAACTGAACCCAGAATCATCACCGTCGCATGTTTCTGCGACCAGCACTCCCCAATATTAGGACAGGCCGCCTCTTCACATACAGTATTTAATTTGTGCGAACGTATTAAATCATAGGTATTTTTATACTCTTGGGAAACAGGAGCCTTCACCTTAATCCATTCAGGACGCATGGGTTTAGCAGGATGGGTGGAAGGAAGATTAGTCATAAGAAGAACTACTGAGAAACAAAGATTTATCCAGACAGACTGACCCAGGCACTGCATAGGGGCCAAGCTATTCCTAACGTACCTGGCATTATTACACTGTTCAAACCACTTTATCAAGCACAAGCGCAATGCTTATTAACCAGCTTACCATCTAAATAATCCTGGCCCCGTATTATCAAACCACCCCAGCACACCACTTCCCGCTTTGCTTTTTACATCCCACGTTCCCATGACGCTTGTCCCCTTTGCCTCTGGGAAAAAATGCCGCCGGGAATGGGGCAAAGACCTGCGCATGTTCCCCTCTTTCACAATACCATAGACGTAGCCTTTACAATAGTCATAGGAATCTTTCCAGGCCTTATAATATACCTCATTGGTCAGCATACTATTATCTTGCTTAAACACATAAAACGACTGGTAGAAACTGTTCGTCATACCAGAAAGCCCGCTTTCACAGCCCTGTTTCCATCCTTTCTCATATTCTGCCGAGCCCCCTTCGGGCATATGGCCGAACACACGTTGGTTGGGTTTTATGATATCCGGCGCACCGCCAGGGCAAGCGGTCAGAGATAAAAGCAGCAATAAACACAGGCTGTATCGCATATCAGTTAACCTCAGTTTCAGATAAGCTTTACTTATCTGAAACTGTCAATTATTTGAAAAACAATGATTCAAGGCGGCTTGAACCATTATTTTGAGTGTATTATTACACTATGATAG
>CAZXPG010000100.1:0-2062 GCA_964643145.1 uncultured Rickettsiales bacterium
ATTTTTCAATATCATGCCAGTTTTGGAAAGCCGTGCTTATCCAAAACTGAGGTTAGATTATTTTTTCAGGCCTAAAGGAATCCTGAATTCAAGCCCAGCGGTGGCGGCTCTATGGCCGTTGACTGAAAATGCCAAATGGCTGTTAAATTGTGGCGAGTCAAACAGGAAGGGGGTCACAGCCTTATAGCTGCGGTTTTCTCTTTTTAGTTCAAACATCATCGTGTCTTGGTTTGAGGAAAAAGCATTGGGAATGTAGATGCTTCCCAGCGTTTTAGAATCTTTCTTGCTGATGGCAATAGCAGGGGCAGAAAGTGGTGCATCAAAAAGAGAGACATCGTCTCCTGTATTCTTTCCACTCGTTAAGTTTTTGATATTGCTATTGTTATGTATACCCGTGCTTGGTACTTGCGTGGCAGCAACAAGGTAGCTGTTTGCCGCAGCCGGATATTCGTTCTGATGGGAACATGCGGCGAGGGCATATATCAGTACAACGATTGCACCACAATGTATGAGGATGTTACGCATTTGAACCCTAACCCTCTCTTAATATTTCCCCTGCCATTAATAAAATGTTAACATATTTACTGCAAAAATGCAACCATTATCTGAGAATAAATCTTCTAGCTTTATTGTAATTCATAGTGCTTTTTGATAGTCTTGGATGAGTAGAATTTATCCAAAACTGGGGTTAATAGGGATCTACTACTCCGCTACTATAACAGTTGACAGGCGCACTCCCTCCCCCTTGAGGGAGGAGAGATTTCATCTTGTACGCGATGTCATGTATTATATTATCACCTTAGTAGCATTGTCTTCAGGATGGAAATGGCTGCCTCTACAGCGTGTAGCCGTATGGCACTGCGGTTCCCAGGGAATATATGTACTTCATGCAGGAATGTGCCAGAGGTGGAAGCTGAGGCTAGATGCACCAGTCCAACTGGTTTTGTTGCTGTTGCTCCAGCTGGGCCTGCAATGCCGGTGATGGCGATGCTGATACTGGCTTCGGCGTTCTTGAGTGCGCCTTTCGCCATAGCCAGGGCAGTTTCCTTACTTACCGCTCCATAGGAAAGCAGCGTAGTTTCTTCCACGCCAAGTAATGCATGTTTTGCCTGGTTGGAATAGGTAATAAAACCGCGTTCAACGACATCAGAAGCACCGGGAATTTCCGTGAGCAAGGCAGCGAGCAGCCCACCGGTACAGGATTCAGCCGTCACCAGCCGTTGCTTATGCTGCTGATAGAGGCGAAGCAGTGCTTCTGCCTCACTACGTAACGCATCAGGAAACATGCTTGCCCCACCCGAATATGTCCATCGTGAAGAAAAGCAGGGCATAATAGAGCACCACCGCCATGAGTGCTGCTGCAATATCGTCGAGCATAATGCCAATGCCGCCTTTGATACGCTCATCACACCAGCTGACAGGCCAGGGTTTCTGGATGTCAAACGCCCGGAAAAGCAGGAAAGCACCAACCATGGCAATGATAAACATCATCATCATATTCTCTGCCATCAGCACCGAAGGCAGCACGAGTATTAGGGTGAGCGATTGCCCCACCACTTCATCAATAACAACCTCGCCTGGGTCCTCTTTGCCGCTATAGCGTACATACAGATGAGAAACCACGATTCCTACCACAAACAACAGAAAGGTAAACCCCAGCAATAGTGCAAGCAGCGTAGCCAGGCGGGAATAGACTTCGTAATTATTCTTCACTACAGGAAGCGAGATAGCCAGCATTGCTGCGCCATAGAGCAGCGGATAAGCTACCAGTGAGCCAAATGTTCCAGGGGCAAAACGGATTTTCCCTACACCGAAGAAGGTAGCAAGCAATGAAACCGGATGCCAGAAGGTGAAAGAGGAGGAGGTCATGTTAGATGTTAGATTTTAGATGTTAGATGTTAGATGTCGGATTTCTAGCATCTAACATCTGGAATCTAACATCTATCATCTTTCCTGGCGCAAAGAAATGATTATTTAACCTCAGTTTTGGATAAGATTTGCTTATCAAAAACTGGCATGTTATTGAAAAATAATGTCAAAAAGCGTCGTTTTTGCCATTATT
>CAZXPG010000101.1:0-2005 GCA_964643145.1 uncultured Rickettsiales bacterium
ACACTACATTACTCGTGGTAATATTTGCCTGTGACAATCCTGTAAGCACCATGCTTCCTGTTGCTGCGGTAAATAGCGTATTCCCACTAAAACTGGTGATAGTCACATCCGCCGCTGAAACAGAACTAAACTGTAATATGTCAGAAGCAGGGTTAAAGGATTCGATAGTACCGGGTGTAAAATTATAGTGCGTCATAGATACCCTTTTATAATAACTTCAGTTTTGGATAAGCATGGCCTATCCAAAACTGAAGTTATTATAAACAACATCCGTACTGCAAAGCAAAGCAATTCGCGGAAAAGAACAGGAAAGGAACCTATTTTACCATACTGCGGCCATCATATACCATAGTGCTACCTAACAATTCCTCAATACGGAAAAGCTCGTTATACTTAGCCAGACGGTCAGAACGGGAAAGCGATCCGGTTTTAATCTGCCCACAGTTAGTGGCTACAGCAATATGGGCAATGGTGCTATCTTCAGTTTCACCAGAACGGTGTGAAAGAATGGCATTATAGCCCGCTTTTTGTGCCATACGCACGGCTTCCAGCGTTTCGGTAAGGGTGCCAATCTGATTAACCTTAATTAAAATAGCATTGGCCAGACCTTTACGGATACCTTGCGCCAGAATCTTAGGGTTGGTTACAAACAAATCATCCCCTACTAATTGTATCTTGCCACCAAGTGCCCCAGTGATAGCCTTCCACCCTGCTTCATCATCTTCAGCCATAGCGTCTTCAATAGAAACAATAGGATAGTTATCCACCAGCTTTTCGTAATAGCGGATAAGCGCATCCGATGAGAGTGTCTGGCCTTCAACATGATAGGCACCTTCAACGCGGAACTCTGAAGAAGCGGCATCAAGTGCCAACACAATATCATCGCCTAAATGATATCCAGCCAGATCTACCGCCTTAGCAATAAAGCCAAGGGCTTCATCAGCACTGTTTAACGCTGGAGCAAAGCCTCCTTCATCCCCCACATTGGTGTTATGCCCAGCCTGTTTCAGGCTGGTTTTCAGTGCATGGAACACTTCTGCCCCCATACGCACCGCTTCCGTGATCGAGGTGGCTGATACCGGCATAATCATAAATTCTTGAATATCAATCTGGTTATCAGCATGGGCACCACCATTAATGATATTCATCATTGGAATAGGCAACATATGGGCATTCACCCCACCTAGATAACGGTAGAGCGACATATCACTGCTCTGAGCCGAAGCCTTTGCCGCCGCCAGTGATACCCCCAGAATTGCATTGGCCCCTAAGCGAGATTTATTCTCAGTGCCATCTAAGGCAATCAGCGTTTTATCAAGTAGACGTTGCTCGCTGGCATCCATGCCAACAACGGCATCGGCAATTTCGCCATTAACATTAGCCACCGCCTTCAGCACCCCTTTGCCATTATAGCGGCTTTTATCACCATCCCGCAACTCGATAGCTTCCAGTGCCCCGGTCGAAGCACCACTTGGCACAGCGGCACGCCCTGCGGCACCATCTTCGAGCAACACATCCACTTCAACAGTCGGGTTTCCCCGGCTATCTATAATTTCCCGCGCATGAATACCAATAATATCGGCCATTTTCTTCTCCTGCCTTAATGCTTAAACGATAAAGCAGGCAACTTACTCCGATGCGGAAAGAATTGCCAGCAGAAAATCACCACCACCGCAAACTGCCCGATCATATCAGCAATTGGCCGGCGTTGTCCTCTTTAGAAAGAAACACACGCGTCGTCCAGCTTCTTGCCTCTAACGACCAATCATAGGTAGGTAGCTGCATTTTTGCCACCGGGCCACTTAACTGCTCACACTGCGCGCTGTTATCAATGCTGTCATCTGCATTAAGAAACCTCAGGTTTGGATAAGCTTTGCTTATCCAAACCTGGCATGTTGAGGCTATATATACAACTTGCAAGAGAGTGTTTATATACACTTACACGATACCAATATTAGAGTCAAACGAAAATAGTAGAAACTTACAATACAACCGTATGTGGAGG
>CAZXPG010000102.1:0-1927 GCA_964643145.1 uncultured Rickettsiales bacterium
ACGCAAAAATAAGGACTATACTGAAACCACTCTTCAAGTGGTTTCAGTATAGTTCGCCAAAGGCAGACTATCGTGCAAGTGCCGTGTCAATAAGCCCTATTGTTTCTTTAACGCCATAAAGGGCAATGAAAGAGCCAAGTCTTGGGCCTTGCTCTGCACCAAGCAGCAAAGCATAGAGTGCTTTGAAATAGTCTTTCAGCTCAGTAAAGCCGCTTTCTTTCCCTAACTGGTAAATAGCATTCTGGATAGTTTCAGGGGTGCTATCAAAGGGTAAAGTCACAAGCGTTTCCTTCAACTGCTCTAAGGCCGTTTTTTCCTGCTCGGAAGGAATGGCGTAGCGCTTGGCAGGCTTGACAAAATCATGATAATACTGCACAGCAAACCCTGCCATTTTATCGAGGAATGGTGAATTTTCTGGGGTGGCTTCAGGGGCGTAACGGCTGATGAAGCCCCATAATACCGATTTATCTTCCGGGTTGCAGGCGCTGGCCAGGTTGAGCAGCAGGCTGAAGCTAATACCGGCTGGTTCTGGGGCTGGTGGGGTGCCATGATGGATATGCCACACAGGGTTAGCATAGCGTTTAACCTCATCTTCTGCCGGATATTTGCTTAAGTAGGTAAGATAATCGTCCGTCTGGCGTGGAATTACATCAAAATAGAGGCGTTTGGCCTTAGAGGGTGATTGATACATATACAACGCCAGGCTTTCAGTTGGGGCATAGCGCAGCCATTCTTCCATTGTTAAGCCATTGCCTTTTGATTTAGAGATTTTCTGCCCTTTTTCATCCAGGAACAATTCATAACGCAGCAGGGTAGGGGGCGTGCCTCCCATAATGCAGCAGATTTTGCTGGAAAGTTCAGCAGAAGGAATCAGGTCTTTGCCGTGCATTTCATAATCAACCCCTAGCGCAAACCAGCGCATCGCCCAGTCGGCCTTCCACTGCATTTTGCAGTGTCCACCGGTCACTGGAGTTTCCCGCAGTTCGCCTTCTGGTGTTTTGTAGGTAATGGTGCCTTTCGCCACATCATGGCTCACAATAGGCACTTGCAGTACAATGCCAGTTTCCGGGCAGATGGGCAGGAAGGGGCTGTAGGTAGCTTGGCGTTCTTCCCCAAGTGTTGGCAGCATCACCGCCATAATCGCGTCATAATGGGCAAGAGCTGTGAGTAATGCATTATCGAAGGCACCGCTTTTATACTGCTCCGTGGCGCTTTTAAATTCATACTCAAAACCAAAATGGTCAAGGAATTCGCGCAGGCGATTATTCATGTGATGGCCGTAGCTTTCATGGGTGCCAAACGGATCGGGGATAGCGGTGAGTGGCTTACCTAAATGGGCGCGCACCATCTCCGGATTTGGGATGTTATCTGGCACTTTACGCAACCCATCCATATCATCGGAAAAGGCAAATAACCGTGTTGGAATATCACAAAGCAGCGAAAAAGCGTGGCGTACCATAGTAGTGCGGGCCACTTCCCCGAACGTGCCGATATGGGGCAGGCCAGAAGGGCCATAGCCTGTTTCAAACAATACATATCCTTTTTCTGGCTTTTTTCCCTCCAGCTTTTTCACAATTGCTTCTGCTTCCAAGAACGGCCAGGCTTTACTGGCAAGGGCTGTGGTGTTACTATCCATTTAGGGGGGGCCTCTTTCATATAAGAAAATACAATACGAGAGTGTTCATTAACACGCTGAGTCAAGAATAGAATAGGCAAAACTCCCTCCCCCTGCGAGGGGGGAGGGAGTTCATAGTGCTTGACACAGTATGTTGAACACTGTCTAAAATTACTGCCTATAAATAATGTTTAATATTGTCCTTGTCAAAGAATAGGTGTTAGACTACTGGCGTTCGTGCGTTTAAATCTTACTAGTTAACCTCAGTTTTGGATAAGCTACGCTTATCCAAAACTGTCAACTATTTGAAAA
>CAZXPG010000103.1:0-1558 GCA_964643145.1 uncultured Rickettsiales bacterium
AGCTGCGGACATCCGGGGTTTGCACGTTCATGTTGATGGTAATGGGAGCCGCCGAACATGCTCCCCACACTGGAAAGCATCCCGCCAAAACCGCTGCTGCTAGCTCCACCGCTAAACAAGCCGCCAATGGAGCTTAAACAGCCCCTCTACCATACCGCCTTTACCGGTGACTCCTAAATCCTTCAGGGCAGATTGCAGTAAACTAACCTCAGTTTTGGATAAGCACGGCTTTCCAAAACTGAGGTTAACAGTAGATGTAAGAGCAAGAACAGTGAAGGCATCTTTTGTATGAAACAGTTGTAACTCAGCAGCTTAGGTAATGCTTGTCGGTGACGCTTTAGCAATCTCATACTGATAAAAATACTTGAAGCATTTATAGCCAGAAAAATGGTAGCTTACTACGATAGTCAGCATCTCACTTAACTGCATTTCTCCCGAACGAAACCGTTTCCGTCCAGTGGGAAGAAGGCGGGAATGCTCCCATTCTTCGTATATCTTACAAAAATTATCGATGAAATAATAAACAGATGTGATATCATAGCGCATGTTGGGTTATCTCCAGGTTGCAAGTCTCTGATAACTCAACACCTTTTCTTCACTCCTGTCTACCACTTCTTGTGCCTTATCCAAAACTCAGGTTGCCAACAACGCTATGCTAAACCAAACCGTTGCGCTTCATCCTTGAAACCGCCAGTCCCAACTCTTGAACTGAAATGTGTATAAGATGGTTTTCAATCAATCTTCTGGAGAAGTAATTTTTTCACTGGTGCAAAGCTCCTGCGGTGATGGGGGGTAATGCCGTGTTGTTGCATGGCCTTCAGGTGCGGTGCGGTGCCATAGCCTGCATTGCGTTCCCAGCCATAATGGGGATAGGTCAGGCTTAAACTGTGCATTAGCCGGTCGCGGGTAACTTTGGCAATAATGGAGGCACTGGCAATAGACAGGCTGCGTGCATCACCAGCAATAATGGCATGAGCTGGGCAGGAAAAGGCAGGGAGTTGGTTGCCATCTACCAATATATGATCGGGTTGCAGGGATAAGTTGCAAACAGCGCGTTGCATGGCAAGCTTAGCGGCTTCTAAAATATTGATCTGGTCAATTTCATCAACGCTGGCTAGGCCAACACCCAGAATATGCCCTCCCGTCTGAAGGAGTGTATAAAGCCTTTCCCGTTTAAGGGCACTGAGCTTTTTGGAATCATTGATGCCTGGAGGAACAGTGTCCCGATTCAGAATTATTGCTGCTGCTACCACTGGGCCAGCCAAAGGCCCACGCCCCACCTCATCCACACCGGCAATGTTTCCGGCCAGACTGGTTTCCAGGGTAAAATCAGGAAGAGTAGTAATTGACATAGCTACCGTGCGACATCTGTATTGCAATATTTGCAAGTATATATGCTTGGAAATTATGGTGCAAGTTGCTTATATACTGCTCACAATGCAAGATTGCGCGGCATTTCCGCGTTCACTGCAATACATCTTTAGATGTATCTAAAGATACATAGTCTGACGTGAAAAAGTCCTTCGCCTTCGGCTCAGTGTACTTTTTCCCGGATTTT